>NZ_JAWLRY010000009.1:115365-155635 GCF_033142325.1 Rhodococcus sp. IEGM 1370 | reverse complement strand
TACCTCTTCTGCGATCCTGACGACATGACTCCATCCTTCCCAAAGAACGAAGTCTCCGGACACGCCGGGGTGATTCACAACGCTCGCCGACCTACTCGGATACAGCAACAAGGTGATGAACATTCACGCCGCTCGCTCGGGCGTCCCGATGGGCAGCTATCCGGCGATTGGATCACGCACGACGTGACTACCCGCCCTTTTTGAGGTCATTCAAGACTTCTATCCACGCAGTCGGCCCCGAAGCCTATCCACGGCATTCGCACTACCTCTGAGATTGCGTACGCCCTATGCAGACTTCATACGATGCATTGGCGGGACTCGGCTGCGAGATCGTCGTCGTGCCGTTGTCAGAGCCATTCCTGCAGCAACCTGGGGTCACAGGAGCGGATCGCGCCGTCAACCGGAATTGACAAGCGGCCGATGTCAATTTACATTGACACCATGACCGAAGCCACAACACTCGCCGCAGCCGCCAGCAGCCCTGATCCTGCCGAAGGGCTTCGCGCAGTGCTAGCACTGCGTCGACTGCTCGAGCGTCTCGAAGCAGTCCAAGTTCGCAATGCCCGCAACCAGGGTTGGCCCTGGCAATTGATTGCGGACTCGCTCGAAGTCAGCAGACAGGCCGTGCACAAGAAGCACGGCGGACAAGGGAGGTAGATGATGTTCGAGAAGTTCACCGCAGCAGCTCGACTCACCGTGATCGGTGCGCAGGATGTCGCCCGCGAACTGCAATCGTCGCGTATCGGCGTCGAGCACCTGATGATTGCTGCGCTCGACGGTGCCGACGAGTCGCTAAGGACTCGAATGACCACGCTTGGAGTCACTTCCGAAGCAGTTCGCTCGGTGGTACAGGTCAGCGCTGGGCTGGGGCCCGCAGATGCTCACGCGCTGAAGTCGATTGGAATCGATCTCGATGCCGTTGTCTCGCAGGTCGACGCCGCATTCGGTGCCGGAGCCCTCGATCGCAAGCGCGAACCGGCACGGCGGCATTTACCCTTCGACAAAGCTGCCAAAAAGGCACTCCGGCAGTCGATGAAAGAAGCAGTTGCACTCCGAGACCGCGATATCGGTGTAGCTCACGTTCTGCTCGGGGTTCTTGCGCAGGATGACTCCACGGTGCGCACTCTCCTGCCGGCCGGCGTGACGGTGGCTCGTGCACGCGGCGCGATCTCACCACTGACTACCTAGCGTTTCTCGTCAACGGAGCCCATGAACACCGCGTTTATCAGTCGTATCCCGCCATCGGCACGGACCTGGCATTGTCGACCTTCCCAATTGGGGATTCGTCTGCTGTTCTTGTCGGCGGGGGCCGTATCCGGTCTGCCGTTCGCCGGGACGATCATCCAGCGCGTCGGGGGCAAGACGCGTGATCGCTCCGGGCGTCGTCGTCTCAGCAGTGGGACTGGGTGCGCTCTCCGTCGGGCCGGAATCAGGTTGGTCGGTCTTCGCGGGTGACGCGCTCTATCTGATCGGAATGGGGATGGGTATCTGGGAAGTGAGCATGGATGTCGTGGGCGCTCGCGTGGCACATCTTCTCGGCAATAACGCCATACTTCCTCGACTTCACGCCACGCTCAGTATCGGAACGGTCGTCGGATTGGAGGGTCAGCGAATACCTCGAGATCAGATAAGAGACTTACCCAGTGACCGGAACCCACTGCTTGTTGCAGCGCAATACCTCTCGCCGTCCAAGCATTTCCGAGTAGGAACAATGCCAGAGGGCGCTGACACTCTGACCAGTTACCGACCCTTCGCTGCCTGATCGGCTTCGGCGCGGTGCCTGATGAACTCGTTCCGAATACACAGGATGCGTCGAAGGTACAGCTTTCCTGGGATATCCAGAATCAGAGCGGCGAGTCGTCCTCCGCGAAACTGTACTGACATGACGTCGACCATCTGGGTGTGATCACGTGTTGCGAGAAAGAAGTGTTCGTGACGCATCGAAGAGAAAGGGCCGGTGACTTGTTCGTCCACGAAATATCGAGGACGTTCGTGCTCTGTGATACGGCTGGTCAAGGTGAACCAGAACCCGAGGTGTCTGGAGCGGATCTGGATCTCATCCCCCAGGCGGAGGCTACTGCGATCGGATGTGAACCGAACACTTTCTCCGAACGAACCCTGAGACTCCGCGTGGACCTGGGCATCCGACTCCAGTTCGAAGACTGCTGTTGGGTCCGCGGCGATCGGTGTCGACAGTGTAGTGGTGAAGGCCATTCGCACAGCTTTGCAGGCTGCTGTTGTGCCGTGGTGACGGCCGGGTCGTCGAGAACGACCTGGCCGTCACCACCGTGGCATCGGTAGTCCGATGTTCCGGATGGGTCGCTATCGAATTCTGATTCAGCGGGCCTGGCTAGGCGGGGAAATCCGCGCTGCGAGACAGTGTTTCGTTCGACCGGATGTCGTTCAGGTTTTCTTCCAGTGCGTCGATCACGGCGTCGTATCCGCTGTTGCCCAGGATCAGCCGGTGTGGCGGTGGGTTCTGGGCCATCGCTGCGATCACCGCACGGGCACCGCGATGCGGGTCTCCCGGTTGCACCCCGTTCATTGCGACGAAAGCGGCACGCACCTGTTCCAGCATCCCGCGGTATTCCGGAATGGCCTCCGCGATGGGCTCGTCGGCGAATCCGGCGTAAGCGTTCGTGCGGAAAGCGCCCGGTTCGACTGCCAACACGGAGATGCCGTGCTCGGCGACTTCCTCGCGCAGCGCGTCGGTGACGGCTTCGATCGCGTATTTTGTTGCGCTGTAGTAGCCGAATCCGACCGCCGCCAGAAGCCCGGCCACCGAGGACACGTTGACGATCCACCCGCTTCCTTGGGTGCGCATACCTGGTAGCACTGCGCGCGTGACGGACAGCACGGCGAAGAAGTTCAGCTCGAACATCGCCCGTATCGAGGACTCGTCCATTCCCTCGATCGATCCGTACCAGCCTCGACCGGCGTTGTTGACCAGCACGTCGATACCGCCGAAATGCTCCTCGGCCGTGTGTACCGCGCGGAGCACCTGCGCCGCGTCGGTGACATCCATGGGCACGATGAGCACGCGGTCACCGTAACGATCGGCCCACGACACCAATTCCTCCGGACGCCGGGCGGTGAGTACCACGCGGTCCCCCGCCTCCAGCGCCACCTCGGCGTACGCCATGCCGAAACCGCCGGGTGTGCCACCGGTGATGAACCATCGCTTGCTCATGGCTCGATCACCAGCGCCTGGATCAGCGCACCGTCGAGCGTGAAGCGGTAGTGCAGGTCGACGACTCCCCCGGGGAAGTTGCCTTCCAGGTGCTGCTCGACGTCGACAGTCTTGCCGGATGTGGTCGCTCCGGTGAACTTGCTCGTGTAGGTGTACTCACTCTCACTGACCGAGGCGATCAGCCAGGCCTCGATCTCGTCTCGGCCCGAGTGGTCGTGGCCCTCATCGGTTACCACGGCATCCGCGGTGAATACGGAGAGCCCGCGAGCGCCTTGCTTGGAGTCGAGTGCGGTAATGAACTTCTTCACGTTGTCCGGGAGTCCATCCCATTGTGTGGTCATGACCCCACGGTGATGCCTCCCCCAAGGGGAGTGTCAACACCAGGTCCACCCGGGTAAAACACTCCTCGCAAATATTCAGACGGATCGTAGAAAACAGCGAGCAGACTCGAGCCGATCGGCGTCGTAGTCCTCCCACTTCGCGGCAGGCACATCCTGATGCCCGACCTCGACGAAACTGCGTTTGGCGAAGAACTCCGCGGCCTCACTGCTGACCGTGACCGCGAACAGGGTCGAGATGCCTTTCGTGCGGCAGACCTCCAACAATCCGTCCATCAACAAGCCGCCTGCTCCCAGTCCGGAGAACTCGGCAACGGTGATCAAGCCGGACACTTCGCCGAATCCGGTTCCGGCGTAACGGTCCACCTCGAGTCCGACGATGCCGGCGAGGTGCCCCGTGCGCAGTACCCGAGCACCGAGCCCACCGACAGCCATCCTGGCAATCTCGATCCGACTGCGCTGCTTGAGAACCCCTTCTCGCACTCCCTGTGCCACCAAAGCCTCTATCGCCGGGAAGTCGTCCACCTGTAGCGAGGCCAAGTGCAGGTAGCGGCCTTGGGTCAGGACGGTCCCTCGGCCGTCGAATGTGAACAGCTCGAATTCGAGATCCTCAGCACGACAAAGGTTTACGCTGTATGCACCACCGGCAAGTGCTGCCTCGGCGGCTGGGGGGAAATCGTCGAGCCCCCGTTCGGCCAGGTGAGCGACCAGGCGCTCGCGGTGCAGGTCGATGTCGGCGAAGCTACGAGGAGGATTACCCCAGCCCCCGCCCGGATCGGTCAGGACCATTTTCGATGCCCGCACGCTCGCAGACACCGTGCCGGCAGTGCGCGCGACAGCGGCCGCCTCCGCCCCGATCACGACGCATTCCGAGTCCGCGATTGCGAGCCACAGACGGGCGACGGACTCGTCGTTCCAGACAGTCGCACCGGCCATGGCCACACCACCGACTGCAGCGGTGACTTCCGGAGCATGGTCGGCCGGAACCACGAATATGAATCGCGTGTCGCCAGTGCCGAACTCACCGACCGTCCGTTCCACTGCTTCCAGAGCCGCGACGCTCACCATGGGAAGGGCGATCACGATCGTGACCCCTCGGAACTCCTCGACGAAGAAGTCGCGCTCGGCAACAGGCACCCCGCTGGACGTCAGCTCGACCGCCACCTCGCGCGGGACCGCTGGCCGCGGCCGCAATTTCCGGGGGTTGGCGCGCAGATCGTAGTTCGTCATGGTGGGTCCAAGTGTGGACTGTCGACTCACACCCCGCAACGTCCGAATCAGTAGGTGTAGTTGATACCTCGGGAGAACGTGAATCCGCCCGTAGGTGCGGTACACCCGATTATGTCGTCGGGCCCGGACCGGCACACCACGCCCTCGACCGACAGCACCTGGCCGAACTCGAGTACCGGGGCGTTCGCATCCACGTAGATGCCCTGTGTCGTGCACATGCTTTCCGAGCCCGCCACGGTTACGCGAACAGCGACCTTGTCGTTCTCGGCGTTCGAGCATTGCGGTCCGTCGAAAGGATTCCTGCCGTCCACGGCCTGACATCCCACTCGCCCCTCGGGCCCGTCGGCGTCCCAGATGCCGCAGTGAATGTTGCCCGTCGGCGACGTGAAGTTGTATTTGTCGCTCCCCGTCCGGAACGTCGCGGGATCGACGTTGCCTGGTTCGTCTCCCGACGGCTGCAAGATCGCACCACCACCACCACCCGGCACCAGGTCCGCTGCTTCCTCCGGCGTTCGTGTCGGCGGAGCGACTGCCGATTCCTGTGGGGATTCGGCCTCGAGCCGAGTCGGCGGCTCGGCCACAACCGACGACTCGGTAGTCGTCCCCGCGGGCGACGTCGTCCCAGCGGGCACACGTGTCGTGTCCGGCGCGGCACTGGTGTCCGAATCGCCACTCGCACAACCACCTAGGGCCAATCCGCACACAGTCGCGACCAGAACAACTGCCTTCCGAGCAATTGTCACGTTTTCTCTTTTCTCTTTCGAGTCGACATGAAGACGTCACGGCTCTCGCCCGCCGGAAGCCGGTTCGGCGCTGTTCAGCGGGCCGGCACCTCGAAGGAGGGGCTCGGTGTATGCGCGGCACTCGTTCTGAAGGTGACCGTAAGCGGCCCCTCCCCTGTCTCGATGTCCACGTAAGGGTTTGCCACATTGGGGCCCTGGAACCGCCAGCTCGCCACCCGCTGCTCGGCGGTTCCGCTGAGTCCTGTGTCGTGGTTACGCCAATCCGCATAGATGCTCAGATAACACTCGTAGTCGGCTGATCCGGCCCATGCCGGGCTGTACAGGTGGGTGGTGAAATTCGCACGAATCTCGTTGGGCGCGTAGCCGCTTTGGACATTCACATCGACGGTACCGCCGAGACATTGGGGAACCTCGGCGAGCGTGTAAATCCGTTGTTGCGGCGAGAAGTATCTCTCCTGGGCACCGGCTTGCGCGGCGCTGGTACCGATCACGGCTGTGAGCGCGCTGGCGAGGACGAGTGAACGAGTGACGACCGGATGCTTCTTCATGACCCTCCATGGATGTGCGCGGTGTACTTTCAGGATTCAACGTAACACTTGCCTAGACGGAAAGTGTTAGAGTTGCCAACATGGAAAGCAATCAGTCGCCGGACGACGTGCGCGATCTGCTGGGTGCGCTCCACGCCGATCGCGTCTCCCTCGCAGATCGTCTCGCTGCACCGTCCTGGTTCTACCCGGTCTTCGCCGCCGTGACCGCTCTGCACGTAGGAACGCCGGTATTGCCGGACAGCAACGTGGGTGCCGCATTCGCCGCTCTCCCGGTAGCGGCAGCCGCGACATTGGCTCTGCTCTACCCCCGGATATCCGGGGTGCGACCGGCGGCAGTAGGCATGGTGGGATGGGGTGTTCTCATCGGGCTCCTGGTGAGCGTGCTCGGCTTGTTGAGCGTGTCCTACGGTGTGGTGGCGTCACTGTCTGCGTGGTGGGTACTTGTGCCGCAGGCCGTGTGCTTCGTCGTCGTGCTGTTCGGCGGTCGTCTGTTCGACGGCGTGTACCGCACCCATCTGCACGCTGGAGGCGTCCGGCAGCTCACCGGCCGCCGGTCCAGGAGTAACTGATCGTGACCGAAGATCCCGGTTTCGGGCCGAAATTCGATTCCGTCATACATGCTCCAATCCGCCTGCGCGTCTGCGGAATTCTGCGGCGAATCGACGAAATCGACTTCGCGGTCATACGCGACACACTCGAGATCAGCGACGCGTCGCTGTCGAAACATCTCAAAGCGCTCTCCGACGCGGGCTACGTCTCGATGAAGAAGACTGCGTCGCTGTCACGTTCGGACTCGAGGAGAGTGACGTGGGTGAAGCTGACAGGTGCCGGACGGGAAGCGTTCGATTCTCATATCGCCGAGCTTCATGTCATCGCCCACGGCCACCCGGAACCATCGCCGTCGCGACCGCCCCTCATGACGTGGAGTCCGACCTTCGGTGCCACACCCGAATTGGGCTGAACTGCATGTCACCGGGCGCCATCTCGACCACCCAGCATCCGAACGAACCGCCGCTGTACCGGCGACGCCGAGCCTGAGTCCCATCACCGCCATCGGCGACGACAGACGGCCCGTTGTCCGACCGGCACAGCCATCAGCCGGGGTCGGCCGCACAACGACGAATCGACCCCACTCCCCTGCACTCTGTGCTCACGTCGATCGATTGACCGTAATCATCAACGGCGACAACCACTTCGGGGACGACGTCGCACATCCATTCGTCGCTCGCGTTCGTGTCGGGCAGCGTTCGTGCCGGACAGCGGACGGTCGTGCGGTGCCCGGGTTGTTCGGATCGACAGTGATCGGCGTCGAACAGACGTACAAGGCGTGCGGTGAACGGCGCGACGACCTGCCTGGCTTACGACAAGTCCTGGCCGACAGATTCGAGCAGGTAGAGGTCACGATGGTGGGAAATGTGGCGCTCTTCGTCGCTCGACATACCGTCGAGGCACGACAATGGACAGACTGATACCCGGCACGGGCTGTTCGGGCACACTGGCCACGAACGACGAATAACATGGACCCGGAGCCGCACGTATCCCGGGCGACACGGATCGGAGGGCCGATGTTCGATCTCCCGGGCGATCCGGTGAGTCTTCGATCCTTTCTGGAACGCTCCCCTGATTTCGTTGCGCTGTCCGATTTCACGGGGAAGATTCTGTACATCAATCCTGCGGGTTCGGAGCTGATCGGGGTCACGGACGTGGCCGATATCGGCCAACTGTCGGCCTTGGATCTGCTGACTTCCGACGGACTCGATCTCACCGACGACATCGCCGCCGGTCTGCTCTCCGAAGGCAAGTGGGAGGGCTACTGCGAGCTGCGCCATCACGTGACCGGTACCGGCATGCCGGTCGTGGTGTCTTCCTATGTGATCAGTCGTGAGGACGGTGGCCCCGACGTGGTCGCATCCACCATCAGGCACCGACACACGGTGGAACAACGCAGTGCCAGGATGGCGGCCGACGCGGTGATCGCCGGTCGTCACGCGCTGGAGCAGAAGGCTCTCGCCGATCTGAGCCGATTCGCCGTCATCGCCGAGCTACCCAGGTTGCTCACTGCAGCAACCGACACCGCCGCCACCTTGATCGGCGTGGGCAACTCCGCCATCGGCCATCTCGAGCACCCGAGCGATCCGTACTTGACCATGGACGCGGCCAGCGGTGCACTCGGCGTGCGTCAGAACGTTCCGTCCGGGAACGGTTCGTTGGTGGGATTCGTACTGACGCTCTCGGAGCCTGTCGTGTGCAACGACAGTCACGCCGAGAATCGTTTCCGTACCGACACGATGATCTCTCTCGGCCTCCGCAGCGGCGTCGGAGTCCCCATCTTCACCGCCGCCGGAAAAGCATGGGGAGTTCTCTCCATCCACAGCGCCGAGGCCCGCCTCTATCGTGACGAAGAAGTGTCGTTTCTCAGTTCGGTGGCCGGCATCGTATCCGCGGCGATTCGACGCATCGACCTCGAACTCCAACTGCGACGACGGAGTACGCACGACGCCCTGACCGGTCTGCCGAACCGCACCCTCGCGTACGAGGTCATAGATTCGGCGTTGGACCGTGCCAGACAACAGGCAGGGACCGTAGCACTGCTTCTGCTCGACATCGACGACTTCAAGATCATCAACGACAGCCTGGGACACGACGCCGGGGACAGGGCGTTGGTCAAGTTCGTCGAGCGGCTCGCCTCGGCCATCAGAGACGCCGACACCATCGCGCGCCTGGGCGGAGACGAATTCTTGATCGTCTGTGAAGGCGTCGACAGCGTTGCTCACGCGGAGGAACTCGCTCGACACATCTCGAGTTCCATCGCCGTTCCCTTCTCCGCCGAAGACGTGCCCATCCCCTTGAGCGCCAGCATCGGTATCGCGGTGTCCGAACCGAATTCGAGTCGGCACGAGCTGATCCACCGCGCCGACTTGGCCATGTACCGCGCAAAGGACAGTGGTACCGGTGGGCATGCAGTGTTCGATCCCACCGATCTCTACGACGCGGATCGCATCAGATCGCTGTCGATCGATCTCCGAGCGGCACTGCTCGCCGATGAACTCACTCTCGCCTACCAACCGTTGGTGGACATCGCCACCCGGAAGATCGTTGCCGTGGAGGCGCTCGCCCGCTGGAATCACCGCGAACTCGGCCCCATCGAACCGAGCGAGTTCGTCGGAGTCGCCGAAAGGACTGGTCTTGCAACGCCGTTGGGCGCGTGGGCGCTGCGTACCGCATGCACGGCCGCGGCGCGGTGGCGAACGTTCTCCGACATCGTGGTCCGCGTCAACGTCAGCGCGCTTCAACTCCGCGATCCCGATTTTCCCACCGAGGTCGCCTCGGTACTGGAAGAGACGGGACTGCCTGCCTTCGCTCTCGGCCTCGAGGTGACCGAAACCGTGTGGGTCGCCGACACCGAACGGGTCGCCGACACCGTCTCCGCCCTGCACGCCATGGGGGTGGCTCTCCTGCTCGACGACATGGGCAAAGGCCACAGCTCCATGTCGTATCTCGACCGCTACCCCATGTTCGAGTGCTTCAAGATCGACAAGTCGTACATAGCGCGGCTGCCGGCCCCTCGGGCTCGCGCGATCGTCTCGGCCATCGTTTCGCTCGCCCGCGCATTCGACGTCACCGTCGTCGGCGAGGGAGTCGAAACCGAGGAGCAACTCGACGCGCTGGCCGCCACCGGCTGCGATTTCGCGCAGGGATACCTCTTGGGTCGGCCGGTCGGTGCCGGAGCCATCGCCGATCTGCTTCTCGGCGATCGATGAACCCCGACCGCGAGGGGCAGTTCGCCGGCCGCGCACCTGTGGCCTGATCCTGACTTCGAATCATCTGATGCACAGCCGGTTTCGTCGGCATTGGTGTCTGGGGACGGGATCGAGAGCGACTGTTACTTCTTTTCCCCTTTCAATGTATAGCGCACCCAGGGGCTTGCGGCAAGACCCCGTACAGGGCTCAGAATTGCACGCTGCAGCCACGTAGCAATTGATCGGAGTCCTGTGAAACATGCGTACCCGAGTGTTTTCGACCTACCCGACAATCTCGCGCGCAAGCGTGACTCGGCATTGATCGGCCAAGACGAGCAACACTTTTCAGCTATTCGCTCGAGTATCGAGAAGTCTCGTCTCGACACGTCGGCACGGCTGGAGGCAGCGCAGAAGTCGTCGGGCCGTATGGGCCGAGAAGTGATGGAACGCGACTTCGAGATACACCGCTTGGGCGGCCGTCTCCGTTCACTGCGTCGGTACGGAGTCGATCTGTGCCTGGGTCGCGTCGTGACCACCGACGCGGAGGAGCCGGTATACATCGGACGACTCGGACTGCTGGGAACCGCGGGCAAGCAACTCCTCGTCGACTGGCGCTCCCCCGCAGCCGAACCGTTCTTCGGCGCTACTCACGCCAATCCATGGGGCTGCGAAGTCGTCGTAGATACAGGTGGACGAACGGCACCATCACCGACTACTGGGACGAGGTGTTCGATCTGACCGAACCGATCACCGATGCTGCGCTGGACGATCAGTCCGCCTTCATCGCTAGTCTGGGTGCGGCGCGTTCACCTCGAATGCGCGACGTGCTGGGCACCGTCCAGGCAGATCAAGACGCGATCATTCGATCGGACGCCAGCGGCGCGCTGGTCGTCGACGGTGGTCCTGGAACCGGGAAAACCGTCGTCGCCCTGCATCGCACCGCGTATCTGCTGTACACGGAGACGCGTCTCGGACACAGCCGCGGCGGCGTGCTGTTCATCGGCCCACACGAGCCGTACCTCGCCTACGTTTCCGACGTCCTACCGAGTCTGGGCGAGGACGGTGTGCAGACCTGTACTCTTCGAGATCTCGTCGCCGAAGGAACGAACGCGATCGACGAGACGAATCCTTCTGTGGCGCAATTGAAGGCGACCGAGAGCATGAGCGTGGCGATCGACGCGGCCGTTGCGTTCTACGAGCAGCCACCGACTCGGACCATGATCGTGGAGACCGAATGGGCCGATCTGACATTGACTGCGGCCGATTGGGCCGAGGCCTTCGAGGCACCCGACCCCGGCACTCCACACAACGAGGCTCGCGAACAGGTTTGGGAATTGCTGCTGACGATTCTGATGGACCGCTACGACGGCGACGAGGACCCGACCGACATACGAAAGTCACTGCAGAGCAACGAGTCTCTACGCGCGGAGCTGGAAAGATCCTGGACGATCATAAATGCTCCCGACCTCGTCGCAGACCTGTGGAGCGTGCCGGCGTACCTTCGCTCGTGCGCACCCTGGCTCGCCCCCGAGGACGTCCACGCACTACAACGACCCGATCCGACGCGATGGACGGTGGCCGATCTCCCGCTGCTCGACGCCGCACGAATGCGGCTGGGAGATCTTGAACATGCACGGCGCACTCGGCGTCGGGAGCTGGCAGCTGTACACGAGCGCGCGCGAATGGACCGCGTCGTCGATGAACTCATGGCCGCCGACGACGACGAGATGATGGCTGCGCAGTTGCGGCAGGACGGGATTTGCGATGCGCTCGTCGATTCGGCGGGCTTCGAGGAGATCCCGTCGGATCCGTTGGCGGGGCCGTTCGCACACATCGTCGTCGACGAGGCGCAAGAATTGACCGACGCGCAATGGCACATGGTCCTGCGCCGGTGCCCGTCGGGCAGCATCACCGTCGTCGGAGACCGCGCGCAAGCGCGCCTGGGATTCGCCGGGTCCTGGCGCGAACGACTTCGACGGGTCGGACTCGACCGGGTCAGGATTGCCACCCTCGGCGTCAATTACCGCACCCCGCAGGAAGTCATGGCCGAAGCCGAGCAGGTGATCCGTGCGGCGCTACCGGACGCGAATGTCCCGGTCTCCATCCGCAGTACCGGAGTGCCCGTCGAGTACGGAGACGCGGCACAGTTGGCCTCGATCCTCGATCGCTGGCTCGAGACGAACATCGACGGAATCGCTTGCGTCATCGGCGATCCCACGATTACTCCGTCGGAGCGCATCCGCTCGCTGACACCGCAGCTGACGAAGGGCCTCGAATTCGATCTGGTCGTCCTGATCGACCCGGATTCGTTCGGATCAGGAATCGCCGGTGCCGTCGACAAGTACGTGGCGATGACGCGAGCGACCGGCCATCTGGTCGTTCTGGCCAGTCAGCGCGAGGCCGCGTCGAGGACGTCCAGCACGGCATGAATTGCCGGGCTGGCATCGGCGCTGCGCCGCCACGCGGCCTGCACTTCACGAGCAGGAGCGCGCTCGAGCGGAACCGCGACGAGACCTGCACCGAGCACCGGACGCGCGAGGCGAGGCACGAGAGCGAGGACATCGTCCGCTTCGACCAGCGCGAGTTGCGTGGAGAAGTCGTCCACGAGATGGCGAACGTCGACCTCGGCGGACGTATCGGCGAACAGCCGCCGAAACCACTGGTGACACACCGTCCCGGCCGGGCTCGTCACCCACGGGTACCGAGCGAGTTCGGCATGGGTCAACGCGATCTCGCAGTGGGCGAGGGGGTGGGTGCGCTTCATGATCACGTCGCCGAAATCCGTGTGAATCCGTTGCCGAACGACCGAGGGCGGAGCGGGCGCGGATACTCCGTCTGCATCGTGCACCAGCGCCAGGTCTGCGGTCCCGGCAGACACGCTGTGCAGTGCGCGGTCGGGATCCTCCTCGCTGATGTGCACCGTCAGATCGGGATACCGTCGATTCAGCTCGATCAGCGCGGGTGCCAGCAGCCCACGAACTGCGGTCGAGAAGCCGACCAACCGAACGACCCCACGTGCGACGCCCTCGTCGGCGGATCGAGCAGCCTCGACGCACCGTTCGAGAGCGTCGAACACGTCCCCTGCGGACTCGACCACCGCCCGACCTGCGGGGGTGAGCACGACTCCCCGACCGGCCTGGGCCAGTACCGGCGTGCCGATCTGCCGTTCGAGTCGTTTGATCTGCTGGGAGATCGCCGAGGAGGTGTAGCCGAGCTCGTCGGCGGCCCGCGCGAGAGTGCCCAGAGCTGCCACAGCGCGCAGGGCGTGCAAAGCACCCATGTCGATCATGAAGCAACAGTACGCAGTAATGCGGAAAATACTTCGCTGGACCTCATGTATCGAGCAGTCCACACTCGGACCATGACCATCGCTCCGTCGCCGGCCTCGACGATCTTCGGCACGAACCTCGTCGCCATGGCGACCCCGATGCACCCCGATGGTTCACTCGACCTTGCGGGCGTCGATGCCCTTCTCGCACACCTGCTGGCTACACGATGCGACGGCGTCGTCATCGCCGGAACGACCGGCGAAGCACCGACCTTGACGGGCCACGAGATCTCGCAGCTGATCGCTCGAGCCCGCAGGCACTCCGGTCACGCTCTTCGCGTGACCGCGGGAATCGGCACCAACAACACCGCCGCGGGGATCGAGATGGCACGGTCCGCGGCGGCAGCCGGCGCCGACGCACTGCTCATCACCGCTCCCTACTATTCGCGCCCCACTCAGGCCGGCATTGCGGAGCACATCGTCGCCATCGCCGAGGCAGGTGGGCTACCGGTCATGGCGTACGACGTCCCGGCGCGCACAGGTGTGGCGATCGAGGCGTCGACGCTCGTCGAGCTCTCTCACCACCCCCTCATCGGTGCTGTCAAGGACGCCAAGGGTGATCTGTACGAGGCAATGACCGTCATGTACTCGACGGACCTCGCGTACTACTGCGGAATCGACGAACTCGCACTGCCCTACCTCGCCTCCGGTGCAACAGGATTGGTCAGCGTCACCGGAAACGTGGTGGCAGACCGCTACGCCGAGCTGATCGCGGCAATCAGCGTCGGCGACCTGGACCGAGCGAACGCAGTACAGCGATCGCTCCTGCCGTTGACCGACGCCGTCATGCGCACGACGCAGGGGGCCATCACGGCGAAGGCCGCGCTCGTCAGGATCGGCGTCATCTCCGACGCGACCGTGCGACGCCCACTTCTCGCATCCTCGGCGGCCGACCTGAGCCGACTCGACACGGCCCTGTCCGCCACCGGATTCGATCAGGAATCGAGCAGCGAGCAGGTTTCGGTACGACTAGCGTGACTGCTCATGGCGACGAAGAAGGTCTCGGAGGGCTCGGCACGGCATGCTGCCGACAGTCACGATTCGATTCGTGTTCAGGGGGCGCGGCAGAACAATCTCCAGGACATGGATGTGGAGCTGCCCAAGCGGCGACTGACCGTGTTCACCGGGGTCTCCGGCTCAGGAAAGAGCTCGCTGGTCTTCAGTACGATTGCGGCCGAATCACAACGCATGATCAACGAGACCTACAGTGCCTTCGTACAAGGATTCATGCCCACGCTCGGCCGCCCGGATGTCGACGTCATGGACGGACTCACAACGGCCATCATCGTCGATCAACAGCGCATGGGCGCAAATCCTCACTCCACCGTCGGCACCGCAACCGATGCCAACGCCATGCTGCGGATTCTGTTCAGCCGAATCGGAAAGCCGTACATCGGCTCCGCACAGGCCTTTTCGTTCAACGTCGCGTCGGTGTCCGGTGCAGGTGCGTACAAGGTGGACAAGGGCGGCAGGCAGACCACAGAGAAGAAGTCCTTCACCGTGACAGGTGGCATGTGCCCACGCTGTGAGGGCAGAGGCTCCGTCAGCGACTTCGACCTGACCGCTCTCTACGACGCGAGCAAGTCGCTCAACGAGAGCGCGATCACGATCCCCGGCTACAGCATGGAGGGCTGGTACGGCCGAATATTCCGCGGCTGCGGGTATTTCGACCCGGACAAGCCCATCTCGAAGTACACCAAGAAGGAACTCGACGACCTGCTCTATCGCGAACCGACGAAGATCAAGGTCGACGGCATCAATCTGACCTATTCGGGGCTCGTGCCGCAGATTCAGAAGTCGTTCCTGTCCAAGGACGTCGACGCCATGCAGCCTCACATCCGCGCCTTCGTCGAACGCGCGATCACCTTCACCACCTGCCCGGACTGCCTCGGAACCAGGCTCAACGAAGGTGCTCGGTCGTCGAAGATCAAGGGCGTCAACATCGCCGACGCATGTTCGATGCAGATCAGCGACCTGGCGAAGTGGGTGAGCGGCCTGAAGGAACCGTCGGTGGCACCGCTGCTGACCACACTGGGCGAGACCCTCGACTCGTTCGTCGAGATCGGGCTCGGCTACCTGAGCCTGGATCGTCCGTCGGGAACATTGTCCGGTGGAGAGGCCCAGCGTATTAAAATGATTCGCCACCTCGGATCCTCGTTGACCGACGTGACGTACGTGTTCGACGAGCCGACCACCGGTCTGCATCCCCACGACATCGAGCGGATGAACAACCTGCTGCTTCAGTTGCGGGACAAGGGAAACACCGTACTCGTGGTCGAGCACAAACCCGAGACGATCTCCATCGCAGACCACGTCGTCGATCTGGGCCCCGGTGCGGGAAGCGCGGGCGGGCACGTCTGTTTCGAGGGCACCGTCGACGGATTGCGGCAGAGCGACACCGTCACCGGTCGGCATTTCGACGATCGGGCATCACTGAAGGAATCGGTGCGCGAGTTCTCCGAAGTACTCGAAATCCGCGGCGCGAACTCCCACAATCTGCGCGACGTGGACGTCGACGTTCCACTCGGAGTACTGGTCGTCGTCACCGGCGTCGCAGGCTCGGGCAAGAGTTCGCTCATTCACGGATCGCTCTCGGGGACAGACGATGTGGTGTCGGTCGATCAGGGGGCGATACGCGGGTCGCGGCGGAGCAACCCCGCGACGTACACCGGGTTGCTCGAACCGATCCGCAAGGCGTTCGCCAAGGAGAACGCCGTCAAACCCGCATTGTTCAGCTCGAACTCCGAAGGCGCGTGCCCGACGTGCAACGGCGCTGGCGTCCTCTACAGCGACCTCGCGATGATGGCCGGGGTGGCCACGGTGTGCGAGGAGTGCGAGGGCAAGCGATTCCAAGCTTCGGTACTCGAATATCACTTCGGCGGGCGCAACATCGACGAGGTGTTGTCGATGTCGGTCGCCGAGGCCGAGGAATTCTTCTCCGACGGGCCGGCGAAACTGCTCCCGGCACACAAGATTCTGCAGCGATTGAACGACGTCGGGCTGGGCTACCTGAAGATCGGCCAGCCGTTGACCACGCTGTCGGGTGGAGAACGCCAACGCCTCAAGCTGGCGACGCACATGGCCGACAAGGGCGGGATCTACGTGCTCGACGAACCCACAACCGGACTGCACCTCGCCGATGTCGACAAGCTCCTCGGGCTGTTGGACCGGCTGGTCGACTCGGGCAAGTCGGTGATCGTCATCGAGCATCATCAGGCCGTCATGGCCCACGCCGATTGGATCATCGATCTCGGTCCCGGTGCCGGGCACGACGGCGGACTGGTCGTGTTCGAGGGCACGCCGTCCGATCTGGTGGCGGACGGTTCGACCCTGACGGGCAAGCACTTGGCCACGTATGTCGGGAGTTGACGTGCAACCGAACACGAGAACAAGGGAGATGCCGTGACCATCCTGCCCGACCGGACCGCAACCGCACTGGTGATCGTCGACGTGCAGAACGACGTGATGGTCGGCGTCCACGAGCGGCAGCGCGTCATCGACAACCTCGTGGCTCTGGTCTCGCGTGCACGGGAGACGAGCACGCCGGTGATCTGGGTGCAGCACTCCGCCGAGAAGGAGCTGCGCTTCGGAACGGACGGGTGGAAGCTTCTCGACGCTCTGTCCGTGGTTCCGGGCGATCCGATCGTCCACAAGAAGCACGGCGATGCCTTCGAGGACACCGGTCTCGAAGCCGAGCTCGCCGCCTCCGGTGTAGGGCATGTCGTCATCGCCGGAGCGCACACGGATTTCTGCATCAGGTCCACGCTGCATGGTGCCCTCGTCCGCGGATACGACGTGACGCTGGTGAGCGACGCACACACTGCCGAGGATCTGACCGAGTGGGGCGCACCGCCACCTGCGCAGGTCATCGCGCACACGAATATGTACTGGGACAACCAGACCGCTCCCGGCCGGACCGCCGAGGCCGTCGTCACCGAGAAGGTCACCTTCGACTGACCGATATCCTGGACCCTCCATGGTGACCTTGCTGCTTGCGCTTGTCGGATTTGCGCTACTCGATTCACTCGACGTGCTGCTGATCGGCGTGACCGCTGCCATAGCTGTGCACTCGAGAACCACCCGCCGGTCTCCTTTCCGAGCCGGGCTGGCGTTCGTCGGCGGAGTGTTCACGGCGACCACCACGTTCGGCATCCTCACCGTTCTCGGCATCGACTTCTTCACCGATCTGTTCGACATCACCATCACTGCCACGCTCCGGTATCGAACGGAACTGGTTGTGGGGCTGGTGCTGATCGGTCTCGGTGCACTGCGCACCACCGAACGCCGCCCACCGGCGTGGGCAGCCCGAGCCGGCTCGAGCATTCCCGTCGTTGCCCTGACCGGACTGACGATCGGTCTGGTGCAGGGCCCGACGGCAGTGCCGTATCTCGCCGGGTTGACGATGCTCTCCACCTACGATCCCCGTCCGCCGTGGTGGCCGGCCATCGTCGTGGTGTACTGCCTGATCGGGCTGCTACCGCCCATCCTCGTTCTGATTCTGGCGTCGAGAAAGAGTCGACGTTCCCGGCGGGCGTTCACCGCGACCGTGCGGGCTCTGACGCGGTACGGCCCGCCGACGGTGCGCGTCATCTTCGTCGTACTCGGTGTCGCACTCGTCGCCGACGCGCTCGTTCATGCCCGAGACCTCCTGTAGGTCGTCGCCGTAAGCTTCTGCGCATGGCACTCGATCATGGCGATCCCGGTGACGCCCCGTCCGTTCCCCCTCCCCTGGCCCCCGTCGTCGAGGACCGTCGGCCGTCCGCGGCCGAGGAAGCACGCACGATCGCTGCGTCCACCAACACCGCAACTCTTGCGAGCCTGACCGCGGACGGCGATCCCTGGGCTTCGTTCGTCACATACGGATTGCTCGACGGCGCTCCCGTTCTGTGTGTCTCGCGAATGGCCGAACATGGACGCAACCTCACCGGTGATCAACGGATGAGCCTGTCGATCGTGGCACCGCAATCGCAGACCGATCCGCTGGCGTCGGGCCGAATCACGCTGGCAGGTGTGGTCGAGCGGCCGGAGGGCGACGAGCTGGCCGCAGCACGCGCGGCGCACCTCGACGGCGTACCGGCGGCGAAGTACTACCTCGACTACAGCGATTTCACGCTCTGGGTCATGCGCGTGCATCGGGTCCGGTGGGTCGGCGGATACGGCCGGATGGATTCTGCAACTGCCGAAGCGTATTCCCAGGCCGCGCCCGATCCGGTGTCGCCGACCTCCGCGTACGCGGTCGAGCACCTCAACGCCGACCACTCGACGTCGCTGACTGCGATGGCCCGCGAACTGGGCGGCTTTCCCGATGCGACGTCCGCGGAGTGCACGGCAGCGGACCGCTACGGACTGGATCTGAAGGTGCACACGCCGCGCGGAATCGCGTACACCAGGGTCGGTTATGCGACTCCGATCGGCTCGGCTGCCGAACTGCGAGCCGCGACCGTGGAACTGGCGAAGCGCGCAGCAGCCGGCCGATAGGTGTGCACTGCCACCACAGACACCACGACCTTGTCGAGACGCCGCGATCGATGGCGACTACCGTTGACCGCACACCGCAATCGTTAGGGAGCAGGTAATGAGCATCCAACCGCTCGAATCGAAGCGTCACCGCGTCGTCGTCATCGGTTCCGGGTTCGGAGGTCTGTTCGGCGTCAAGGCGCTCAAGAAAGCCGACGTCGACATCACCCTCGTCGCCAAGACGACACACCACCTTTTCCAGCCTCTCCTCTATCAGGTCGCGACAGGCATTCTGTCCGTCGGCGAGATCGCTCCCACCACCCGCGTCATTCTGCGCAAGCAGAAGAACGCCGAGGTGCTGCTCGGAGACGTGCTGAACATCGATCTCGAGGCCAAGACGGTGACGTCCAAGCTCCTCGAACGCATCACCGTCACTCCGTTCGACAGCCTGATCGTCGCTGCAGGCGCACAGCAGTCCTACTTCGGCAACGACCACTTCGCCGAGTTCGCGCCCGGCATGAAGACCATCGACGATGCACTCGAACTTCGAGGACGCATCCTCGGTGCGTTCGAGCAGGCCGAACTCTCCGACGATCAGGAGGAGAAGGACCGCCTCATGACCTTCGTGGTCGTCGGCGCGGGTCCCACCGGTGTCGAGCTCGCCGGGCAGATCGCCGAGCTCGCCGATCGCACCCTCGACGGAGCTTTCCGCAACATCGATCCGCGCGACGCCCGCGTCATCCTGCTCGATGCCGCTCCCGCCGTGCTGCCGCCGATGGGCGAGAAGCTCGGCCGCAAGGCTGCCGAGCGGCTCGAGAAGCTCGGCGTGGAAATCCAGCTCAACGCGATGGTCACCGACGTCGACAACGACGGCCTGACCGTCAAGGAGAAGGACGGCACGACGCGTCGTATCGAGGCGCAGTGCAAAGTCTGGTCCGCAGGCGTGCAGGGCAGCCCCCTCGGCAAGCAGCTCGCCGACCAGTCCGGATCCGAGACCGATCGCGCCGGACGCGTGCTGGTCGAACCGGACCTCACCGTCAAGGGTCACCCGAACGTGTTCGTGGTCGGCGACCTGATGTCGGTCAAGGACGTTCCGGGCATGGCGCAGGGTGCCATTCAGGGAGCGACCTACGCTGCCAAGCTGATCAAGGCGTCGGTCAAGGGCCAAGACGATCCCGCTCAGCGGGCCCCGTTCAAGTACTTCGACAAGGGTTCGATGGCGACGGTGTCGCGGTTCAACGCCGTGGCCAAGGTCGGCAAGCTCGAGTTCGGTGGATTCATCGCCTGGCTCATGTGGCTCGCTCTGCACCTGTACTACCTCGTGGGCTACCGCAGCCGCATCACGACCGTCATCTCGTGGTTCGTGACGTTCCTCGGCAAGGGCCGCGCGCAGATGGCGTCGACCGAACAGCAGGTGTTCGCGCGATTGGCCATCGAGCAACTCAACTCCCTCGAACGTGCAGGTGCCGTCAAGACGGACGCAGCCGATCAGGAGCAGGAACGCGAGAAGGCCGCAGGCTGATCAGCAGCTGACCCGTCGCTACGACTACGACGCACGGGCCGACGACATTCCGTCGGCCCGTGCGTCGTTCGTTTGTCAGGGCTGTCTCAGCCGAGCGAATCGACAGGCTGTAGACGACGCCCCACCGAGGTACTCAGCGAACCGCCTCCGGCTAGCGCCAGCCGGACGGAACCGTCTGCCAGATCGACCTCGGACGCCCGAGTATCGGGATACCTCAGCGTGCTGGACATCGACAGCGGTGCCGACAACGCGTCGTGCGCAACCGATCCCGCACCCAGTTCCACTCGATGACGCAGCAGCGGGCTGCCTCCGACGTCGCATCGCATCGCACTGCTCCACTGTCCCGACGCTTCCTCGAAGCGGCCGATCTGCGTTCGTTCCCGCAACCACAGAGTCGAATCCTGTTCCAGCACAACAGTGTTGATCACCGAGTGTGAGGCATCGGAGACGACGACCATCGGTTCCGGGTCGAAGACCAGCGACGCACCTGCACCGACCTCGAAGTGCCACTGCGCAGAGGAGTGACGGTGCAGCCCACCGGGCATCGCCAACGACGCCGCGACACTGCGCACCTCCAGGTGCGCGCCGGCCGCCACCGAAATTCTGACCACGATGGTGTCGCCGCCGAGCGGAGTTGCCGCCGTTCCGATCAGGTGAACCGTGTCCGGTCCCGTCTGTCGGCCGGCGAGTCCACCCACCGAGGTGATGCGTGGGCTCCGGCTGCGGCTCGCGTCGATGCAGAGCTCTGTGTGCATCGACGCTCAGTGCGTGTGGGCATGTGCGTCGGCGTCGGCGATCACCTTCAGCTGCTCCCGCACCCACTCGAGCACCATGGTCGCCGCCGGATCGTCGGTGAGGGAGATCAGCGCAGTCGGGCGCCCCTCGCGTACCTGAGCCGCGTCCCGTTCCATGACACCGAGATCAGCTCCGACGTACGGAGCGAGGTCGGTCTTGTTGACGACCAACAGGTCGGAGAAAGTCACACCGGGACCGCCCTTACGCGGCACCTTGTCTCCCCCGGCAACGTCGACGACGAATATCTGCACGTCGATCAGACCGGACGAGAACGTCGCCGTAAGATTGTCGCCACCGGATTCCACGAGAATCAGATCCAGGGGCGGGTTGTTCTCGATCAGATCGTCGATGGCGTCGAGATTGGCCGTGATGTCGTCTCGGATCGCGGTGTGTGGGCATCCACCGGTCTGGACCGCCGTGATGCGCTCGTCGGGCAACACGGCGTGCCGACGCAGGAAGTCCGCATCCTCGGTGGTGTAGATGTCATTGGTGAGTACGGCGAGCGAAAGTTCGTCGCGCAGTTCGCGGCACAGTGCAGCCACCAACGCCGTCTTCCCGGAACCGACGGGTCCACCGATGCCGACGCGCAGCGCGTCACCTGCCACCCGTGCGCGCTTGGGCCGATCCAAACCGTGGTCGTGGGGCTCACCGTCGATCAGGTGCGGGGGCATGTCGAACTCCTTGTCGCTAGAGAAAAAATGGATCCGTACTCAGGATACGAACAACGGCCGATCGCGGACGGCGTGGGCTTCGGCGAACATGTCCAGCAACGGATCCGACAACTCCATCAGCTCCGGCAGGCACTCGCACACCGCCGAGGTCACGTCGTCGCAGAAGTCGCCCAACCGGATGGTGCACGCCGCGACCTCGGCCGGATCGAGCGCGAGCAGACGCTGGGCGGCAATCGCCGACCCGGTCATGGTGATGTACACCTGCACGGCGGCCGTGTCGGTAACCGACAGGCCCGCCGCGAGTCCGACGTGCCCGGCGGCAACGGCCAGATGCGGCTTGCGGCCGATTGCCGCCCAATCATGATGCGGCCAAGCAGACTTGGCCAACCGAAGCAATCCGCGACCCTGAGCACGGGAAGCAGACCTCGCGGCAGGGGACGGTGTTCGTGCGTCGGATTCGGCATCTGCCTCGTCCGTGCTCGACGACCCGTACACCAGCGATGCGGCAATGGACGCCGTTGTGGCCCCGGAGGTTCGGATGCGGCGTCGCAGAAACGCCTCGAGCGTCGCGATGTCTCGGACGAAGCCCGAGGCGATCGCTTCCTCCGCGCCGCCGGAATGCACGTGGCCACCGGTGGGCAGCCGTGAATCCGCAAGCGAGAGAAGCGTGGTCACCTGCAGTCGGGCATCGGGCATCAGAAGAGGAAGTATCGCTGCGCCATCGGCAGTTCGGTTGCCGGCTGCTCCGTCCACACGTCCCCGTCGATACGGACCGTGAAGGTATCGGGATCGACTCGGATGTCGGGCAGAGCGTCGTTGAGTGCCATGTCCGACTTCCTGACACCGCGCACGTTCTTGACCGGAACCAACCGACGATCGCAGTTCAGACGTCCGGCCAGTCCGTCCTCGATCGCCTGCGGGGCAACGAAATGCAGCGACGTCGCGGCGGCTGCCTTCGGCGACGCCCCGAACATAGGACGTGGCAGTTCGGGTTGTGGGGTCGGGATGGACGCGTTGGCATCGCCCATGGCAGCCCAGGCGATCATGCCGCCCTTGATGACCATGTGGGGACGCACCCCGAAGAATGCCGGATCCCAAAGCACCAGGTCGGCGAGTTTGCCCGGCTCGATCGAACCTATCTCGTCGTCGAGGCCATGTGCGACGGCCGGGCAGATGGTGTACTTGGCGACGTAGCGCATGACTCGGTTGTTGTCGGCTCCGTTGTCACCTGCGAGGAAGCCGCGACGAGACTTCATCACGTGGGCCGTCTGCCAGGTGCGCAGAACCACCTCGCCTATCCGGCCCATCGCCTGAGCGTCGCTGCCGATCATCGAGATCGCACCCATGTCGTGCAGCAGATCCTCGGCCGCGATGGTCGACGGCCGAATTCGGCTCTCGGCGAAGGCCAGATCCTCCGGAATCGACGGACTGAGGTGGTGGCACACCATCAGCATGTCGAGATGCTCGTCCAGGGTGTTGACGGTGTGGGGCCGCGTCGGGTTGGTCGAGCTGGGGAGGACGTGCGGCTGCGCCGCCACGGTGATGATGTCGGGTGCGTGCCCGCCGCCCGCACCCTCGGTGTGATACGCGTGAATTCCGCGTCCCCTGATCGCATCGAGGGTGGTCTCGACGAATCCGGCCTCGTTGAGAGTGTCCGAGTGCAACGCTGCCTGAACGCCTGCGTCCTCGCACACTCGCAGGCACGCGTCGATCGCGGCCGGGGTCGATCCCCAGTCCTCGTGCAGTTTGAAACCCGATGCGCCTGCGCGCAATTGCTCCCACATCGAGTCGGGATTGACCGTGTTGCCCTTGCCGAGGAGCACGATGTTCATCGGCCAGTCGTCCAGTGACTCGAGCATCCGAGACAGGTGCCATGCGCCCGGGGTGACGGTGGTGGCCTTGCTGCCTTCGGCGGGGCCGGTGCCGCCTGCGATCACCGTGGTGATGCCACCACCGAGAGCCTCCTCCTTGATCTGCGGACAGATCAGATGGACGTGGCAGTCGATACCGCCTGCGGTGACGATCTTCCCGTTGCCCGCGATGATCTCGGTGGACGGGCCGATGACCAGATCGGGATGCACCCCGGTCATGGTGTCGGGATTGCCCGCCTTCCCCAGCGCCACGATGCGTCCGTCGCGAATACCGAGATCGGCCTTGATGATTCCCCAGTAGTCGACGACGACAACCCCGGTGATGACCGTATCGGGAGCGCCGTCGGCGCGGGTGGCTCGGGACTGACCCATCGATTCACGGATCACCTTGCCACCGCCGAACACGGCCTCCTCACCGGCATTGCCGGGGCCACCACTGCGGTCCTCGGTGACCTCGATCACAAGATCTGTGTCTGCCAAGCGAATTCGATCACCCGTGGTGGGGCCGAACAACTGGGCGTATCGACTGCGACTCATACGCGCCATCAGCTGTCCAACTTTCCGGGAGGTGTCATGCTCAATCCGTGTACCTCGCGCGTGCCACCGAGGGGAACGAGCCGAATCGTCTGTTCGATGCCGGGTTCGAAACGCACCGCCGTGCCGGCGGGGATGTCGAGGCGACAGCCGTGCGCCCGCTCGCGGTCGAACTGCAGAGCTGCGTTCGACTGCGGGAAATGCACGTGGCTACCCACCTGTACCGGCCGATCTCCCGCATTGACGACGGCCATGGAGATCACCTCGGCGCCGTCGTTGATCTCGATGTCGCCTGCGACGGTGATGATCTCGCCTGGAATCAGGTGACCGTCACCCCGCTTCGGAGAGATCGGCTCGTGCACCGTGATCAGTTTCGTGCCGTCCGGGAAGGTCGCTTCGACCATCACCTCGGGGAGCAACTCGGGCACGCCGTCGATGACGTCGTCGGCCCCGAGAATCTCGCGACCCGAGGACATCAGGTCTGCGACCGACCGGCCGTCGCGGGCACCCTCGAGGAGATGATCGGTGATGACCGCGATCGCCTCGGGGTGATTGAGTTTGAGGCCGCGTGCCTGGCGACGCCGAGCGAGCTCGGCCGCGTAGCTGACGAGCAGTCGGTCCTGCTCGTGCGGAGACAATCGCATTGAAGTTCTCCGTCCCGATCGGTGATGGTGCCCGGCAATTCTGACACGCTTACGACCCGCCGGCAGCGGAGCGCGCCGACGCACCTCATCCGAGCGGCACGGTCACCGATCGATCGAGCAGTCCCCGCAGCACGTTTCGGTCGATGCCGGCAGCCACGTTCTGCAACTCGGCGATGCCGAACGCGCCCGAATCCAGGCCCCGCACCAGAACGCCTGCCAACGCCTGCGCTGTCGCCGGCTCGTCCATCACCTCACCACCCTGGCGGTCGAGGTAGCTGCCCAGCCGAGCAGCAGCGACCGGCATGGCCTGACGGAAGAAGCCGAATGTCGCCGCCCATCGCGTCACCAGGTGGCCGGGATGCATGTCCCAGCCCTGATAGAAACCACGCTCGAGGGATCTGGTCACCAGCTCGAAATGTCGACGTGCGGACGCGGCCACCTGCGCGGAATCGCCCGTCGGCACCACCTGAGTCGAACCGTCGCACACCCATACCCCGGTTTGCGCCGCTGCCGCCAGCATGACGTTCTTCGCATGGTCCGCCACCGGATGGGCCAGTGACTGCTGTGCAGAGGTGATTCCGCAGGCGGCACTGTAGTCGTAGGTCCCGTAGTGCAGGGCGGTGCAGCGGCCGTCCGCCCTGGTGATCGCCCTCGCGAGGGTCGCCGTTCCGTCGGCCCCGATCACCGCCTGCGGGCTCTCGATCTGCAGCTCGAAGCGAAGGGCGCGATCGGGGAGGCCGTGCGCACGTTCGAGTTCCTCGCACAGGGCGACCACAGCGGCTACCTGCGAGGCGGCACGGAGCTTGGGTACGGTGAACACGAAGCCGTCGGGTACTCCCCCGGCTCCGTCCAGGACCAGCTCCAGGGTGCGAATCCCACGCCGACGCTCATGTGCGGCAAGCCCTTTGGCGCGGATCCCGAGCCACGTCGGTCCGGCCGGATCTTCGGCCAAAGTGGACAGTGCTGCCCCGACTGCGGTCGCGTGGCGGTCCTCGACGGCGTCGGATCGCCATCCGTAACCGTCCTCGAAATCGAATCTGAGGTCCTGGATGGGCGCACTTCCGAGCCGGTCGCGCACGAGGGGTAAGGCGTTCTGGGTGTCGAGTCCGGCGAACACCTCGGGGTGGGCGTCCAGGATTGCCAGAGCGGCAGCACCCCATTCGGCGGGCACAGCCGCCGACGCATCCGAGGCCGATACGTAGACGGTGTGAGAGGGCTGGCCACCGACTCGGTCGCCCGGATAATGCTGCGCGAGTTCGTCGTCGATGGGACCGAACAGTGATTCGAGGCGATCGAAGGCGTCGGCAGTCAGTGAAATTGCGCCCGGCCGGATGGAAGAGTCGGCGCTGTCGCTGTGTCCCGTCATGGGCATCACTGTCCCAGATGCGCCGTGTTTTCGATATTCGCCAGCCGGACCTTGCCCTGAGCAACCAGGCGTCCACTCTCGTCCGTCATGTCGACCTGCCAGAGCTGCTGGGTGCGGCCCCGATGAATCGGATGTCCGTGCGCGGCCAGGGTTCCCGATCGAGTCGCGCGCAGAAAGTCGGTGTTGTTGTTGGTTCCGACCACGTGCCCCCTGGAGCCGAACCAGGCCGATCCGCCGATACTCGCCACCGACTCGACTACCGAGCACAAAACCCCGCCGTGCATGATTCCGGCCGGCTGGTGGAGCTGCGGACTGACGGTCCATTCCGCGCGCACCTCGTCGCCGGATACCTCGAGGTACCGCAGGCCGATGACCCCGTCGAATCCTCGTGCACACAATTCGGTGAGCTGTTCCGGCGTCATGGTGTCGAAGGAGGTCTCCCCCGTGGTGCCGTTCGAGTCCGTCATTGCTGTGCCTTCCGGTTGCGTCGAGAGGGTGGCCGACTCGGCAGTCGGCTCCCGTTCAGAGATACACGACGATGGACCCACAAAAATCGGTGGGCCTCTCGTTCGCGAAGAACGAGAGGCCCACCGTGGCAAGGACCGGGAGTCACTGCAGCCCTCAGGACTCCGGCGCGGTCCGTTGGTACGAAGTCAGCATAGGCAAACCTTAGTTTCGGCACAAGGCCTTCATGATGCCCGCAGTCTCGCGCGGCCAGGAACGCCGACGCGTGACCGCACGGGTGCCTCGGCCGCGACCATGGCGTCGAGCAGCATCTGACCCCGGCGCGCACCTGCCGATGCGCTCGCCCCAGCCAGAATCGGTACATACGTCGAGGCCCCCAGGATGGCGTCGCCGACCAGAGCCCAGAAGACACGCGCATCCAGCGGTGCGCGGTCGGCGATCGCGCGGAACACCGCGCCGAGCGACGTCGTGCATCGATGTGCAGTCCAGACCAACAGAGCCTGTTCGCACGGAAGTGTGACCGTGCCGGGCTCACCCGCGGCGGGATCCTCGGGTAGCACGCGCAGGATCGGCGATGTCACTCCTGCCCAATCGATCCCGCCGTCACTGTCCATGTGGATCCACAGATTGTCGATGCCCGGATCCCAAGCTCGTGCCTCCAACACCAGCAGCGCGGCCACGCGCCCGACGACGGCATGGATCAGAGCCGTAGCGACCTGCACTGCCGCAGCTTCGGGAACGTCGAGATCCTCGAGCGATCGCCGGTACATCTGCTCGACGCGACCGTCGTCGAGACCCACCGCCAACTGCCACCAACGGCGCTTGCCCTCGTTCGCCATCGCTGCCACCGCGTACATCCGCGGGTAATCGGGGTTGAGTGCACGCAGGGTCGCACACGAGTCGGCCAACAGCGCCGCCCCGCCGAATCGACTCGAGAATCGATGCACATCGGCCCAACCCGTACACGACGCTGCTGCAACTGACACCTGATCGCTCCTCAGTTTCCCGGCGGGTGCACGCGTCGCACCCCTACCCACTTAATGTAGGTTAGCCTAACCAGAGCGTAAAGCGGTCAGGCACCGCTACCCTTACCTCACCTCACGCGCCGAGGAAGGGTTCCGTAACCTAAACCGTGTCCCTTCGAAACAGCGAGGAGTCACGAGCACTGTGACAACAGCTCCGCTACTCGGCCCCCACGGCGCACGCCGGTCTTCCGACGAGCCGTACGGGACCGAGGACGTGCCCACCGGGCCGCCGCCGCGTAGCTCTCTCCTCGCTGCAGCCGCGATCGACGCACTGATCGTGCTGATCCCCCTGTTCGTCGGGTGGTCGATCGTCGACGCGCTTCGTGACGACAACGGTGGCGGCCAAGCCGACCGATTCGTGTTCGGCACCATCGCGGTGTGCGTCACGGCGGCTCTGTTCGTCTGGAACCGCGGATACCGCGACGGCAACGAAGGCCAGAGCACCGGCAAGCGCTGGCTGGGGCTCACGCTGCGAGACACCTCGACCCATGGCCCCCTCGGCGCACGCCGGGCTCTGCGTCGTCAGTTCGGGATCGACACGTCGTCGTCGGAAGTGGTCCGCGACAAGACCGCGGCAGCAGACGGATTCGAGCCCGTTCCCAAGGACGGCTCGGTCGCGGCGATCCGAAAGCGCAGGTTGCTCGGCCTGGCAGTCCTGGTCGTCGCGCTCGTGGCGGGCATCCTCGCCAGTATCGCCATCGGCGCGCGGCCACTGACGTTCGCCGAAATCGCCCATGCGCTGCTGAATTCGACGGGCACCGACACCGACATCATCGTGCGCACGTTGCGGATCCCACGCACGGTGCTCGCACTGGTCGTCGGCATCGCACTCGGCATCGCAGGCGCTCTCATCCAGGGGCACACCCGTAACCCGTTGGCAGACGCCAGCCTGCTCGGCCTCAATTCCGGGGCGGCGTTCTTCGTCGTCATGGCCATCTATCTGTTTCGGTTCACCTCGCCGAGTCAGTACTTGTGGTTCGCGTTCGCCGGTTCGGCGGTGGCGAGCATCGTCGTCTTCGGACTGTCGTCGATCGGGTCGGGCAGATCGAGTCCGGTCAATCTCGCCCTGGCCGGAGCCGGCGTCGCATTCTTTCTCTCGGCGATGACCAACGCCGTCGTGTTGCTCGATCAGACCAGCTTGGACGGCTACCGCTTCTGGGTGGTCGGATCCGTTGCCGGACGCGGCCTCGACGTACTGTGGCAGGTCCTGCCGTTCCTGGTGATCGGCGTCCTCATCGCACTGGCGAGCACCCCCGGCCTGAACGTCATGAGCCTCGGCGAGGACGTCGCACGATCCCTCGGGACCAACATCGCGATCACCCGAACCATCGGCATCCTCGCCATCACGCTGCTCACCGGTGCAGCCACCGCAGCATGCGGGCCCATCGCGTTCGTCGGCCTCGTCGTCCCGCACATCGCCCGCGCGGTGACCGGACCCGACTACCGCTGGCTCGTCCCGTATGCAGGCCTCATGGGCGGAGTGATGCTCATGATCGCCGACGTCATCGGCCGAGTCGTGGTGCGCCCGGGCGAGCTTCAGGTGGGCATCGTTCTGGCACTGATCGGAGCGCCGTTCTTCATCGCTCTCGTCCGACGCCGGAAGTTGGTCGGCCTGTGACCGCCGACCTGCAGTCCCCCACACCGACGCCCGGCCACGGCGGCGTTCGCACCCGGCCTGCGTTCCGCCTCGGTCCGATCTCGATGGTCCGACGGCCACTGATGATACTGACGACCGTCCTACTGGCTGCGGCGCTGGTGCTGGTCATGTGTGTGAACGTCGGCCGAGGCGACTTCCCGCTGTCGATCGTGCAGGTCCTCGACGTGCTGCTCGGCGGCGGTTCGAGGATCGAACGATTCATCGTGATGGACCTGCGGCTGCCCCGATCACTGACCGGGCTCCTGGTCGGGGCCGCCCTCGGTATATCCGGCGCGATCACGCAGTCGATCTCCCGCAACGCCCTCGCCAGCCCCGACATACTGGGCATCACGGCCGGTTCCAGTGCCGCGGCCGTCGCGTTGATCGTGCTCGGCGGTGGCAGCAGCTTCAGCGGGCTGCTTGCCACCCTCGGCCTTCCTCTGGCGGCCTTGATCGGCGGCCTGCTCACCGCCATCGCGATCTATACCCTCGCCTGGCGCAAGGGCGTCGACGGATTCCGGCTCATTCTGGTCGGCATCGCCGTCAACGCCATGCTCACCGCGGTGATCGGCTGGCTGCTGATCAGCGCCGACATCAACGACGTCTCCCGCGCTCAGGTCTGGCTCAACGGGTCACTCAACGGAGCGGACTGGTCCGCGGTCTGGCCGGTCGCCATCGCGGTCGTCCTCGTCGGTGGCGGCACAGTCGTCGCGACGTTCACTCTGGGTGCCCTGCGACTCGGCGACGACAACGCACGATCGCTCGGGGTCCGTCTGCAACACAGTCAGGCCATGATGCTGCTCGCGGCCGTCGCACTCGCCGCGATCGCCACCGCCGCCGCGGGACCCATCGGATTCGTGGCGCTCGCCGCTCCCCAAATAGCGCTGAGGGTGCTGCGAACGCCCGGCCCGCCGATCATCGCGTCGGCACTTCTCGGTGGATTGCTGGTCGTGGCGAGCGATCTGATCGCGCGCACGATTCTGCCGGTGGAACTCCCGGTCGGCATCGTCACCTCGGCCCTCGGTGGACCGTTCCTGCTCTACCTACTCGTTCGCAGTAACCGAAAGGCCTCCGTATGACCACCAGCCACACCTCGCGTCTGATCGCGAACGATCTGAGCCTCGGGTACGGCGACCGCACCATCGTCGAACACCTCGATCTCGAGATTCACACCGGTGTCATCACCACGGTCATCGGACCCAACGGCTGCGGAAAGTCGACGCTGCTGCGTTCGCTCGGCCGCCTGCTCAAGCCCAAGGCCGGCAGCGTGATGCTCGACGGTCGGGCGATCTCGTCGATGAAGACCAAAGAGGTGGCCCGCACCCTCGGGATGCTGCCTCAGGCGCCCACTGCTCCCGAAGGACTGACCGTCGCAGATCTCGTGTCACGCGGTCGTCACCCCCACCAATCGTGGATCCGGCAGTGGAGCTCGGACGACGAGGCAGAGGTCGCGAACGCACTCGAACTGACCGGAATCAGCGACCTCGCCGACAGACCCGTCGACGAATTGTCCGGTGGCCAACGGCAACGCGCCTGGATCTCGATGGCACTGGCCCAGGGCACCGATATCCTGCTGCTCGACGAGCCGACCACCTATCTCGATCTGGCGCACTCCATCGAGGTCCTGGATCTCGTCGACCGCCTGCACGACGAACTCGGCCGCACCATCGTCATGGTCCTGCACGATCTGAACCTGGCAATCAGGTACAGCGACCGGTTGATCGTGATGAAGCAGGGCCGGATCGTCACCTCGGGCAGGCCACAGGACGTCATCTCCGAGCAGCTGCTGCTCGACGTGTTCGGCCTCGAAGCCGCCGTGATAGACGATCCGATGTCCGACCGTCCGCTCATCGTTCCGATCGGCACCCGCCACGTGTACGGGTCGGTCGGTGGACCCGTCCGGTCCGAGAGTCACGCCGCCGCAGGTGCTTCCACCGAGCGGTAGCGCGGGGTCTCACCGCTCGATCATCGTGCGTACCAGCTTGACGCCCTGGCCGATCGACACGTCGGGCAGATATGCCCGGCCGATCGCATTTCCGATGCTGGGCAGTGCGGCCGGATCCGCGAAGGTCATGTGCATCGGTTCGTAGCGAGGCTGGAACTTCGACTTGAACGCCAGTAGGGAACGGAATCCGTAGACGGGTTCGAGGGTGCGTCCGAGGACGTCGAGCAATCGCTCGAGCAGCCCAGACAGCGTGGACTGCTCGGCACTGGAGACGTGTTCGGGTTGCTTCTCGTCGACCTTGGCCAGGGGTGCGCCCGAGAGGCTGAGGAATCGGGCACCTTCCTGTTCGAGCAGCAGGGCCGCCGATGCGATGAGGAATTCCATCGTGGGCCGAAAGCCCTCGGACCGGCGTCTCATGAAGTCGAGCGTCCATCCGACGATGACGCCGTCCTCGTACACCGGCATCCACGAGGTCACGCCGTGCACGGTCCGGTTCTCGTCGACGGCGATCAGGCACCGCACGTTCTCGTCGTCGACCTCCTCGAGACCGCCGAGGGTGAAGCCCATCTCGGGCATACCCTTGTCCGCGACCCATTCCTCCGAGATCGCAGTGATCTGGTCCGTGATCGCCAGCGGGGCAGAAGGAAAGCGGATCCACTCGGCGACGACGCCGGCTTTCTTCGCTCTGTTCAGCGCAGTCCGCACGTCCTGGAATCGCTTGCCGGTGAACGCAATGCTGTCGAGGTCCAGAACCGTTTCCTCACCGACCTGGATTCCTCCCCAACCGAGGGAGTCGGTGATGCGGCGGACGTCGGGAGTGACGGAGTAGAAGCACGGGATCCACCCGTTCTCGGACGCGAACTCGGCGAACTCGACGACGTTGTCCCGCAGGGACTCCCGCGGACCGACGGGATCCCCGGTGGTCAGTGCCACGCCGGAGATGACCCGGTAGGCGACGTAGCTGCGACCGTCGGAACCGAACCAGTACTTGTTGCCGCGCCAGGTCGTCATCCACGACAGAGCGGACCCGCTGCTCGACATCAGCAATCCGCGCGCCCGTTCGGCGGCGTCGGTCTCGGTGCCGTACACCGGGGTGAGGAAGGTACTCGCAGCGAGCACGCAGACCACCACCCAGAACACCACCCCGGTCCACTCGAAGAGCAGGGTCGTCGGCGTGCTCTGCGGGAGCAGGGCAGGTTCGAGCCATTGCAGGTAGACCGGGGGAACCAATCGTTGCGGGAAGTCCACCAGCAGTCCGCCGAAGGACGGCGAATCGGCGAAGCCACCGCGGGCCAGATACCCACCGAGCGAGTAGATCAGGGCGAGTCCTGCCGCCACCCCGACCACCGAGGCCGCCCATCGACGGTAGGTACCCGAAGGCGCCGACACGTCGAAGAACTTGCGCGTGACGATCAGCACGAGCAACACGATCAGGGGCAGCAGGAACGGTACCGCAGTGCGGTACGCCGTCGGCGATTCCAAGCCGTAGAACAGGGACTGGTCGTCACCGGACTCGAGGAATCGAATCGCGAAGTTGGCCACCGACAGTGCGAGCAGAATTCCCTGCGAGACCACCGCCATGGCCCACGCGAAACGCCTGCCTCGACGCAGGCCGTCACTGACCACCAGCAGGAACAACGACGGCATGATGCTCAGGATGGTCGGGCCGACTCCCCCGAGTCTGAGATCGAGCAGACCACGACGGCATTCGACCGGGTCGGTGGTCGCGTCGGCGCAGATTTCGCGCACCTCCGCCGCCGTGTACGGAACTCCCCGCACCACATCACGAAGTACCGCGAACGGCCCGACAGCGTTGGGGCTCAGGGCCGCCAGTACCGGGCCGAGGGCGCTCGCAGCGACGATCAGCGCAACCAGCACCCGGCCTTCGCGTCGGGTACCCGCCAGTCGAGGGCCACGTGCCGATCGACCGACGATCCACGGGCCCACGATCAGGCCGATCACCGCCGCAGCGAGTCGAACGACGTCCTGCAGGTGTCCACCGAACAATGCCAATGTCACCAGCAAGGCCAGCACGCCGACGCGGATTCGCCTGCGCCACAACGTATCCATTCGCGAGGTCGCGACCAGGACCACACCGAAGATCCAGGTCGTCGGGCCCACAGCGGTTCCGACGTGCAACCGGAATCCCCAGTCCGCGTCGAAGGTCTTGGCCAGAACCGCGAGACCGAGGCCGAACAACGAACCGGCCACCTGCGTCACGAACGCCGCGACGGCGAAGCGACGGGATCCGATACGGCGCTCGATCGGTGCGGCGGCCAGCAGCACCCCGACCGTGGCCACCACACAACCGGCGATGTTGGGTGCCGCCAGACCCGAGGTGAGCGGGGTCCACAGGTGCCAGTGCTCGAACGGCATGATGCCCACGGCGAAGTACTTGTCCATCTCGCCGCGGTTGTCCACGACCGCGGCGACGATGCCCATCACCCAGACGACGGCGAGCAAAGTGAAACTGACCGGTGCTCCCACGGCACCGAACACGATGAGCGCCCACACCCGCCGAAGCTGGCGCATCACTGCAGACGCACCGGACCTCAGGGATTCGGTGCGCGCGGACATCCACGACGGTTCGGCGGGTGTCGATACTTCGGCGTCCGCCGCGGACGGTCGTTCCGGATCGGTCACGTTCACGAAATCAACCCTGTTCTCGTTGCCAACCATGGCAGCTCGCGCCGGAGGCCTTCCGACCACACCGCGAAGCTGTGTCCGCCCGGTACTTCCACGTACTGCACATCCATTCCGGCGGCCTTCGCCGCGTCGTACATCTCCTGTTGGCCCGGTTTGTAGTCGTTGTCGTCGGACCCCACGACGAAAATACCGGCGGAGTCGGGGTACTGACGTGATTTCAGCAGGTCGAGTGGGTTGATGGCGGTGAACGCCGCGGAGTTTCCTCCGAAGGCCTGCTGCACCGTGCGGTCTCGATCGCCGAGAGTCGGCTCGCGCTGGCCGGAGAGGTCGAGGAACGTGGGATAGACATCGGGGTGATTGGTCGCCATCTGAATCGAGCACGTACCGCCGTAGGACAATCCGCCGATCGCCCAGTGTGCGCGATTGCGGTCCACCTGCAGCGCCGAGTCGATCCAGTCGGGAACGTCGCGGGAGAGATACGTGTCCACGTTGCCCAGCGGCGAGTCGACACAGAGCGGATTTGCCATCGACGACCCGGTTCCGTCCGCGACGACGACAACCGGCGCGAGACCGGCATGATCGCGAGCGAAATCGTCCATCGTCTCGGCGAGTTTTCCGCCGTTGAGCCAGTCCTCGGGTGCTCCCGGCTGGCCGGCGAGCAGCACGAGAACCGGAAGGAGCGGGCGAGGATCGGCGAAGTAGGCGGGCGGCAGGTAGATCTCCGCATCTCGTGCGGTGAAGTTCGACGCGGTGGCCGGAATGGATGCCGAGGTGATCTTTCCGGCGGTTGCCAGATCTGCCGGTGCTGTCCACACCGAGTCCAGAGGTGTTCCCGTAACGGTCTGTTCCACCGCAGCGGGCACATCCGAGAACTGAATGCGCGCCGCCGACTCGGCGCCGAGAGCATTGCCCACGGTGGGATACGCGTCGAACTCGAGATTGACGTGCAGGGCCGACGCCGCCACCACGAACACCATCGCCAGCACCGACGCCAGCGTGCCCAGCACCCCTCGGGCGGTCACCGCCCTGGGAATCACCGCGAACAGCGCAGCGAGGCCCACTCCGATCCACACGTAGATCGAGGTCTCTATCGGATCAGGGAACGGTCGCCACACCTTCTCGACCACCACGTAGCCGATCGCCGTGACGACGATCGCTGCCGTGACGACGATCGGCACTGCACGTGTGGCGTATCGCCGCGACCTCGAGACGAGCAGCCACAGACCACCGAGGGCACCGAGAACGGACACGATCACCGGTACCGGACCATCGATCAACGACAGGGAATCGAACCACTCCACGCTTTCGTCTCCGCTCACTTCTCGAAAGTCGGGCCGAAAGGCGGCACGATCACAGCACAGATTATTCGCCCCGGGAGTCCTGCGGTCGAGACCCGCCGATTCGTCGCGACTGCGACTATGACCGATCCCACATCAGTTGAACGGTCGGTACTACCACGAGTAGTACGCATCCACGTCGGAGTAGCCGTAGACTCGGACGAATGGCTGGTCTTGGTGAACTAGAGCGCGCAGTGATGGACCATCTGTGGGAGTCGTCCGATCCCCAGACCGTTCGACAGGTCCACGAGGCACTTGCGACGCATCGCGAACTCGCGTACACGACGGTGATGACGGTGCTGCAGCGGCTGGCCAAGAAGAAGTTGGTTGTCCAGCAACGCGACGACAGAGCGCACCGCTACGCACCGTTGCACGGTCGCGACGAGCTGGTCGCAAGCCTTATGGTCGATGCGCTGTCGCAGGCACCGGCGTCGGGTGGACGCGCAGCGGCACTCGTGCACTTCGTCGGTCAGGTGGGGGCCGACGAAGCCGACGCCCTCCGTGAGGCGCTTGCCGCGTTGGAAGTGGCACAATCGACATCGAAGTCCCCTTCGGCTGGAGATCGCCGTCCGACGGACTGACGCTCGCGGCAGTAGGTGAGGACATGAACTCGACGACTGCGCTGGTATTCGCAGTACTCGCGCTGATCCTGGCTGGGCCGGTTCCGGCAGTGCTCGCTCGCGCGAGCTGGCCGTACCGGTCACCGCGCGCCGCTTTGGTTCTCTGGCAGGCAATTGCTCTCGCTGCGGTGCTCTCGGCTTTCAGCTCCGGCCTCGCGATCGGCGGACTGCTGCTCGTCCCCGGACCTGACGGTCGTCCCACGACGGCACCGACCGACGAGATCGACGCGCTCGGTCTGCCCCTGTGGACTCTCTACGTCGTCGTCCTCGCCATCACGCTCGGCATCGGTGCCAAGCTCATGTTCTCCGTCGTTCGGGTAGCGGTCAGGACCCGTCGCCGACGTTCCAGGCATCGCGTGCTCGTCGATCTGCTGGATCGAACCGACTTGGGAGAGAACCCTTTTCGCGGCCTTCGCGACGCAGACATCCGGGTACTCGACGCGGCCGAACCGATCGCGTACTGCCTACCCGGTCTGCGTCAGCGGGTGGTCCTGAGTCGGGGCACGTTGGCCAGCCTGTCCGAGGCCGAGGTCACTGCGATCCTCAGCCACGAGCGGTCACATCTACGCGCCCGCCACGATCTGGTTCTCGAAGCGTTCACCGCCGTCAACGAAGCCTTCCCGCGGATCGTCCGTAGCAAGTCGGCGCTCGGCAGCGTGCAGCTGCTGGTCGAGCTGCTCGCAGACGACTCGGCGGTCAAGGTCACCGGACCCACTCCGTTGGCCAGGGCACTGGTCACGTGCGCCGGGTCCACCGCACCGCGTGGCGCGATGGCCGCCGGAGGGCCGCACACCCTCATCCGTGTGCAGCGCTTGAGCGGCCCGGGCAGCGATGTGCGCATCGCCGCGGCGGCCTACGCGGCGGCCGTGGTGATCCTGGTTCTTCCGACGATCTACGTTGCCATGCCGTGGCTGGAGGAGCTGAGCAAGCTCATCGGGTGAGCTCGCACGCGATCGGGGTCGCACAGGTCACATCGACTCGAGTCGAACAATTGGCGGTACGTCCCGTACAGTAGAGACCGGTCGCCATCGCGACCTAGCAATCGAAATGGCACAAACAGCCCCACTTTATGCAGTTCTCATCTGCATTCTGATGGCCAGGTGACAGTGCCCTGGCTCGTATCAATGTGTTCTGGCTGTTTTTCGTGTTTCCCGGTTCTTCGGGTGCTCTCAGCTTCGGGCTTATTGGCGTGCCCGTAATCCGGAGAGGCTTTACTGCGTGACCCACGCTGTTTCCAACACACCCGTTTCCACCATTTCCGACACCACGGCAGTCCCGACGCCCGTAGCGGCACCGGCCTTCACCTTCGCCGATCTCGGACTGCCCGAGGCTGTCGTCGCCGCATTGGCGCGCAACTCGATCACCGTGCCCTCCCCCATCCAGGAGAAGGCGCTTCCCGACGCGATCGCCGGTAAGAACGTCCTCGGTCGCGCGCAGACCGGCTCGGGTAAGACCCTGGCCTTCGGCCTGCCGATCCTGCAGCGCCTGTCGCTGCACACCGATCGCCCGGCCGCCAAGCGCCCGCGTTCGCTCGTGCTGGTCCCCACCCGCGAGCTCGCCTTCCAGGTCGTCGAGTCCCTCGCTCCCTACGCCAATGCTCAGGGCCTGCGAGTCATGCCCGCCGTCGGCGGTACCCCGTTCAACAAGCAGGTCGAGCAGCTCCGACGCGGAGTCGACGTCCTCGTCGCCACTCCCGGCCGCCTCGCCGATCACCTCCGCCAGGGCACCTGCATCCTGGACTCCATCGAGATCACCGCGCTCGACGAGGCCGATCAGATGGCCGACATGGGCTTCCTGCCCGAGGTGCGTGCAGTCCTCGCCGACACCCCGGCAGACGGACAGCGCATGCTGTTCTCTGCCACCCTCGACCGTGAGGTTCAGTCACTGGTTCGCCAGTTCCTGCCCGATCACGTCGAGCACTCCACCCAGGACGGCAAAGCCAGTGTCCGGACCATGGATCACTACGTCCTCATGGTCGACCGGGGTCAGAAGGATCTCGTTCTCTCCGAGATCGGTGCTCGCGAAGGCGGTCGCACCATCATGTTCGCGCGTACCAAGCTGGGCTGCGACGGGATCACCGATCGCCTCCGTGCGCTCGGTATCGCCGCGGAGTCGCTGCACGGCGGCAAGGCTCAGAACCAGCGCACCCGCGTTCTCGAGCGCTTCAAGAACGGCCGCACCCCCGTCCTCGTCGCTACCGACGTTGCTGCTCGCGGAATCCACGTCGACGGTATCGACCTGGTCGTCCACGTCGATCCGCCCGCAGACCACAAGGACTACCTGCACCGCGCAGGACGCACGGCACGCGCAGGCGAGAAGGGCACCGTCGTCGCGATCGTGCTCCCCAACCAGCGTCGTCAGGTTCTGCGTCTGACCGGTATGGCCGGCGTCAAGGCCACTGCCGTCAACGTCTCGCCCGGTTCGGCCGAGCTGAACAGCATCACCGGGGCGAAGAAGCCGACCGGTGAGCCTCTGCGCGCCGAGTCCGCTCCTCGTGACCGGAACAGCCGTCCCGGCTACCAGGGCTCCAACCCCCGCAGCAGCGGCGGATACCAGGGCTCCAACCCCCGCAGCGGCGGCGGATACCAGGGCTCCAACCCCCGCAGTGGCGGCGGATACCAGGGCTCGAACCCCCGCAGCAGCGAGGGCTACCAGGGTGACCGTCCCCGCACCGGCTACCAGGGTTCGAACCCGCGCAGCAGCGAGGGCTACCAGGGGTCCAACCCGCGCAGCAGCGGCGGATACCAGGGCTCCAACCCCCGCAGCAACGAGGGCTACCAGGGCGACCGCCCGCGTCGCTCCGAGGGTCGCGGCTACGAGGGTCGTGGATCCGACAACCGTGGCTCCGACAACCGTCGTCCCGCGTCCGGCCCCCGCCAGGACGAGCACCGCTCCGGAGGCTTCCGCAGCCGCACGGAACGCCGTTCGTACGACGGTTTCGACGGTCCGGCTCGCAGCCACTGATCGGTTCGTAACCGTGCGGTCGTAACTCGACCGGAGCATATTTCGACGACATGAGGTGTCGCATTCTTCGCGAATGCGGCACCTTTTGTCGTTGTCTACGGCCAGGTTTGAGTTCTGCTGGGGGGTTGGCTCGCGCGACGCCGCTCGGCAGGGAAAGCTGTCTGTATGACCTCAGCAGCAGAACCGACAGAACTGGCTCAGATCGGAGTCACCGGACTCGCCGTCATGGGCTCCAACATCGCCCGCAACTTCGCCCATCACGGCCACACCGTCGCATTGCACAACCGCAGTGTCGCCAAGACCGATGCCCTGATCGCCGAGCACGGCACCGAGGGCAACTTCGTTCGCACCGAAACCATCGAGGAGTTCGTCGCCGCTCTCGCGAAGCCGCGCCGAGTGCTCATCATGGTCAAGGCAGGCGACCCGACCGACGCTGTGATCGAGGAGCTCGCAGGCGCGATGGAGGAGGGCGACATCATCATCGACGGTGGTAATGCCCTCTACACCGACACCATTCGTCGCGAGGCGGCCATGAAGGAGCGCGGACTGCTCTTCGTCGGAGCCGGCATCTCCGGCGGCGAAGAAGGCGCGCTCAACGGACCGTCGATCATGCCGGGTGGTCCGGCCGAGTCCTACAAGGCCCTGGGTCCGCTACTGGAATCGATCGCAGCTCAGGTCGACGGCACGCCGTGCTGCACCCACATCGGACCCGACGGCTCCGGACACTTCGTCAAGATGGTCCACAACGGCATCGAATACGCCGATATGCAGCTCATCGGTGAGGCGTACAACCTGTTCCGCGACGCTCTCGGCTACACGCCTGCTCAGGTAGCGGACGTGTTCACCGAATGGAACAACGGTGATCTGGAGAGCTACCTCGTCGAGATCACCGCCGAGGTTCTTCGACAGGTCGACGCCAAGACCGGTCAGCCTCTCGTCGACGTGATCGTCGATGCTGCCGAACAGAAGGGCACCGGTCGCTGGACGGTCAAGGCGGCCCTGGACCTCGGGGTTCCTGTCACCGGTATCGCCGAGGCGGTGTTCGCTCGGGCTCTGTCGGGGTCACGCGCTCAGCGCAAGGCAGCCGTCGGACTCGCCTCGGGAACACTGGCCGACAAGCCGACCGACGCGGAGCAGTTCACACACGACATCAGTCGGGCTCTGTACGCGTCGAAGATCGTCGCCTACGCACAGGGCTTCGACCAGATCGCCGCGGGCAGTGCCGAATACGACTGGAATCTGCATCCCGGTGACCTCGCCACGATCTGGCGCGGTGGCTGCATCATTCGCGCGCGGTTCCTCGACCGCATCAAGGACGCGTACGACGACAACGCCGAACTGCCGAGCTTGATCCTGGCCCCGTACTTCCGTGATGCCATCGAGAACGCCATCGACAGCTGGCGTCGGGTCGTCATCACAGCGGCCTCGTTGGGTATTCCGGTCCCCGCGTTCGCGTCCTCGCTCTCCTACTACGACGCGTTGCGGGCAGAGCGTCTACCTGCCGCTCTGACACAGGGACAGCGAGATTTCTTCGGGGCGCACACCTACGAGCGAACCGACTCGGAAGGAAAGTTCCACACTCTGTGGAGCGGCGATCGTTCCGAGATCGAAGCCTGACCGACGACCGCCCGCCGGTGGCGCGGCGGGCGTCACCC
>NZ_JAWLRY010000009.1:0-115355 GCF_033142325.1 Rhodococcus sp. IEGM 1370 | reverse complement strand
TGGTATGGAATGTTCCAAAGTGTGGGGGGGGGCGATGGTCCGGAGAGCTACCCCTGACCGCGCCCCGCCCGCGGGGGGGGGGGGGTGCTCCCCGCCGCCCCACCGGTGGTACGTACCGAGAACAAGGTCAGACGGGCACCGGCCCGAGTATCGGTTGGACCACCGTCGACGGGATGCCCTCCCACGGCAGTGCACCTTCCAGGTCCTTCCACACCGCCTGCACCGCACTGAAGCACCCTTGGCCGTACACGTCGGATGCGGTGTACAGAATATCCGCACAGTCCGGTACGTCGATGGTGAACAGATCGAATCCGGCTGCAGTGCAACCGATTCCGGACTCGAGCTCCAGCATTCCCGAGACCACCGATGCGCCGAGCGAATTGAGAATTCTCGAGGACTCGTGCGGCCCGCGCCCCGTCAGGACGATCTCCGGGCTGCCGAAATTCGTGAGACCGACCGTGTAGCAGAACGCCGGATGGATACCGTCGGGATCGACTTCCGATTCGACGTACTGCAGGGCCCAGCCACACCTGTCGATGGTGCGTATCACGCCCTCGATGTACTCGTCGACGCTGTGGCCCTGACACATCTTGCACATAGCTCCCCCACACTCTGCGTGCGATCGCCCCCTCGGCAATCACGGTGTCGAACGCCGATCGAACATGCGTTCTGCCCCGAGTATTGCGCGGGGCACCGACAAGAAGATTCCGACGCACGGCCGACGCAGCGGTATGGTCACAGCCATGCCGGGTCAATCCGTTCGATCGTTCGCAGAACTGGGACTGCCCGTGGTTCTCGTGCACTCGCTCAGGAAAGCGGGTGTCTCCGAGCCGTTTCCGATCCAGTCCGCCGCCCTGCCAGATGCGCTCGCGGGTCGCGATGTGCTGGGCCGTGCTCCGACCGGATCCGGCAAGACTCTCGCGTTCGGGCTTCCACTGCTCGTGCGGCTTGCCGGCCGACGCAGCGAGCCCGGTGCACCGCGTGGACTCGTGCTGGCTCCCACTCGCGAACTCGCGCTCCAGATCCAGGAAGTGCTCGACGTCCACGGTGCGACGTTCGGCCTGCGCAGCGTCGGCGTGGTCGGCGGCGTTCCGCTCGAGCGCAATGTCAGAGAGATCCAGCGCGGAATCGACATCGTGGTGGCCACCCCCGGTCGCCTCAACGATCTCCTCGAGCGTCGTTCGATCACGTTGAATCGAGTGGAGGTCACCGTGATCGACGAGGCAGATCGCATGGTGGACATGGGATTTCTGCCCCAGGTCGATTCGCTTCTCGCTGCGACACCGACCGGCGGCCAGCGGCTGCTGTTCTCGGCGACCCTGGACGGAGACGTCGACCGCCTGGTCGAGAAGTTCCTCAGCGATCCGGCCGAACATTCCACCGCGGAGTCGGTGAGCGAACCGGACATCGCGCATTACGTGTTCAGGGTCGATGCCGGCCGCAAGACAGAAGTAGCTGCCGCACTTGCCAACAGGGACGGGCGCACGTTGCTGTTCGTCCGCACCACTCACGCGGTCGACCGGCTCACCGACGACTGTCGCCGGCTGGGCGTACCGGTATCGTCGTTGCACGGCAACAAGACTCAGGCGCACCGCACACGTTCGCTGGCCGCTTTCGGCGACGGCGCATCGACCGCGCTGATCGCGACCGATGTCGCGGCACGTGGGGTTCACGTCGACGACGTCAGCCTCGTGGTCCACGTGGACCCACCACTGGATTCCAAGGACTACGTGCATCGCGCAGGTCGCACTGCCCGCGCCGGCTCCAGCGGAACCGTCGTGACGTTGGCTACGGCCGAACAGGTGGATCACGTGTGCGCGATGGCGGGCGATGCCGGTGTCTCGGCAACGGTGGTCGACACCGAGAGCGATCCCACCTCGTGGCGTCGATTGACCGGGGCGCGTACACCCATCGGCAGGCCGCTCCCGGCCGAGGCGGTCGAAGCACCGGCACAACGTGGCTCGCGGCGCGGTGCTGCGCCCGTCCGACACGAGCGAGGCGGGCGGGCCGGGGGCAGGCGGGGCGGCAACAGAGGACGACGCGGGTGACCGCCTCGTGGTTGTCGATCGCGCTCGCCCTGGTTTCGGCATTCCTGTTCGCCTGTGCGTCGGTGGCACAGCAGAGCGCCGCGGCGTCGGTCCCCCAGGGAACGTCACTGCTCTCGGCTCTGATCCGAAGCCCCAGATGGTGGGTGGGCGTACTCGGCGACGGGGGCGGCTACGCCGTTCAGATCGCTGCACTGTGGGTCGGTTCGGTCCTGGTCGTGCAGCCGTTGCTCGTCACCGCCCTGCTGTTCGCACTCCCGATGTCGGCGAAATTGGCGGGCCGGGTTCTCCCTGCTTCGACGTGGGTGCTCGCATTCCTGCTTGCCGCCGCCCTCGCGGTGTTCATCGTGGTCGGCGACCCCAGCGAAGGTGACACCGACGCCCCTCTGTCCGACTGGATCGTTCCTCTGATCGTCGCCGCGGTCGTGATCGGCGGCGCAGCAGTGGGAGGTCTGCTCCTGACCGCCCCCGGTGTGCGGGCCCTGTTGCTCGGAGCCGCAGGAGGGTTGCTGTTCGGTCTGGCCGCGGCTCTGACGAAGTTGGTCACCGACCTCGTGGAGAACGAGAGGTTCGGCGCGTTGACGGCCTGGCAGACCTACGCCCTCGTCGGATCGGGAGTTCTCGGCTTCTACCTCCAACAACGCGCGTTTCAAGTCGGTCCGCTGTCCGCGTCCATGCCTGCCGTCACGATCGGCGAGCCCCTCGGCGCTGCGTTCATCGGCATCACGGTCCTGGACGAGCGAATCAGAACCGACGGGGCTTCCCTCGCCGTCATCGCCGTAGCGGTGTCCGTCATGATCGCCGCGACGATTCGACTGTCGCAGACCCAGGCGTCGACTCGCATCGAAAGGGAGACGGTGGACGGGGCGTCGACCCCGCCGATCGCGCCCGACCGGTAGTCTCGATCAACGTGCAGTTCCTCGATGGTCACCGACCGCCCTACGATCTCACCTACGACGATGTCTTCCTCGTCCCCAACCGAACCGACGTCACGTCGCGATTCGATGTCGACCTCAGTACGGTCGACGGTTCGGGAACGACTATTCCGATCGTCGTGTCGAACATGACCGCGGTGTCGGGTCGGCGTATGGCCGAAACCGTCGCACGTCGCGGAGCGATCGCCGTGATCCCGCAGGATCTCCCCACCGAGGCCGTCGCCGAAACCGTCGCATTCGTCAAGAGTCGCGACCTGATCGCGGACACACCGGTCGTTCTCGGCCCCAACGCATCCGTGTCCGACGCCCTGGCGCTGATGCACAAGCGTGCACACGGCTCGGTCGTGATCGTCGAACACGGCAAGCCGATCGGAGTCGTGTCCGAGGGTGCCTGCGCCGACGTCGACCGATTCGCGCGGCTCAGCTCCGTGGCGTCGGCCGATTTCGTGCGAGCCCCTCGCCATGCGTCACCCAAGGAAGTTTTCGAGCTGATGGAGGCGGCACACGCCCACCTCGCCGTCGTCGTCGAGAACGACGGCTCCCTGGCAGGTGTGGTCACCAGGACCGGCGCGATCAGAACCGGCATCTACGCGCCTGCAGTCGACGCGTCGGGTCGCCTCCGTATCGCTGCCGCGGTCGGCATCAACGGCAACGTGGCCGAGAAGGCGACTGCACTGGTCGAGGCCGGGGCCGATGTGCTCGTGATGGACACCGCTCACGGGCATCAGCAGAAGATGCTCGAAGCCCTCGCTGCCGTGCGCTCCCTCGATCTCGGCGTTCCCCTGGCGGCCGGCAATGTGGTGTCCGCGCAGGGGACGCGCGATCTGGTGGAGGCGGGCGCGGACATCGTCAAGGTCGGTGTCGGGCCGGGAGCGATGTGCACGACACGCATGATGACCGGCGTCGGACGCCCCCAGTTCTCGGCTGTCGCCGATTGCTCCGCTGCGGCAGCCGAACTCGGGGCTTCGGTGTGGGCCGACGGCGGTGTACGCCATCCTCGTGACGTGGCACTCGCACTGGCTGCCGGCGCCGCCAACGTCATGATCGGCTCGTGGTTCGCCGGCACCTACGAGTCGCCCGGCGACCTGCGGGTGGACGCATCCGGCAATCGGTACAAGGAGAGCTTCGGTATGGCGTCGAAGCGAGCCGTTGCCGCCCGTACCGCCACCGATGGGGCGTTCGACCGGGCTCGCAAGGCCTTGTTCGAGGAGGGCATTTCCAGTTCGCGGATGCGCCTCGATCCCGATCGCCCCGGTGTCGAGGACCTGATCGATCACATCTGTGCCGGAGTTCGCAGTACCTGCACGTATGCGGGTGCCCGTTCGCTGCCGGAGTTGGCCGAACGAGCAGTTCTGGGGGTCCAGTCCGCAGCCGGATTCGCCGAAGGACGGCCCCTGCCCTCCGGGTGGTGACGGTCGGGCACGGTTAGACTCACCCACAGCAAACACAGTTGTTCGCGCTCGCCACTCGTCGGACATTCGAGCATTCGATTCTCGACAGGTGGCGGAACGGTCGGCTCCTCACGGAGTGGGACCACATCGCGAACCGAACAGAAGGGAATCAGGTGCCCGAGGCACCCACTATCTCGGTTGCCGTCGCGGCAACTGCGGAACAACACGACGAGAGTTCCACTTCGGAGGGATCCTCTATCGAGCCGGGAGAGAAACCCGGCGACACAGATTTCGGCAACCACGTGCACTCCGGCGGCGCGATGCTCCTGTCCCAGCTTCGACGGTCCCGGCTCAGGCGGAGCTGACGCGTGGCACTTCTTCTCACCATCGTGAGCCTGCTCGGTTTCGTCGCTCTGACGGCCGGCACCGCACTGTTCGTCGCGGCCGAGTTCTCGCTCACTGCTCTCGAACGCAGTGCCGTCGAGTCGCAGGCCGACAACGGCGACCTGCGCTCACGCCAGGTGCTGCACGCCCACAAGACACTGTCCTTTCAGCTGTCCGGTGCCCAACTCGGCATCACCATCACGACACTGATCACCGGTTACCTCGCCGAACCGGTACTGGCCGGCTTCATCCGACCCGTGGCCGACGCGCTGGGCGCATCCGAGACCCTCTCCGCAGGAATCTCGCTCGCCGTGGCGCTGATCCTGGCCACCTCGTTCTCGATGATCTTCGGTGAGCTGGTTCCCAAGAACATCGCCATCGCGAAACCGATGTCGACCGCTCGTGTCACCGCCGGTGCGATGGCCGGGTTCTCACTGGTCTTCAAATGGGCCATCAACGGGCTCAACGGCTCGGCGAACTGGCTGGTACGCCGGCTCGGCATCGAACCGGCCGAGGAACTGAGATCCGCGCGGTCGCCGCAGGAACTGGGTTCACTGGTCCGCACGTCGGCACGGCAGGGATCGATCGACGAGAACACCGCCCGACTGGTCGATCGGTCGTTGCAGTTCGGTGATCGCACGGCCGAGGAACTGATGACGCCACGAGTCAAGATAGAAACGCTCGCCACCGACGCCACCGTGGCCGATCTGATCGAAACCGCGGCGCGGACCGGCTTCTCGCGCTTTCCGGTGGTCGACGGCGATCTGGACGACACCATCGGCGTCGTTCACATCAAGCATGCGTTCACCGTCGCCGGAGCGCACCGTCGCTCGACGACCGTCGAGTCCCTGGCACGAGACGTTCCTGTCGTACCGTCCAGCCTCGACGGCGACGCGGTGATGGAACGGGTACGCGCCGACGGTATGCAGGTCGCTCTCGTCGTCGACGAGTACGGCGGCACCGCGGGCATGGTCACGATGGAGGATCTGATCGAGGAAATCGTCGGTGACGTGCGCGACGAACACGACGAACCCGAACTCGACGTCTCCAGATCGGGCGACGGATGGGATTGCGCAGGCCTGCTGCGCATCGACGAGGTCGCGTCGGCCACGGGATATTCCGCACCGGAGGGCGAGTACGAAACCATCGGCGGTCTGGTACTGACCGAGTTGGGTCGCATTCCGACCGAGGGGGACGCAGTCATGTTGCCTCCCCCGGCCAACGAGGATCCGCTCGAACGAGACGGCGGTTGGGTGGCACGGGTGATTCGGATGGACGGCCGCCGCATCGACCGGGTGGTGCTCCTGCCCGTCGACGCGGCGGCGGTGGCTCGGATGAGATCGGAGGGTGAGATCGATGGGTGATTTCCTCGGAGTCGGTCTCGCCGTTCTACTGCTCGCCGGCAACGCATTCTTCGTCGGAGCCGAGTTCGCACTGATCTCGGCCCGGCGGGATCGCCTCGAAGCGCTGCTCGCACAGGGCAAGAAGCGCGCTCAGAGCGTGATCGAGGCCGGTCAGAACCTGTCGCAGATGCTCGCCGCTGCACAGCTCGGCATCACGATCTGCTCTATCCTTCTCGGTCGTGTGGCAGAGCCTGCAGTGGCACACCTGATCGAGGTTCCGCTCGAGGCAGTCGGCATTCCCGAGTCCTTCCTGCACCCGATCGCCTTCGCCATCGCATTGACGCTCGTGGTCGTTCTGCACATTCTCATCGGTGAGATGGTGCCCAAGAACATCGCGATCGCAGGCCCGGAGAGCACCGCCATGGTTCTGGTGCCCATCCATCTGCTGTTCATCAAGGTGGCACTGCCGCTGATCTCGTTCTACAACATGTGCGCCAACCTCACCCTTCGACTGCTGCGGATCGAGCCGAAGGACGAGCTGAGTTCCTCGGTATCGGCGGTCGAGTTGTCGCAGATGATCGGCGAATCACGATCCGAGGGACTGATCGACGCCGAGGAGCATCGACGACTGCGGCAGGCCCTGGAAACGTCCGGCCGAACGGTGGGTGAGGTTCTGATTCCCTCGCACCAGGTTCGCAGTATCGAGTTGTCCGGTCCCGATCACACCCTCGGACCCACCCTGGGCTCGGTCGAACGAGCCGTCATCGAAACGGGATTCTCGCGCTATCCGGTTCGCGACGCCTCGGGGGCACTTGTGGGCTACCTGCACCTCAAGGACGTACTCGACGACATGGCCGACGAGTCGGCAGGACCGGACACGGTCATTCCCCGCAGTGATGTGCGGGCACTGCCGGTGGTCTCCATCGACACGGTGCTCGACGACGCGTTGACCAAGTTGCGTCGGGCCAGCAGCCACCTCGGTGCCGTGCACGACGCGACCGGTGCCACGGTCGGTATCGTCGCGCTCGAGGACCTGGTCGAGGAGTTCGTCGGTACGGTTCGGGACGGCACACACCGGGTGGCCGGTCCCCGTCCGGGTCAATCGTCGTCCAACTTCAAGCCTGCGACTACTCCCCCACGGAACGCGTGAATGCCCAATTCGACGTTGGTGAGCGAAGGGCAGTGGACCGCTCGTCGTGCTGCGCATACGGCGCGGGTGGAGAACCTCGTCGGTGATTATCTGACCGACCGGGGCCACGGCGGCGTCCATCCGGTGCTCGATTTTCTGTTCACCTACTACAGTCACCGCCCGGGTCAGCTACGCCGATGGAATCCAGGTCACGGCGTCGTACTCACCGGCGATCGTGCGCGTGACTACGCGGAGTTCGCGTCCTACGAGCAGGTGGACACCGCCGACGGCCCGGGTTTTCGAGTGCGGTCGGATCTGGTCGAGCGTCGACGATCGAGCATCGAATTCACCCTCGGCCTGCTCTCCGCCACCCGAGACAGGCCGCCGGTGCTCGGATGTTTCGGACTGCACGAGTGGGCGATGGTCTACCGCGGGGGAACGTCGGCGCAGCGTCACGAGCAGGTGCCACTGCGTCTGGGACACGACGGAACCGATGCCGTGGTCGATTCGATGACGTTGCGGTGCACGCACTACGACGCCTTCCGCTTCTTCACTCCCGATGCTGCGCCGCGCAATGCTCTTACGCTGTCAGCGGAGTCGCGTCTGACATCCGAGCAACCCGGGTGCATTCACGCCTCGATGGATCTGTACAAGTGGTGCTACAAGCTCGGACCGCTGATCGATTCCGAGTTTCTCACCGACTGCTTCGAGCTGGCTCTGCACGCGCGAACGATCGACATGCGCGCGAGCCCGTACGACCTGAGCGACTACGATCTCGAACCCATTCGAATAGAGACCGCGGCCGGACGAGCGGAATATGTGCGCGCGCAGGGAGAGTTGTCGAGCGAAGCGGCACCTCTGCGCTCGGCGTTGATCGCTCGATGCCAGAATTTACTGATCGGCGGCGAGTTCGGCGTCGGACCTACCGCCGAGTAACATCGACAGCGTTGTCGTGGGGACACCGGTCACCGGTGTCCATGACCGGAAAGAGTGAGGAATTCATGACCGATCGTGTGCAGGCTGGTGGACTTCAGGTCGCCAAGGTCCTATTCGATTTCGTCGAGAAGGAGGCGCTGCCGGGTACCGACGTGGATTCGGATGCCTTCTGGACCGGTGCCGCGTCGCTGATCGCCGATCTCGCTCCCAAGAACAAGTCGTTGCTCGCTGTCCGCGACGAGATCCAGGGCAAGGTCGACGCCTGGCACGGTGAGCACGCGGGGCCGAACTACGACCGCGCCGCGTACAAGGCATTCCTGAAGGAGATCGGCTACCTGCTCGACGAGCCGGCCGACTTCCAGATCACCACCTCCGGTGTCGACACCGAGATCACCACCACGGCCGGGCCGCAGCTCGTGGTGCCGGTGCTCAATGCCCGGTTCGCGATCAACGCGTCCAACGCACGGTGGGGCTCGCTGTACGACGCTCTCTACGGAACCGATGCCATTCCCGAGACCGACGGTGCCGAGAAGGGCACCAGCTACAACAGGGTCCGCGGCGACAAGGTCATCGCCTTCGCGCGCGACTTCCTCGACGAAGCGTTGCCCCTGAGCTCCGGTTCGCACGTCGGTACCACGGGATACGTCGTCGACGCAGCGTCTCTGACGGTGACTCTCGCCGACGGAAGCACCGTCGGGCTGAAGGATCCGTCACAGCTGCTCGGTTACCAGGGCACCCCGGATGCGCCGTCGGCGATCCTGTTCGTCCACAACGGCTTGCACTTCGAGATCCAGATCGACCCCGAGAGCCCGATCGGCAAGACCGACGGCGCGGGAGTCAAGGACGTTCTGCTCGAGTCGGCTGTCACCACCATCATGGACTTCGAGGACTCCGTCGCTGCAGTCGATGCGGACGACAAGGTCCTCGGCTACCGCAACTGGCTCGGTCTGATGAAGGGCGACCTGACCGAGGAAGTCTCCAAGGGCGGTAAGAGCTTCACTCGTGCGATGAACAAGGACCGCACCTACACCTCGGTCGACGGTTCGGAACTGACACTGCACGGTCGCTCGCTGCTGTTCGTCCGCAACGTCGGTCACCTGATGACCTCGGATGCGATCCTCGATGCCGACGGCAACGAGGTGCCCGAGGGCATCCTCGACGCGCTGTTCACCTCGCTGGCCGGTATGCACTCGCTGACCTCGGACAACGTGCTGTCCAACTCACGCACCGGTTCGCTGTACATCGTCAAGCCCAAGATGCACGGACCGGACGAGGTCGCGTTCACCGCGGAGCTGTTCGGCCGTGTCGAGCAGGTCCTCGGCCTTCCGACCAACACACTCAAGGTCGGCATCATGGACGAGGAACGCCGCACGACGGTCAACCTCAAGGCGTGCATCCAGGCGGCGTCCGAGCGGGTCGTGTTCATCAACACCGGCTTCCTCGACCGCACCGGCGACGAGATCCACACCTCGATGGAGGCGGGCCCCGTCGTACGCAAGGGCGCGATGAAGGGCGAGAAGTGGATCGCGGCCTACGAGGACTTCAACGTCGACACCGGTCTGGCTGCAGGCCTCGAAGGCAAGGCGCAGATCGGTAAGGGCATGTGGGCCATGCCCGATCTGATGCACGACATGCTCGAGCAGAAGATCGGCCACCCCAAGGCCGGAGCCAACACCGCGTGGGTTCCCTCGCCTACCGCTGCGACCTTGCACGCCCTGCACTATCACAAGGTCGATGTCTTCGCCCGCCAGCACGAGATCGCACAGGCCAAGCGCGCCACCGTCGACGACATTCTCGAAATTCCTCTCGCGCCGTCCACGGACTGGACCGACGAGGAGAAGCAGAACGAGCTCGACAACAACTCGCAGTCGATCCTGGGCTACGTGGTGCGGTGGATCGACCACGGCGTCGGCTGCTCGAAGGTGCCCGACATCAACGACATCGCACTCATGGAAGACCGTGCGACGCTGCGTATTTCGAGTCAGTTCATCGCGAACTGGCTGCGCCACGGCATCGTCACCGAAGACCAGGTGCGCGAGTCGCTGAAGCGGATGGCACCGGTGGTGGACCGCCAGAACGAAGCCGATCCGACGTACAAGCCGTTGGCTCCCGACTTCGACACCAACATCGCTTTCCAGGCTGCCAGTGACCTGATCTTCCAGGGCACCAGCCAGCCCAACGGCTACACCGAGCCGATCCTGCATCGTCGCCGACGGGAGTACAAGGCCGTCAACGCCTGACGGACTTGTCGATCACGTGGGTGAACATCGGAACACAGAGCGCGGGCGTTCGATAGCAGCCGGACCCGTGATCGTCGTGATCACGATCGCGGTGCTGGTCGCGGCCGTCTTCGGATGGTTTCAACTGCGGGATCGCATCTTCGACCAAGGGGTCGAAGCTGCCGACACATGTGTGGAGGGATCGGCGGTGCTCACTGTCGCCGCCGATCCCGACATCTCCGGACCTGTCGAACAACTGGCTTCCCGGTTCAACGACACCGCACCGGTGGTGCGAGATCACTGTGTGACGGTGCAGGTTCGAGCTACCGCCTCCGATGCTGTGCGGACGGCATTGAACGCCGGTATCGACAACTGGGACGTCGGCGCACTCGGTGCTCGGCCGGGCCTGTGGATACCCCAATCGTCGGGTGACGTGGAGGCCGTGACCGACCGCGGAGCAGTCGACGGCACCCCGCGGCCACTGGCGTCGAGTCCGGTAGTGCTCGCAGTGCCGTCTGCCGTGGACGACGCTCTGGCCACGGCAAGTTGGGCCGACCTGGTCCGCCTGCAACGTGATCCGCAGGCATTCGGCCTCGGCGAGTGGGGCGCACTCCGTCTCGCACTACCGACCGGATCCGATTCCGGCGCAACCACACTGGCGCTCGCCGCAATCGCTGCCGGGATACGCGAAGATCCGACCAGCGAATTGACCCTGGAACAGGCCTCGTCCAGAGAAGTGGTCTCGGCCGTGTCGGAGCTGGCCGTTACCGACACCGGAGCCTCCGCGACGTCCGAATCCACCACCTACGACGCGCTCGCGGCGCTGGAGAACGCGCCCGGCTCCGATGCCCCCGTCCACGCGGTCCCGGTCACCGAGCAGCAACTGGCATCGACCGATTCGTCGACGTTGACCGCCGTCGAACCTCAGGGCCCCACTCCCGTTGCCGATCATCCCGCGGCCGTACTCTCCGGCGACGAGACATCGACTCGGGCGGCCGCCGCGTTCGTCGATTTCGTCCGGCAGCCGGACGGTGCGCAATTGCTCACGGATGCGGGCTTCGGCGTCGGCGAGACCCAGGACGCCGATGCCCTCGCTGCGCCCTCCGGATCGGTGGCCGACGCACTGCTGGCCGTGCTGCGAAGCCCGGTCCTGCCGCGCCGCGCCACGGTGCTGCTCGACGTATCCGAGTCGATGGGTACGTCCGAAGGCAGCGCGACTCGGCTGCAGAACACGGTTCGAGCTCTCAGCGAGCAGTTCCAGCGAGTGCCCGACGCCACCGAGCTGGGGCTGTGGAGCTTCGGCGAGGATCTGGACAATGCACTCCCCTTCCGGGTCGATGTTCCGACCGGGCCGATGTCGGCTGCGATCGGGCCGACGTCCAGGCGGGCTGCTCTGGATTCCAGCGCGGCCGCGGCGACGCCTGCGGGCGCGTCGTTCACGTTCGCATCCGTACTGGTCGCGTACGCCGATGCTGTGGCCGGATACGTTCCGGGCCGGGTGAATTCGGTGGTCCTCGTCACCGATGGACCGGACGATTCACCCCTGTCCCCCGAAGAACTGCTCACCGACCTGAACTCGGCGTCCGATGCCGCGCGTCCGGTCGCCGTGAACGTGGTGATGATCGGCGACAACCCCGACGCGACTGCGTTCACCGACATCGCGGCCCGTACCGGCGGCACTGCCACGACCGTACCGACGTCCGATTCACCGGAATTCATCGATCTACTCGGAAAGTTGCTGTACTAGAACATGTCTCGTGTAATTTTTGTCGGCGTTTTTCTACTCCTCATCACCCTGTTCCTGCACTGGCGGTTTCTCTCCGTGACCAGGATGCCGACACGTCCCAAACGAGCTGTCGATGCTGCACTGGCACTGCTGTGGCTGGGTGCGGTGATCGGTTTCGGCAGCGGCGTGGAGTTCGATCCGTCCTGGGCACGAGGACCCGCCTTCGTCGGCCTCAGTTGGCTCGCCGTGGTGCTGTACCTGTTCCTGGGAACGATTCTGGTGGCCGTGGTCTGCACCGTCGTGAGAGTGGTGTTCGCGGCTCGTGAACGCGATTCGTCCGCTGTTCGACTGCGGGTGTCGCGGGTCGGCTCGGCGGCGGTGGCACTCGTCAGCGTGGTTGCAGTGGGATACGGACTCGTCGAGGCGGCGACTCCGCGTGCGACGAACACCGACGTCGTGCTCGACAGGCTACCGGCCGAATTCGACGGCGTCCGAGTGGCGTTGGTGTCGGATCTCCATGTCGGCCCCTCCCGCGGCGCGGATTTCGTGCAGAAGGTCGTCGATTCGATCAACGCCCAGAATCCCGATGTCGTGCTCCTCGACGGTGATCTCATCGATGGGACGGTTGCTCTGGTGGGAGAAGATCTCGAGCCGCTACGCGATCTCGAAGCGCCGCTGGGTGTGTTCGCCGTCAGCGGCAATCACGAGTTCTACGCGGGCGACGGCGGCGAATGGCTCGACTTCTGGTCGACGCTCGGCATCGACGTGCTGCGCAACGAGCGTACGACGATCACTCGTGGCGACGCTGCCATCGACATCGCCGGCATCAACGACGCCACCGCACCGGCTCCGTACGAACCCGATCTGGCCGCGGCATTGGACGGGATCGATCCTGATCGCTTCGTACTACTGATGGCACATCAGCCGTTGCAGGCGGTGGAGGCATCGGACTTCGGAGTGGACATGCAGGTGTCCGGTCACACGCATGGGGGTCAGATCTGGCCGATCCGTTATCTGGTGCCGCTGCAGCAGCCCAGTGTCCAAGGGCTGGACACGATCGGCAACACCACGCTCTACACCACCCGCGGTGCCGGCGCGTGGGGTCCACCGGTGCGGGTGGCCGCTCCGCCCGAGATCGCGATGCTCGAACTCACCCGGGGCTAGAAGCCTCCGACTCCACCACGCCAGAGCCCGCCACGTCGTCGTGGCGGGCTCTGTTCTCGGCTCAGGCGAACGCCTCGATCGGTGGGCACGAACACACCAGATTGCGGTCTCCGTGGGCACCGTCGATGCGACGCACCGCCGGCCACACCTTCGGACGGTCGTAGCCCGACGGGTAGGCAGCGAGTTCCCGTGAGTACGGGTGATCCCATTCGCCGACCAGACTCCGAGCGGTGTGCGGTGCACCTCGAAGTGGGTTGTCGTCGACCGTCCATTCGCCCGATCCGACGCGATCGATCTCTCCCCTGATGGCGATCATCGCATCGCAGAACGCGTCGATCTCCTCGAGGTTCTCGCTCTCGGTCGGCTCGACCATCAGAGTTCCCGGCACCGGGAAGCTCATCGTGGGCGCGTGGAAGCCGTAGTCCGCCAACCTCTTCGCGACGTCGTCGACGGTGACTCCGGTGTCCTTGGTCAGGCCCCGAAGATCGAGAATGCACTCGTGGGCAACCATGCCGTTGTCGCCGGTGTACAGAACCGGGAAGTACTCGTCGAGGCGACGGGCGATGTAGTTGGCCGACGCGATCGCCGTCAACGTCGCCTGCCGGAGCCCCGTCGCACCCATCATCGCGATGTAGGCCCACGTGATCGTCAGGATCGAGGCGCTGCCGTAGGGGGCACCGGACACCGTCGGTCCCGAACCGAGCTGCGGGGCCAATGGGTGACCCGGCAGGTACGGCTGCAGGTGCGACCGCACACCGATGGGTCCGACACCGGGCCCGCCGCCGCCGTGCGGGATGCAGAACGTCTTGTGCAGGTTCAGGTGGCTGACATCGCCGCCGAATCGGCCCGGGCGCGCCAGACCGACGAGAGCGTTGAGGTTGGCACCGTCGACGTACACCTGACCGCCCGCGTCGTGGACCGCAGCACAGATCTCGGAGATCTCGTGCTCGTAGACGCCGTGGGTGGAGGGGTAGGTAATCATGATCGCCGCGAGGGTGTCGGCGTGCTCGGCGATCTTGGCGCGCAGGTCGTCGACGTCGACGTCACCGTTGGGACGGCAGGCCACCACCACCACGCGCATCCCGACCATCACGGCCGAGGCTGCGTTGGTGCCGTGGGCGCTCGACGGAATCAGGCAGACAGTGCGTTCGGCATCGCCGTTGCCGAGGTGGTAGCGGCGAATGGCGAGCAGTCCCGCGTACTCGCCCTGGCTTCCCGCATTGGGCTGCAGGCTGACCGCGTCGTAGCCGGTGATGTCGACGAGCCACCGTTCCAGGTCGGCGATCACCTTCAGCAGACCGGGCACGTCCGGGGACGGAGCGAAGGGGTGCTGACGGGCGAACTGCGGCCAGGTGATGGACTCCATCTCCGCGGTGGCGTTCAGCTTCATCGTGCACGAACCCAGCGGAATCATGCTGCGATCGAGCGCAATGTCCTTGTCGGACAACGCGCGCAGGTACCGCAGCATGGCCGTCTCGGTGCGGTACCTGGTGAATGCCGGGTGCGTGAGGTACTTCGAGTTTCGAGTCATGTTCGCCGGCAACGACTCGGCCCCGGAACCTGCGGCTTCTGCACCGAACGCGGCGAGCACGTTCGCGATGTGCTCGGGCGTCGTCGCCTCGTCGCACGCGACGGCCACGTGGTCGGCGTCGACGAGCCGCAGATTGATCCCGCGTTGCTTGGCAGCGTCGACGACGGCCTGAGCCTTACCCGGGACGGCCGCCAGGACGGTGTCGAAGAAGTCCGTGTGCACCACCTCGATACCTGCTTCCTGCAGGCCTGCCGCCACGGTTCGAGCATGCGCGTTCACCCGAGTTGCTATGGCACGCAATCCGTCTGCGCCGTGGTAGCTGGCGTACATCGCGGCGACGATGGCCAGCAGGACCTGAGCGGTGCAGATGTTGGAGGTCGCCTTCTCACGGCGGATGTGCTGCTCACGGGTCTGCAGCGCCAGCCGGTAGGCGCGGTGGCCGTCGGCATCGAGCGAGACCCCGACCAATCGACCGGGCAGCTGACGGGAATGACCCGACCGCACTGCGAGGTAGCCGGCGTGCGGTCCGCCGTATCCCATCGGAACACCGAACCGCTGGGTGGTTCCGAAGCAGACGTCTGCGCCGATCTCACCGGGCGGGGTCACCACGGTGGCAGCCAGCAGGTCCACTCCCACTGCAACCAGAGCCCCGCGGTCGTGCGCGGCCTCGATGATCGCCGTGTGATCGACAAGACGGCCCGATGCTCCGGGCAGCTGCGCGAGCACACCGAAGAATTCTCCGTCGGGCAGGCCGTCGGTCAGATCGGCGTAGACCAATTCGATGCCCAGCGGCTCGGCGCGAGTGGCCAACACGGCCTCGGTTTGCGGGAAGATATCGGAATCGACCAGTAGCCGAGGCGACTTCGACGCCCTGTTCGCGCGCCGCATCAAGGTCATGGATTCGGCGGCCGCCGTCGACTCGTCGAGCATCGACGCATTGGCCACGTCCATGCCGGTGAGGTCGGCAACCATGGTCTGGAAGTTGAGCAACGCTTCGAGTCGCCCCTGGCTGATCTCCGGCTGATACGGCGTGTACGCGGTGTACCAGGCCGGGTTCTCCAGAATGCCTCGGGTCAGCACCGGCGGTGTGAGAGTGTCGTAGTAGCCCAGGCCGATCATCGACGTCGCCACGGTGTTCTGCCCGGCGAGGTCGGCCAGTGCTGAGAGCACCTCGTGCTCGCTCAGCGCGGGCGGTAGCGTCGCCAACCCGTCGGGAACGCCGTCGACCACGGTATCGAGGATCGACGAAGGAACGGCCTTGCGGGCCAGCTCGTCGAGACTGTCGACGCCGATGGTGTCGAGGATGCGGACCAACTCGGCGGCGTCGGGGCCGATGTGACGGTCGACGAAAGTGTGTGCGGGCGAGCCGGTTCGGTCGGTCACGATGTGCTCCCAAGACGAGGCGTCGGACGGCCGAGGCATGCGCTCCGGCCGCTCCTCCCCCTCTGTCGTGTGCCCGCTGACGCGTGCGCCTGAGAGATTCGGTCGGACACGGCGCGCCAGTCAAGCGCGCCGGCACCTTTCCCCTTGGGCGGGTGGGTGCTCCCACCACTTTCCAGAGTTGTCGAAGCCCACACGGTCCGTGTGCCTGAGAGATTGACGGGGAGGTATTGCTCCTTCGGCGTCCGAGACTGGATGCCTCGGAACTCTCCCGCGCGGGCGCGACGAAAGAAAGTCTAGCCGGTCTTGCGGCTCGCGCGATTCTTGCGGCGCGACGCCAACTCGTCCTCGGGGCTCGGCTGGCTTTCACCGCCGTCGGCTCGTTCGGCCGGGAAGTCGGCGATGGTGCCGGTGAGCTCGCGCATCGCACCGTTCACGGCAATGCCGAACACACCCTGCCCACCTTGGAGCAGGTCGACCACTTCTTCTGCCGACGTGCACTCGTAGACGGTGGTGCCGTCGGAGAACAGCGTGATGTTGGCGAGATCGCCCACCCCGCGCTGGCGTAGGTGATCGACGGCGACGCGGATGTTCTGCAGTGAGATACCGGTATCGAGCAGCCGCTTGACGATCTTGAGGACGAGCATGTCCTTGAACGAGTACAGCCGCTGGCTTCCCGATCCCGCTGCGCCGCGGATGGACGGGACGACGAGCCCGGTGCGGGCCCAGTAATCGAGCTGACGGTAGGTGATGCCGGCGATCTGGCACGCACTCGGCACGCGGTAGCCCACGAGTTCGTCGGGCACGGAGTCGTCGGGGAACAATCCCGGTTGAATGTCCTGGGGCGATTCGATTCGGGCGCTCGACGCCTGATCGGGGGTGTCGACCCGAGCATCGGCACCGACCGGCGTGTCCTGGGTCCGGCCTGCGGCTTCGGACTCTCGACGGCCGTGATGCTGCTGCGGCTGATCTCCCACTGACTGCTCCCTCTCGGATGTCTCACTGCGTTCGGATCGAGTCAGTACTGCGATCCGTCCGGGACACTGGAAATGCCTCGGTGTACTCGCGTGAAGTCATACCGTGTACCAGGCCAGAGTACGCCTCGGCAGGTATCGAAGAGGCGTGAACCGAACCCGGATCGGTCCAGCGACGGCGATGAACTTCACTGGCACGAACGTTATGGGGACGTTCGTGCAGATTCAACGCAACGCGCCGTAAACCTGAACCTAAAGTTGAGGTTGAGACTCTTCTGTTACCCGTCGGTGGCTTTGAAGTCGTCCGGAGAAACCGAGTCGAGGAACTCCTTGAACTTCTCGACCTCGTCCTCGCGCTCGTCGGGCATGATCAATCCGGCTTCGGCGAGCACGGGCTCCTCGGCGAAGATCGGCACCCCGGCCCGAAGCGCGATGGCAACGGAGTCCGACGGCCGAGCGGAGACCCTGATGTCCTTGTCGAACACCAGATCGGCGTAGAAGGTGCCCTCCTGCAGGTCGACGATGCGCACCTCCTTGAGCTGGTGCCCGAGCGCCGAGATCAGATTCTTGACGAGATCGTGGGTGAGCGGACGGGCCGGCTGCACACCCTGCTGCTCCAAAGCAATTGCGGCAGCCTCGGTTTGGCCGATCCAGATCGGGAGGTACCGGTCGCCGTCAGCCTCACGCAGCAGCAACACGGGCTGGTTCTGCGGCTGTTCGACACGAATACCGACCACACGCATCTCACTCATCGTGTCTGCCTCTCACCTCGAGAAATTCCGGGCTGCACTGAAAACTTGCTCAGCTCGTCGCTGCCGAGTCTATTGGAAGTCGAAACGACGCGAGCGAGCGTCACCGGTCGAGTGCACCGCGCACCGCGGCTTTGACCAGGCAGGTGTGCAAGGTCAAGGACAGTGCAGCCAATTCGCGAATCATTTCTTCTGCGCGATCGCGTGCACCGGCGTCTCGGCCCTTGGCCACAGGTCCGGCAATCTGCGCTACCAGACCGGCCTCGCGGTCCGCCGCGAGCTTGAAGGCGCGGAGGTGGCGCACCTCGAGACCGAACTGCAACATCGCGTGCGCCGTCCGGGCGAGCGTCACCGCGCCGTCGTCGTAGAAACCGGCCTGCCCCGGAGTGATCAAGCCGGCTCGCAACAGCTCGGTAAGAAACGCATCGTCGATCCCCGCCTGAGCGAGTAGATCTGCCTTGGCGATGCGAACCTCACGATCGGGCAGGAACTCCTCCGGAGAGACCTCACCCGCGGCAACTGTCAGCGACCGCGGACGCTTGACCGACGCATCGGCCCGTTCGACGGTCGCGACCCCGTGGTCGATGGCTTCGAGTTGCTCCTTGATCACCTTGAGCGGCAGGTACTGATCGCGCTGCGCGGTCAGCACGAAGCGCAGACGCTCGCAATCGGCGATGGAGAACCGCCGGTACCCCGACGGTGTGCGTTCCGGCGAGATCAGCCCCTCGGCTTCGAGAAATCTGATCTTCGAGATGGTGACATCAGGAAAGTCGGGCCGAAGTCGATCGAGGACGGAGCCAATCGACATCCCCCCGTTGGACTGCTGCCCGACGGCGGTCACTGGCTTCCTGCACCCGCAGACGCGTCGCCGACCTGAGATCCGTTGCCGCCCCGCGGTCCGGTGAGGAACACCAGCCGGAACTTGCCGATCTGGACCTCGTCGCCGTTGGCCAGCACAGCGGAGTCGACCGGCTCCCGGTTGACGTACGTGCCGTTGAGGCTGCCGACGTCGACGACCTGGAAGTCGTCCTCGTCCTGCCGGAACTCGGCATGCCGACGGCTGACGGTGACATCGTCGAGGAAGATGTCACTGTCGGGGTGCCGACCGGCAGAGGTGGTGGGCTGGTCGAGCAGGAACCGTGATCCGGCGTTGGGTCCTCGCTTGACGACGAGCAGCGCGGCACCGACAGGCAACCCCTCGACACCCGATACCGGAGCTTCGGTGCTCTGGGCGGCCGCGGAGTTGTCCAGCTCCTGCAGGAAATCTGCACGGAAGACCGAGGTGGTCTCTGCCGGTGACTCCCCGTAGTTGCTGTCGTTGTCGTTCTGGCTCACCGTTACTCCTTCTCAGTCCGTTCACCCGGGGCAGAGAACGCCGCGGGTAACGCAGTACATGGTCTTCACATCAGGTGTTGCTTGGCGTTCGGTGTTGCGTAGCTTCGTACAGCTTGCTGGACCTTCGCCCCGACAGGGTATTCGCTCGGTGTCGACCGTACCCTGCGCAGTGGTGGCCGTGTGGCCTGTTGGCTGGTGTCGACAGCCGGCCGATCACTCGGCCGTGATGAGAGCATATCCGGCGGCGTCGAGCATCTGCGCCAGTGCCGCGTCCAACTCCTCCGGTGTCGAAACCTCGAGGTCGATCAGCCAGCCTCCGGTGTAGGGTCCCGAGTTCACCTTCTCCGGTTCGCCGTCCAGATCCTCGTTCACGGCAACCACTTTCGCGGTCAGAGGGCTGAACACGTCGGACACGCTCTTGGTGGATTCGACCTCGCCGAGAGACGCGCCCGCGGTCACGGTGTCGCCGATCGAGGGAAGTTGAACGAACACCACGTCGCCCAACTGCGCCTGCGCGAAATCGGTGATACCGATTCGCACCGTTGCAGGCCCCGTGCGCTGCACCCACTCGTGCTCGGGGGTGTAGTACAGATCAGCTGGTGTGTCGATGTCGCTCAACGCGGCATTCCCTTCGATCGTGGCCCGGGGCGAGCGGGCGGTCAGTTACCGGGCTGAGCGTATTGACGCGGGCGCGGGTCCCGCAAGGCGGACACCGTGACCTGGTCCGACTGCGCGATGTTCGACGTCGCACCGTTGCGAGTCACCGTGTCGACGACCCCGCCGGGAATGTTCAGTGCCGACGCGAGAGTCGGCGAATCCCCGATGGCAGTGAAGGTGTACGGGGCACGCAGTTCTCTACCGTCGACCACGATCCGACCCGCGGAACCGGCGATCCACGAATCGACGCCGATGCGCACGGCATTTCCGCCGCCCTCGAGCTGGAGCGCTTCGGCACCTGCTGCACGCAGCTCCTGCATGGCGTCGAGCAGCACCTCCGATCCCACGCCCGAGTTCGGGTCCTCGATCACCAGTGTCACCCCCGGCCCCTGTGCCGCGACGGTACCGACTTGAATCGACAACGCGGACAATCGTTCCTGCGCTTCCGCCACCGCCGCCTCCGATCCCGATCCGGACTGACGCAGCGTCGCCAGAGTGGCCTGCAGGGTGCTGATCTCGTCCCGGATCGACGCCTCGCGTCGGGTCAGGGTGTCCAGCACGACCAGCAGGTCCTCGGGCCGAGAGTTCTCCAGGCCGTCGGTGGTGCTCGTCTCTCGTACCTGCGTGGCCAGGCCGATTCCCAGGACGCACAACAGCGCGAGCGCGAGAACACCGAATGCCGCTCCGCGCCTTCGTCCCTGTGCACCGGGACGTCGCGCGCGCCATCCGTGCCGACCGCCGCCTGCCGTCATGATCTAGGCACCGAACAGACGCCTGCGCAGGGCGGCGGCGTTGCCGAAGATACGGATTCCGAGGACCACGACGATTGCCGTGGACAGCTGAGTTCCCACTCCGAGCTGATCGCCGAGCCACACGATCAGAGCCGCGACGAGGACGTTGAAGACGAACGAGATCACGAACACCTTGGCGTCGAAGATTCCGTCGAGGAAAGCCCGTACACCGCCGAACACCGCGTCGATCGCCGCGACGACGGCAATCGGCAGATAGGGCGCAACCACGGCGGGAACCTGCGGCCCTGCAACCGTCCCGATGACGACTCCGACGATCAGAGCGGCGATCGCGGCAAGAGCGTAGACCCCGTGGGTGGGGGTGATCGGCGAGTCGGACGGTTCGTGCACGTCGGACTCCGCCGGGTGGGCACTCGGTGGATCGTGCTCCGTCATCGTCGGCCTACCTCCTCTGCCACGAACGACTCTCTCACAGCGGCGGGACCGAGTTCGAGATCGGTTGCCGGGCGTACCGTGAATCCGACGCCGTACAACTGCGCCACCGTGCTCATTCGCAGATAGGCGTCGCTGACGACGAACTGGACCTGGATGCGTTGGGGCGGCCCTATCGCGTCGATGGCGTAGGGCGAGTCGATCGGGCGATTGTCCAGCAGCATTGCCCCGCCTGCCTGCCGGATGGTCACGTTGGGTCCGACGCGAATACCGTCGACCGACACCGCCTCGGCACCGCTCGCCCACAACGAATTGACGATCGCAGCGATGTCTCGATCCAGCACGGCTGCGCCCGAACCCCCACGAATCGACCGATCCGACGTGGCGTCCTCGGCCACCGGCTCGGTGACGACGACCGAGAGCCCGGGGCCGGTCACCGAATCGATGCCGGCGGCGGATTCGACAGCACTCAACCGGTCCAGCAGGGCACTGCCCGAGACATCGGACTGCAGAGCTCTGTCACGCTCCGAGGACACCTGCTCGACCAGTGCCTGTTGTGTCGCTTCCAATTCGGCGCTGCGATCCTGCGCGGCGCGGACAGCAGCGGACGCATCGGAACCCGCACGGTCCACATCGGCGCCGCCGGAAGCCAGCTGCGAGAACGCGATACCGAAGATCACCCCGACGACGACCGCACCGGCCAACAACCAGAGCGCGGCAGGTACCCGCGGCTTGCGGGTGTGCTGCGCAGTTCGTTCGGCAGCCGCCGCGCCGTATCCCGGATCCAGATGGTCGGTCAACAAGGACGTCAGCAACGACGGGACGGGATTCCTCCTGACCTGTTTCTCCGGTCGTTCCGCAGGCTCCACCGTCAGGTGCCGGCCACAGTCGGCTCGACTGCCCTGGCGACGGCGATCGCCTTGCCGAGGTACAGCAGACCGGTCCAGATGTACAACGCGGTGCCCCAGATCAGCAACGCGTATCCGAGCGGTCCTGCGGCATCGGCCACCGAATTGCTGCCGGCAGAGACCAGGAGGACCGGCAGCGCGATCATCACCACGAAGGTCGCGGCCTTACCGAGATAGATGACGTCCGGAGGCGGGAGGGATCTGCGGCGATAGACGAACATCGTCAATCCGAGTACGGCATCGCGACCGATGAGTATCGCGGCAACCCACCACGGAATGATGCCGCGCAGCACGAACGCCACCAGGGTGCTGACCACGTAGAGCCGATCGACCAACGGATCGAGAACTGCACCCAGCTTCGATGCCTGACCGAGCATGCGAGCGAGTTTGCCGTCGAGCCAATCGGTTCCACCGCTGACCAGCAGGAGCACCAGCGCCCAACCGTCGGCCTCGGGGCCGAGCATGAGGTAGAGAAACAGCGGAACACCCAACAGCCGGATTGCGCTGAGAAGGTTGGGAATGGTCGCGATGCGATCCGATACCTCGAGCTCACGGTCGTTCGTCATCGGCGATCACCTCCTTCTCGTGCCGCTTGTCTCGCTCTGCCCGCTCGGGCTTGCGGCCACGTTAGCGCCACGCGAACACCGGCTGCTCGAAGTCCGCGACTCGGGTGTGTCGACCATGCAGTGCCACTTCACGGAACTGATGGACGATCGCGCCGGTCGGAGCATGGATGGCACCCGTTCGGTACGGCCACCGGATAACCGGACGCGTCGATTCGGGAATCGACACGAATTGGGCGTCGACGTCGAGTTCGTCGACCGTCACCTCGAACACTTCGGCCACCTCGTCCTCGCTGGGCAGCAACGTGGACGAGTAGTCGCCGACCCACACCACGAACGGAGTGATGACGTACCCGGATCGGGTGACGTAGTCGTCCAACCTACCGAGCACGTCGGTCTCGTCGGCGCGAATCCCCAACTCCTCGGCCAATTCCCGCAGACAGGCCTGCATCCGGGACTCGCCCGGGTCCACACCTCCGCCGGGCAACGCGTATTGGCCCGGATGTGCGCGCAACCGATCCGGCCTCCTCGTCAGAAGCATGCGCCTGTCCCCCGGCGGTCCACCGACCGCAACGGCAACGGCGGCGGCGCGGAGTCCGTCCGTTTCGGCGGTGCGGTGGCAGAAGCGGGCGAGTTCGCGCGCGACGGAGGCACGATCGAACAGGTCCTCGTTCGGCCTGTCGGAATTGTCGACGGTCACAGCACAAACCCTAGAGGCCGGGCAGGATCAGCGGGTGTCGGCAGGACGGGCAGCGGGGGGAAGCATGTCGTCCGGCGATGCCGGCCAGCCGAGTGGCTCGTCGGCCAGAGCGGTCAACTGCTCCACCTGCGTTCGGCACCAGGGTGATACGTCGATGGCGCCGCCCAGCACTCCCGCGGAGAACTCACGCCACGACACCCATCGAGTCTCCTCCACCTCGGCCGGATCGGGATCGAGTGTCGCGTGCTCGTCGACTCTCACGCGGTATACGGGACATATCTCGTTCTCCACGATTCCGTTGTCCATGACGGCCCGGTATCGGAAGTGCGGCAGTACCAACTCGGCGGATTCCGCACGCAGGCCCAGTTCTTCACCGATTCGGCGCAGTACGGCGTCGTCGAGCTTCTCACCGGGAGCCGGGTGGCCACAGCACGTGTTGGTCAGCACCCCTGGCCAGGTCGTCTTGCTCGACGCCCTGCGCGTGAGAAGAACAGCGCCGTCCGCTCTCACCACGTAGCTGGAAAATGCCAGGTGAAGTGGCGTGTCCTGCGTGTGGACGGTGGTCTTGTCATGCGTACCGACGGCGCGGCCTTCGTCGTCCAGCAGCACCACGTGCTGCGCTCGGGATCGATCCATCGTTCCATCGTCCCACGGCCTGCGCGGCGGTCTACTGTCGAACCATGGGACGTGACGAGAACACCGACAACGAGAACCCGACAGAGCCCGAGAAGACATCGGACACGCCAAAGGGCGGCCGACCAGGACCGGTGGACGGCGGCGGCGGAGGCGGAATGGCGACCCGGGAGAACGCACCCGAGATCGCCGAGGACTCTGCCTGAGATTCGCCACACCACCGCTGTTTGAGAAACAGAGTTTGCGTCAATACCTCCGATGTTCTCGCGCTGCGCGGGTACACGAACCTCCACGACCGGAAGGACTTCGATGAGCATCAACGACGACGACATCACCACCACGGGCGGAGCCGCAGGCGAAGGACCCGCCGACGGCGGATCGAACCCCGGTGGCCATGACGGCGGAGCAGACGGCCCCGCCGGAGCCGGTGAAGGACCCGCCGACGGTGGATCCAACCCCGACGGTCACGACGGCGGAGCAGACGGCCCCGCCGGAGCGGGCGAGGGCCCGGCCGACGGTGGATCGAACCCCAACGGACACGACGGCGGTGCGGACGGTACCGCTTGAGCACTGAGTCGAGCGGCGAGCGCGGATCGGATAATCGGTCCGCGCTCCGTCGTCTCACCGGTACCGACTTCAGGACGTTCGCGGACCGGTTCTGGGGTACAGCTCCCAAACTGACCCGATCCGCCGAGCTGTCGGACTCGTTCGACGATCTGATGACACTCGACGCGGTCGACGAGCTGATCTCCGAACGCGGAGTACGCACTCCCTTCGTGCGGATGGCCAAAGACGGTCGGTTGCTGGACAAGTCGCAGTTCACGTCGTCCGGCGGGTTCGGTGCCGAGGTAACGGACCAGGTCGAATCCGCAGCGGTGCTGGCAGCCTTCGCGGCCGGAAACACGCTGGTACTTCAGGGCCTGCATCGACTGTGGCCGCCGCTGATTCATTTCGTCGGTGATCTCGTTCGCGAGCTGGGCCACCCCGTGCAGGTGAACTCGTATGTGACACCGGCTGCATCGCAAGGCTTTTCACCGCACTACGACGTACACGATGTGTTCGTCGTGCAGATCGCGGGCACCAAGCGGTGGAGCATTCACTCCCCGGTGCACGTGCATCCGCTCAACAATCAACCGTGGTCGGACCGACGGTCGGCCGTCGAGGACCACGCATCGAACACTCCCGAACTGGACGTTGTCCTCGAGCCCGGCGATGTGCTCTACCTGCCGCGCGGGTGGATCCACTCGGCGCAAGCGCTCGGTGACACAACCGTGCACCTGACCATCGGCGTGGCGTCGTACAACGACTACGACCTCGCCCACCACGTGCTGAAGTCGCTGGGCGACGTCGAGAGTCTGCGCGCTCCCCTTCCCGCCGGCCTCGACCACTCCGACCCGGAGTCCATCGCTGCGCATGTACACCGAGTCGTGGACGCCATGCGCGCCGCGCTCGACGAGATCGACCGAGACCCCGACGCGATACGTCGATTGGCCGAACGCGTCGCTGATCGTCACGACGAGCTCGTCCGACCGGAACCGGTGCGCCCACTGGCAAGCGTCGCTGCGATGGGAGCGTTGCGGGGCGAGGATTCGATCCGACTACGGCCCGGCGTGTTCGCCCGTGTCGTGCGATCGGCCCACGCAGTGTCCGTGGTCGTGCGCACCAAGACCGTGACGATGCCGCCCCAGTGCGCAGACGCTCTCGACCTGCTGAACCAGGGCGCACCGTGCCGCCTCGATGCCCTGCCCGGACTCGACACCGACGACGCGTTGGTGGTCGCGCGCAGACTGATCCGCGAGGGCATCGCCGTGCCGGCCGAACGATAGCCGTCAGGTGATCGTGATTCCACCGTCCACCGCGATGGTCTGACCCGTCACGTATCCCCCGGCGTCCGAGGCGAGCCAGATGGCAGTTGCGGCCAGTTCTTCGGGATCGCCTTTGCGTCCGAGGATCATTCGCGGAGCCATCGAGTCGAGGTATCCCGGCTGGTACGAGTCCGTCATCTCGCTCTGGAAGAAACCTGGCGCAATAGCGTTGACTCTGATGCCTTTTCGCGCGCCCCACTGCTGCGCCAGATCGCGGGTGAGGCCGATGATCGCTGCCTTGCTCGCGCTGTAGGCCGCCTGCGGAAGGCCTGCGGTGGTCAGCCCCAGAATGCTGGAGATGTTCACGATCGAACTGCCGGGTGCCATCACCCGTCCGCAGGCCTGCGCTGCCCAGTACGACCCGTTCAAGTTGATGTCGATCACCGAGCGGAACTGCTCGGGTGTCTCACGGGTTGCGGGGTAGGCCGTGCCTACCCCGGCGTTGTTGATCAGAATGTCCACTTTTCCGAACTCCTTCACCGCGGCCTCGACCATCGCGGTGCACTGGTCCGGGTCCACCACGTCGGTGGCGACCGTGATCGAACGCCCTCCGACGCTGTCGATCAACTCTGCGGTCTGCGCCAACTTGTCCACTCGTCGTGCGGCGAGCACCACGTCCGCTCCTGCCTCGGCGGCTGCCTTGGCGAATGCCACGCCCAGTCCGGAGGATGCACCGGTGACGATGACGACGCGTCCGTCCAGGCGAAATTTTTCCAAGATCGACATGTTCGATGAATCTCCTTGTTTTCGACTCAGAACCAAGCGGGTGACATATCGAGGGTGGTGCGGTCCAGTCTCGCCAACAGATCGAGCTGCACGTCCACCTTCGGCAGTTCGTAGACGTAGAAGTATTTAGCTGCAGAACGCTTTCCGTCGTAGAAGTCTCCGGTTTTCGTGCCGACCGCCAGCAACTGCTCGAGCCACATCCAGGCGATGACAGTGTGCCCCATCGCTTCGAGGTAGGCCGTGGAGTTCGCCAGCGCCACGGCGGCGTCGCCGGTACCCCACACTGCCGCGGTGACCTCGACGATTCTGTCGAAGCGCGCGTGCAGTTCGGCGGCGTATCGAGCAGCGTCACCGCCTGCTGCGTGGGCCCGCTCCACCGTCTCCGCGACGTGTTCGGCCAGCAGAGCCAATCCCGCGCCGCCCTGCATGATCACCTTGCGCCCGAGCAGATCCAATCCCTGAATGCCGTGTGTGCCTTCATGAATCGGGTTGAGGCGATTGTCGCGGTAGTGCTGCTCGACGTCGTAGTCGCGGGTGTATCCGTAGCCGCCGTGCACCTGAATGGCCAGGCTGTTGGCTTCGAGGCACCACTGAGACGGCCAGCTCTTGGCGATGGGGGTCAGTACGTCGAGCAATAGTGTCGATCGTGCTGCTTCGGCATCGTCGGATGCCGAATCCTGATGGTCGACCAGACGCGAACAATAGAGTCCCAGGGCCAGCGCGCCTTCGACGTACGACTTCTGCGCCAACAACATTCGACGAACGTCGGCGTGTTCGATCAGCGCGACAGGGGGTGCTGCCGGATCTTTCGCGCCGAGCGGTCGTCCCTGAGTACGCGTCTTCGCGTACTCGACCGACTTCAGGTAACCGACGTACCCGAGCGCGATGGCCAGGAATCCGACGCCGATCCGGGCCTCGTTCATCATGTGGAACATGTACGACAAACCGCGGTTCTCCTCGGCGACGAGGTAGCCGACAGCTCCGGATTGCCCACCGGGAGAGTGGGTTCCGTCGCCGAACGCCAGCAGGGTATTGGTGGTACCGCGGTTGCCCATCTTGTGATTGAGGCCGGTCAGCACGATGTCGTTGCGCTCGCCCGTACCGCCGTCGCCGTTCGGGAGGAATTTGGGAACGATGAACAGGGAGATTCCCTTGACTCCTGGCGGTCCTCCCGGGGTCTTGGCGAGCACCAGGTGGACGATGTTCTCGGTGAGTTCGTGATCTCCACCCGAAATCCACATCTTGGTACCGGTGATGCGGAAGCTACCGTCGTCCTGCGGCACTGCCTTCGTCGTGATGTCCGCCAGTGACGATCCGGCCTGCGGTTCCGACAGACACATGGTTCCGAACCAGCGCCCTTCCAGCATGGGCCGGACATAATCTTGCACCTGATCCGGCGTGCCGTACGTCGCGATCAGGTTGGCGTTGGCCATGGTGAGGAAAGGGTACGAGGAGGTCCCGGCGTTGGCGGCCTGGAAGAACGCCATCGCTGCCCGAGAGACGGTCGCAGGCAGTTGCATCCCGCCTATCGACTCGTCGAACTGCCCGGCGATCAGACCCGCGGACGCATAGACATCGAGCGCTTCCTTGACTTCGGGTATCAGCTCGACCGAACCGTCCGCATTCATCGTCGGCTCCTGCGCATCCGCTTTCTTGTTGTGCGGCGCGAAGTGCTTGCGGGCGATGTCCGCACTGAGGTCGAGGACCGCGTCGAAGGTCTCCTTCGAGTGCTCCGCGAAGCGCGGTCGTGCTGTCAGTGCCGCCACGTCCAGCCATTCGTACAGCAGAAAATCCAGGTCGCGTCGCGAGAGGACGTCCGACATTCACTTCTCCGATCGCGAGGGGTGACACGTGCGCGCGACGGTGACGAGCACTGTGACGCACATGACTGTGGTTTCACCATACAAGTCTCGATCTCCCGCTTTCACCGAGTACCCACGGGAGCTGCCACCCCAAATCAGCGTCGCCGATCCGGGCCCCAAAAGTGCAGTGAGCCAGACTTTTACGACTTATCGGACTATGAGGAGCGTCACGATTGGCGAGATCCCCGACGGCATATACTTACCTTTGATAACGATATTGAGCGGACAATCGCGAGGTGCCCGAACGATCGGCGCGCTTCGTCGGAGGGAGTCGAGCATGACGCACACACTGGACGTCGACAGCCGACAGGATCGACAGAACAGGCAACGCAGTCGATTTCAGGAACTGCACGAGACCGACCGGGAGTTTCGAGCCGCAGAACCGGACAGCGCAGTGGCCGATGCCGCCCAGGAGTCGTCGCCCAACCTGGCCCGCGTGGTCGCCGAGATCATGACGCGTTACTCCGATCGGCCGGCCCTCGGCCGCCGAGCTCGAGAGATCGTGAAGATCGACGACGTCGACACGTTTCACCTTCTCCCCCGGTTCGACACCGTCACCTACGGGCAGGCTTGGAGCGACGCCGGCGCGCTCGCCTCCGCGCTGACCCACGACGCGATCGGGATCGCTTCGGGAGACTTCTTCGCAACCCTGGGATTCGCGAGTGCCGACTACGTCGTCGCGGAACTGGCCACGATACGACTCGGCGCGATTGCCGTTCCGTTGCAGGCCGGTGCCACCGCGGGCCAGCTCTCGGCCATCGCCGACGAGGTCGAACCCGTCGTCCTGGCAGCCGATGTCGACAACCTGTCCGTCGCGGTCCAGGTCGCCACCCATTGCCGGTCCATTCGGCGAATCGTCGTTCTCGACCACGACGGGGCGATCGACGCGCATGCACGGATCATGGAGTCCGCGCGCAGCGATGCCGACCAGCTGGGAGTCTCCGTCCGGCCGCTCACCGAGCTGGTTCGCGACGGCGCGCAACTCCCGGAGGTTCCGCTACCCGACGACGAGGACCCCGACCGACTCGCGACACTGATCTACACCTCCGGCAGCACCGGAACTCCCAAGGGGGCGATGCACACCGAACGAATCGTGTGCGGAGCATGGACCGGCGCCTGGCACCACACCGGAGCCTCCTCCGAAGCCAGCGACCGGCCGGCCTTCCCGGTCATCACGCTCGACTACCTTCCGATGAGCCACCTGGCCGGCCGTGGCCTGGTCTTTTCGACGCTGGCGGCCGGCGGCACCGTCCACTTCGCAGGCGCGAGCGATCTGTCCACCCTGTTCGAGGATTTCGCGCTCGCTCGGCCCACGATGGCCCTGTTGATCCCGCGAGTGTGCGAGATGATTCGACACACCGTCCTCTCCGAGATCGACCGAGAGGTCGAACGCTCTGCCGGTGGCGATGCCGACAGGACGCGTCGAGAGGTACTCGAACGCAACAGGATCGAACAATTCGGTGGACGTATCCTGGCAGCGATGGTCGGCACCGCACCGATCGCTCCCGAGGTCAAGGACTTCGTCTCGGAGCTGCTCGATATTCGAGTACGCGACAACTACGGCTCCACCGAGGCCGGAATGGTGTTGCACGACGGCGTCGTTCAACGCCCGCCGGTGATCGAATACAAGCTCGACGATGTGCCCGAACTCGGTTACTTCTCCACCGACACACCGCATCCGCGCGGTGAGCTCCTCCTCAAGACGGCGTCCATCATTCCCGGTTACTACAAGCGACCGGACGTCACGGCCGAGGTCTTCGACTCCGAGGGCTTCTATCGCACCGGTGACGTCGTCGCCGAGATCGAGCCGGACCGACTCGCCTACGTCGACCGCCGCAAGAACGTTCTGAAGCTGGCCCAGGGTGAGTTCGTGGCCCTTGCCCGCCTCGAAGCCCTGTTCGGTACCAGTGAGCTGGTCGACCAGATATTCCTCTACGGCAACAGTCAACGGGCGTATCTCCTGGCAGTGGTCGTTCCGGCTCGACCGGACACAACCGCGGGTTCTGTCATCGAATCGCTGCAAGAAATCGCTCGTCAGGAATCGCTGAACTCGTACGAAATTCCGCGTGACGTGACTGTCGAGCACCACCCGTTCACACAGGAGAACGGGCTCTTGTCCGGTGCAGGCAAACAACTGCGACCCAAGTTGGTCGAGCGCTACGGAGACGAACTCGAGCGTCGCTACGCAGAACTCGAATCCGGTCAGAACGAGCGCCTGCGTGAGCTCAGGCGCAGTGGTGCCGATGCCCCTGTCCTGACCACGGTCGGCGATGCCGCACAGGCTCTGCTGGGATGCGCCGGGTCCGATGTCCGCCCCGATGCCCACTTCAGCGACTTGGGCGGAGATTCGTTGTCGGCGTTGACGTTCTCGACGCTCCTCCGTGAGATCTACGATGTCGATGTTCCGGTCGGTGTGATCACCGGGCCCGCCATGGACCTGGCAGCACTGGCCGAGTACATCTCCTCGGCCCGCGACAACGATTCCGACACCGCCACATTCGCCTCGATCCACGGTCGCGGCGCAACGATCGCCGAAGCGTCCGACCTGCGGCTGTCGGCATTTCTCGACAACGCTCTCCTCGACGCCGCGCACCACATTCCGTGCGCGCGAGAACAGACCAGCACGGTCCTGCTGACCGGTGCCAACGGATACCTCGGTCGGTTCCTCTGCCTGGAATGGCTCGAGCGCATGGCCGAGATCGGAGGAAAGGTGGTCTGCCTGGTGCGCGGACGCTCCGATTCCGACGCGCGAGCCCGACTCGACGCAGCCTTCGACAATGGAGACGCGCAGCTGTCGGAGCGCTATCGAACCTTGGCCGACGCTGCGCTCGAGGTCGTGGCAGGCGATCTGGGCACGCCCCGGTTCGGACTGGGCGACGAGGACTTCCGGACGCTGTCCGAGCGGATCGATCGCATCGTCCATCCCGCCGCTCTGGTCAACCATGCCCTGCCGTACGAGCACCTGTTCGGACCCAACGTCGTCGGCACGGCCGAGGTGATCCGGCTGGCGCTCACCCACCACGTCAAGCCCGTGACCTACCTGTCGACGGTGGCCGTCGCAGCGGGTGTCGAGGATTTCCGAGAGAACGGCGACATTCGCGCCGACAGCCCGTCGCGAGCTGTCGACGATTCCTACGCCAACGGGTACGGCAACTCCAAGTGGGCCGGCGAAGTGCTGTTGCGCAACGCGTTCGACGAGTTCGGCCTACCGGTGTCGGTCTTTCGCTCGGACATGATTCTTGCGCACAGCACGTGGACGGGTCAGCTCAACGTGCCGGATGTGTTCACGCGTCTGATCTTGTCGGTCGTCGAAACCGGTCTGGCTCCGCACACGTTCTACGCCACCGACACCGGGGCACCGACCGACGAGAAGGGACGACCGCTGGCCCACTACGACGGACTGCCTGCCGATTTCAGTGCGTCGGCCATCACATCGATCGCGGGTGGGGATACCTCGGGCTACCGCACCTTCGACATCCTCAACCCACACGACGACGACATCTCGCTGGACACGTTCGTCGATTGGATCCGTGACGCCGGTCGCGACATCGAGATCGTAGAGAACTACGACGAGTGGTTCGAGCGTTTCAACGCAGCAGTCGAGGCTCTTCCGGAGAAGCAGCGGTCGCACTCGCTGCTCCCCTTGATCGACTCGTACGCACACCCGCAACACCCGTCGTCCGGGGCGATGCTGCCCGCCGACGAGTTCGCCTCGGCCGTCGGGGATATTCCGCACCTCGGGCGCGAATTGATCGAGAAGTATCTCTCCGATCTCGTGGCGCTCGAGCTCGTGAGCACGCGCTAGAGCAGTTCCCGATGCGGGCCACACGGCCCGCATCGGGAAGCCCTACTCCCCGACCGGTTGTGGCTCGCTCGTCGGCTTCGGGGCAGGAATCAGCCGTGAGTACGCCAGACACACGAGCCCGAAGAACAGATAACCCAGGGCGACTTGGGGATTGGCAGCCCACCCCACCTCGTGTGAATGGATCAGGCCGACCCACGACAGTGCCGCGGCCACTCCACCCGCTGCTGCGGCGGCGAGAAACCGTTTGTCGAGAACGAACGTGACGATGGTGCCCAACATCAGTCCGGCGAGTACCGCTCCCGACCCGAACGTCTTCAGTCCGTCGTAGACGACACCCGCCTGACCCAGTGCCTCGCTGCCCACTTCCGTCGCCGATGTGCCTGCCGCGCTGAGTGCGTTGTCGATCAGACCCACCGCCCATTCCGCGAGGTTGGGGAGCAACGCCACCACCACCGCGATGGCGTGCAGCTTCGGCACCGACTGGAATGCCTGGGCGCCGATCAGCAGTCCGATGTACAGCAGAATCGGGACGATCGCAGGAATCGGCAGCAAGGTCGCCAGCAATCCGAACAACCCGAGAAAACACATCAACCCGATCGCGACGCCCGACGCGACCGAGTATCCGGTCCGGCCACCTGCGTCCTTCCAGCCGGGATGGCCGATGTAGACCGCGGGCGGGAACGGCGATCCGAACGCCGAGCCGACGACCGCACCGAAGCCGTCGGCGAGCAGCACACTGCGCAGGTTGTAGTTGTCTCCCGCAGCGGACGCGCTTTCGACGTTGCTCATCGCCTCGGTGAAGTTGTAGACCCCCAACGGAATTGCGGTAGCGAGCAGCGGTGCCAGGTTACCGAGACCGTCGAGCAGGAGATCGAGGCGCAGATCCGGAAGGCCGAGCGCGATATTGCTCGCCGCCTCGGTCACGTCCGGCACGGACATGTATCCGCCGATCCAGCCGATCGCCGTGCCCACCAGCAGCGCCGCGAGACCGACCGGAATGTTGCCGGGCAACTTCACATCTGTGAAGAAGCCGATGAGAATGATTGCGAGAACCGGCAATCCGATCCAGGCGGCCTCCCACATCTGCGCGGCCGGGCGCATCGCGATGAACGTGATCGAGATGCCGGCCAACGTACCGAGCATTGCCGCGCGCGGAGTGATCCTGCGAATGTAGGGCCCGACGAACGCTCCGATCATGACGATGATGCCGATCATGAAGGCCCAGGCGAGCCCCGCCGCCCACGCCTGAACCGCGTCGCCCGTCGCCAGGTAGACCGGGAGCATGACCACGAACACGACGATGAACATGTGCGGAACGCTCGGACCGTACGGTAACGCCGTCACATCGGTTCGATTCTCGCGCTTGGCAAGTCGACGAGCGAGAACCATGTAGTACAGGTTCCCCAGGATCAGGGCGATCCCGAGGGCAGGCAGCAGCGTCCCGAGGACGTCGCTTCCCGGAATTCCGACCACCGCGATGCTCAGAGTCGTCAGAGTGAGCACGTTGACGAGAATGTTGAAGCCGAGTCCGAAGAATGCGTTGGTGTCGCCCTTCGTCCACCACGAGAGGGTGAACGAGGACGAAGAGCCTGCAGCGGGTGAGTCTTTGACGTCCATGGTCATATTCCGGTCCTATCGACTCGCAGAAGTGGGGACGAGCGCAACCAACGCGGCCACGACGTCCTCCGACGGCGCGGTCCACCCGAAAATCCCGCCTTGAGCCGAGATCATCTCGAGGCCCACTCGCTGGAACTCCGGGAAGTACGAACCGACACAGTCCGTCACCACGAGGCACTCGTACCCACGATCGTTGGCCTCCCGAACCGTGGTGTGCACACACACCTCGGTCGTAACTCCGGTGACGAGCAGAGTCGTGATTCCGGCGCTCGTGAGAACCTCGGAGAGCTCGGTGGCGTAGAACGCCCCTTTGCCGGGCTTGTCGATGACTGTCTCGCCCTCGAGCGGTGCCAGCTCGTCGACGATGTCGTGACCGTACTCACCGCGAACGAGGATGCGGCCGAACGCTCCTGGATCACCGATGCGCCGAGAGGGCGTGCCGCGGCGCAACTTCGCCGGCGGACAGTCCGACAGGTCCGGGAGATGCCCCTCCCTGGTGTGGATCACCGGTATCCCGGCCTCCCTGGCCACACTGATGAGACCTGCGAGTGGTTCGATCACGGTTCGGAGCAGGCCGACATCGTTACCGAGGCTCTCACCGAACCCCCCGGGAAGCAGAAAGTCCCTCTGCATGTCGATGACGAGTAGTGCCGTCGTTGCGGCGTCGATGGTGAACTCCGATGGCGACGCCGACGGTATCGAAATTACCGGTGTATGTGCTGAGGTCATGAGATCTCCTGTGCTGCAATGGAAGTATTGTGAGCAGAATTGATCGCCCGGGAATATGCCCGCCAGCCACCGAACTCGCTGATGTCGTCGACGGTGTGTCCCTCCGCGCCGGTCTGCACAGTGGCATCGCAGACGTAGCCGAGAACGTCGGAACCGTCGGCCAGCAGCACTCGTCCCAGAGCGAGCACCGCTGGCATTCTGCCCACGAGTACCGCAAGAGAAGTAGCGGGCAGACGCCACCTCTCCACGTCGATTGCGCTGCCGCCGAATGGAACTCGCAGCAGGCCGGGAGTCGGATCGTCGGTTCCGATCCGAAGCAGTGTGTACGTCGGCGCGGTGCACGTGGCCTCGACCAGGGACCCGCCGAGCTCGACGAGCTGCGGGTTGGCGCGCTCTCCTGACAGATGGTGCCCGGCAACGACGATGTCGATGGTCTCGACCGCCGACCCTTCGACGGCGAGAGGCGGTGAGACGGCGCGCCCCTCTCCGAGCAACCGGGCCGCGACTGCGAGAATCGTATCGTCGGCCAGTGCAGGCCCGATCACCATGAGGCTGACCGGTCGACCGTCCTCGGTGTGCCCGGCGGGAACCGCTACGGCGGTCAGGTCGAGAAGGTTCCCGAAGTGGGTGTAGTGGCCGAGCTTCGTGTTGCACGCGATGGGGTCCGCGAGCACCTCGGGCACGGTGAAGGTGGTACCGATGGTCGGCACGATCATCACGTCCATCGAGGTCCAGAGCTGCGCGACGCGAGCGCGAAGGTCTTGTAGCGTCTGCAGGGCACGGAAGGCATCGACGGCGTTGTACCGCCGTCCACCCAGGAATATCTCGCGGACGACCGGAACGATGGAATCGGGCTTGTCGGTGAGGAATTCGTCGAACTCGACCAGCCGCTCGGCGACCCACGGTCCCTGATACAGCAGCGATCCGGCATCGAGAAACGGAGTGAGATCGACTGCGGTAGTCCGTAATCCATGCTCGGGAAGCGACCGGCGCGCGACCGAATGTGCATCGAACATGGCTGCGTCGCCGAAAAAATCCAACTGCTGCAGGTCCGGTAGACCCACAGTGACCTCGTGCCCGTCGAACTTCTCTCCGCGGCGACGCGACCAGCCGTCCGCTGGATCCTCAGCGCACATGACGTCGAAAACGAGATCGAGATCCTCGACCGTCGTCGCCATCAGGGTGATGCAGTCCAGCGACTTGCACGCGGGGACGAGTCCGACGGTGCTGATCAGGCCGCGTGACGGCTTGTACCCGACGATGCCGTTGAGCGCTGCGGGCACTCGCCCCGATCCTGCGGTGTCGGTGGCCACGCAGAACGGCACCTGCCCGAGGGCGACGGCCAGTGCCGAACCGGAGCTGGAGCCGCCCGAGATCATGTCGTTGCCGTAGACGCTCCGCGGAATCGGGTGCGGCGTGCGCGTTCCGTTCAGCCCGGTCGCGAACTGATCGAGGCTGGTCTTGCCGACGAAGATGGCTCCGGCGTCGACCAACGCCTGCACTGCAGGGGCCGTCGAATCCGGCGTGTACGCGTAGTCGGGACAGGCGAGAGTGGTCGGGTATCCGGCTACGTCGATGCTGTCCTTGACGCCGAAGGGAATTCCGTACAGGGGTAGCGACACCGCATCGGGTCGCGCTTCCAGAGCCGCGGCGGCCGCGAGCAGTTCCGAACGGGACACGACGGTGATCCACGTTCCGTCGTCGCCGCGCGCAGCCACGGCGGTCGAGAAGGCCTCCACCGTTGCCGTGGGAGTCGAGGCGCCGGTTCGGTACGCCGCGAGCATCTCGGCAACGGTCGGGCCGGGTACCGGTCCAAGGTCTGAATTCATACCGTCGATTGTCGACAGTTTTCTGTTACTGCAGGTTGTTGCCGTGTTTCGAGTCTGTTAGGAAGTACTCTCGAGATGCAGGTAGGTCAGCTCGCCGTGCTGCTTCAACGCAGCGAGCGCCACCGACAGATCGTTCGATTCGATGGCGTCGAGCAACCATTCGTGACGCCGGATCCCGTCGACCGGATTGGCCACTCGGGCTTCTTCCCTGAGATTGCGGGCCATCGGTAGCTGCAACTTCAGCAGGATCGGTGCATACGCCACATCGAGTTGGCGACTGCCTGCCAACGCCACGATGGCTTCGTGGAAACGCCGGTGGGCGTCGTCCTTGCCGAGGGTGTCGCCCCGCGCATCGGCGTCACGCATCTCGTCGAGCGCCGTTCGTACCGGCGCGAACGCACCGTCGCGAGACGAACCGAGCGGGAGTGCGCGCTCGAGCGCATGCCGTTCGAGGACCTGACGCAGCTCGAAGAGTTCGAGAATGTCCACTGCCGACCACACCGTAACTCGGAACCCGCGACGTGGAAGATGTTCGACCAGACCCTGCTGAGCCAACAGGCGCAACGCCTCACGTACCGGTGCTCGGCTGATCCCGAGGCGCGCGCACAGGGTTTCCTCGACCACTCGGGATCCGGGCTCGAGCGCACCGCTGAGCACCTCGGATCGGACCTGACGGGTCGCCATTTCGACAAGGCTGGGCGGCAAGGAGCCGTGTTCCGCCGGTGCAGCCATGCCGCCAGTGTACGAACATGTTCGGCGAATGGTGCGCATCCGAAGCATCGCCGAGTCGAATCCCGAGTGCTCGGGTATCCCCCAGCGTTAGGATGGTCGGCATATGTGGATTGGATGGATAGAATTCGACTTCCTTCTCGGAGATGTTCACTCACTCAAAGAGAAGCGCTCCGTGATCCGGCCGGTGATCTCCGAAATGCAACGTAAGTTCGCGGTGTCGGCCGCGGAGACCGATCATCGCGAGTTGCACCGACGAGCAGGTGTCGGCGCGTCCGTCGTAGCAGGCGATCGCGACCATGTCACCGATGTTCTCGACCGAATCGAGCGCGTGGCGGCCTCACGTCCCGAGCTGCAACTCGTCTCCGTGCGGCGGCGCACCATCCGAAGCGACGACGTCTGAGGCCTGCCCCGCCCGGTCATCGACGTACGTCGAACACCTGCTTCTGAATTCCGTTGCCGTAGACCTCGTGTTCGACCAGTTCGAGATGCGTGGTGTCCTTGTCGGCCTCACTGAACAGTCGCTTTCCCGCCCCGAGCAGGAGTGGAAAGACGAGCAGGTGGTACCGATCGACGAGTCCGGCGTCGGCGAGACTTCGCCCCAGAGTGGCGCTGCCGTGGATCGAGATCGGCCCACCATCGGAGTCCCTGAGCTCTGCGACGTCGTCGATTCCACGCAGAATGGTTGCCGGCCACCGTGAGTCGTCCTTTTCGAGCGTTGTCGACACCACGTACCTCGGCATCGCGTTGTACCCGGCGAAATCGTCCATGGTGGGCCAGATCGGCGCAAATGCCTCGTACGAGGTGCGGCCCAACAGCAGCGCCGTGGCCTCTTCCTGCTCGCGCCCCTTGATCTCGTACACTGCCGGGTCGAATTCTATGCCCTGAAACGTCCACCCCGAGTTGCGATAACCCACCTCGCCGCCGGGTCCTTCCATGACGCCGTCGAGCGAAACGAACGCGGTCACGATCACAGTGCGCATGGACGGTCCTTACCGGTGCTGGGATGCGGGTGCCGGAATCGTAAACCATCCGCCCGCCGAATCCGTCGATACGATCGACCGATGAGTGTCAGCGCGACGTCCCGCCCGGCGTGGGACGACGACCCGGTCGTGTCCGGCTGGCCGGGCCTGCCCGCACTGGAGCGTGAGAGCACCGCGGACGTCTGCGTCGTCGGCCTGGGAGGCTCGGGTCTGGCCGCGGTAGCCGACCTCGTAGACCGTGGTCTCGATGTGGTCGGAATCGACGCAGGACGGATCGCTGCCGGCGCCGCGGGCCGCAACGGCGGATTCCTGCTCGGTGGTCCGGCGACTTTTCTGCACACTGCGCTCGCAACCTGGGGGCCGTGTGCGGTGGATCTGTATCGAGCGACTCTGGCCGAGATCGACTCTCTGGAAGAGATTCTCGGATCCGCCGTCGTCCGCCGTACCGGATCCATCAGGCTCGCGGGAGTGCCCGGCGCGCCGGTCGAGCTCTCCGATTCGGAGGATTGCGATGCGCTGGCACAGTGCCTGCGCGAGAACGACATTGCCGTCGACCAGTATTCCGGCGAGTTGGGGCGCGGGATCTTCCTACCGGACGACGCGGTGATGAATCCTGCGCGTCGCGCGCTGGGGTTGGCGTCGATCCTCGCGGGCCGCGCCCGGTTGTACGAGAACACGCCCGCAACCGCCATCGGGCCAGGAGCAGTCACGACGCCGAGTGGGGTGATTCGGTGCGGCCTGGTTCTCGTTGCCGTCGACGGTCGGCTCGAACAGGTACTCCCCCAGCTCGACGGCCGGGTTCGGACCGCGCGTCTGCAGATGCTCGCCACCTCGCCCGTCACGCCGAGACGACTGTCCTGCCCCGTGTACGGACGATGGGGATACGACTACGCGCAGCAGGACGCGTCGGGACGGCTGTATGTCGGGGGCGGTCGTGACCTCTTCGTAGACGACGAGTGGACACCGTCCGACGTACCGACTGCCCAGGTGCAGGACTACATCGAATCTGTCGCGACATCGTTTGCAGGAGAATCTGTTTCGGTTGTTGCGCGTTGGGCTGCATCCGTGGGATTCACCTCGGACGGGCGCCCGCTGTGCACAGTCGTCGACGACACCGTGGTCGCATTCGGCGGCTACAACGGGACAGGCAATCTGGTCGGCCCGGTCACCGCTCGTGCCGCCGTTGCGCTCGGGCTCGACGGGATTGCAGTGCCGCAGTATCTGAGCAGCTGACGCATGGCAGTGTGGACCCATGGCCGAAGAACCGGAACGCACCGAGGACGGTCGCTACATCGTCATCAAGGGTAGACGTTGGCGCGCAACGGATCCTGACATCCCCGAGGATCGCAATACCGAACTGCGGTCGATTCTGATGGCGTGGCGCAGGGAGGTCAAACGTACGTCGGGCGCACCCGAATCTCGCGCAGGCGTGCATGCCACCAAAGTCGCCCTCGGCGAGCGAGGAACGCCGTGGTGGGAGCAGTCCGACGACGAACGACGAGCCCGCTGGGAATCGGAAGTATCGCGGCCTGCCGACACCTGACCCTCGCCAGATGGTTGCCATGATGGAAACTATCCAATACAGTTTCCACCATGGAAAGCATCGGAAGACCCACACCTGCCGAAGCACGAACAGCTCTCGACGACATCGACCGAGTTCAGCGCGCGGTACGAGACACTCCGTGGCCGGTGTGGCTGTATCCGGTCAACGCCGTGCTGCTCGCAGTCTTCGCACTGACCGCCCTTGTCGACAGCCGGGCCGCGTTCCTCGGGGTCGCCGCGGTGATCATCGCGGTCAACGTCATCACCGGATATCGGATGGGGACGCCGTGGGCACTACCCACCAACAGAGGCTTCCTCACCTGCGTGGCGCTCTCGGCGCTCTGCGTCGCACTGGCGCAGGCTGTCGGGAATCCCGGCGGACCGGCCTGGCCTGTGCTTCTGCTCGCCATCGCAGCTGCGTCGATCTACTCGATCGGATCGATCCTGCACTACCGCAGCACACGTCGATGACGAGCGATCTCGATCCCATCATTCATCCCGCACACCGGCTCCGAATCTGTGCCCTTCTGGCCGCGGCCACGACGGTGGAACTCTCGATCGTCAAGGAACACAGCGGGTTGAGCGCATCGGCGCTGAGCAAGCAGGTCGCCGCTCTGGTCGATGCGGGATACGTCGAGCAGCAGCGATCACGCACGGACTCGCGTCGACTGTGGTTGTCGTTGACGAAGGACGGTAGAACGGCGTATCGACGCCATGTGGCTGCACTCCGCACCATTCTGGCCGATACCGACGCCTCCATCTGATCTTCTGCGGTGACTTTCCGTCGTGGTGCGTGTCTACTGTTTCGACGGATGCCGTCGACGTAGTTCAGCCCGCTCGTTCAGCGAAGAAGGAGACTTCGATCATGTCCATTCTCAATCCCTACCTGTCGTTCCGAGACAATGCCCGCGAGGCGATGGAGTTCTATCGGTCGGTCTTCGGTGGCGAGCTCACCGTCACCACGCTCGGCGAGGCCAACGCCAGCGAGGATCCCGCCGACCAGGACAAGGTCATGCACGGCCAGCTGACAACCTCGAACGGCTTCACTCTGATGGGAGCCGACACGCCGTCGTCGATGGAGCACACCCCCGGCAACACCATGAGCGTCTCGCTCAGCGGCGACGAGGAGGACGAACTGACGGGTTACTGGAACAAGTTGGCCGTCGACGCGCAGTTCACCATGGGTCTCGAGAAAGCTCCGTGGGGCGACACGTTCGGAATGTTGACCGACAAGTTCGGAGTTCAGTGGATGGTCAACATCGCAGGATCCAACACTGGGAGCTGAGCGCCGACGCAGCCGCTCCTACACGACGACGGTCTTCGGCGGGATCACCTGTCGGAGACCTTCGGGCCCCCAGCCCCGATCGAGTGCCAGCAGCAACAGTGCACAGCCGATACCGGACAGGACGAGCGCGGAACCGAACATCGCCGTGTATCCGAACAGATCGCCGACCACACCGGCGGCGATCCCGGCGGCACCCTGCGCGAAGACGATCGCGCACGCCATCAGCGTGTAATCGCTTCCCGCGAAGCGCTTCTCGGACGCGTCCATCATCAGCGCGAACACCGCCACGGTGGCCGCACCACCGAGCACATGTTCGGTGATGTTGGCGGTGACCAGAAGCGGAAAGCCGCCTACGCCCAGCGACGCGACGACATACAGGGCAAGGCTCAGCGTTTGGCTCACTCCGCCCACCAGCAGGGCCCGACGACGTCCGTACCGAAACGCCAGCCATGCCCCGAGTACGGCTCCCCCGACCGCAGCCACCGAAGACAGACCGCCCTCGACCAGCGCTATCTGGGGCAGCGACAGACCGCTGTCCGACAGGAACGGACCCACGAGTGCCGATCCCATCGAGTTGCCGAACTTGAACCCGATGATCAGCAGAATGAATGCCACCATTCCGGGTCTGCGAAGCCGCGACCACCAGGCACCGGCCAGCCGCCCCGGCCTCGGTCGCTCGGCGTGCGGATCGGAGTCCGCGTCGGCCGCGTCGAGTTGTCTGCGCATCCACCACACGGGGAGCGTCGTCAGCACGATCAGTAGTGCCATCGCAACGAACAGCGCCCGCCATCCGGCGAAGGTGAACAGCCACAACAGCAGTCCGCCACCGCACACCATGCCGATGCGGTAGGCACCGACCTGGAGTCCGTTGCCCAACCCGCGCTGCGCCGCGGTGAGCGTACGCACCGCGATGCCGTCGGTCGCGATGTCCTGCGTCGCCGACAGAGCATTCATGACGAAGATGCCGACGAACAGCCAGCGCAACGTCGACGACAGATCGAGGAACGACAACGCCAGTGCCACCGCTGCGGCCGAACACTGCAGCGACAGCAGCCACCGCCTCCTGGATCCGTACCGATCGACGTACGGTGCCCAGAGAAACTTGAGCGCCCACGGTAGGAACAACACACCGGTTGCGCTGATCTTCACCAAGGAGAACCCCGACTCCCGGAGCACCACCGGCAAGGCCTGGGTGAAGAATCCGAACGGCACTCCCTGCGCGAAGTAGAGCGCCCCCAGGAGAGTGAGGGTCCCGGCGGTGAACGACGCCGGGCGCACCGCGTTGGTCATGACGGCCATCGTGTCAGAGCGACGCCGACTCCGCTGAATGCGCTACCGGCTGGCGAAGGATGGTGCGCAGCTTCGCAGGTTCGACCCGGCGCGGATCGCTCAGATAGATCTCGTGATGTCTGCCCGTCATCGTCAATCCAGAACTGGGGATGTATCGATGATGGAGCTCGTCGAGTACCGACGTCTCGTCGTCGTAGGACCCGATGTGCAGTGTCTGTACGCACAGTCCCTCGTCGAGAGTCTCCAACCGAACCCTGCTCGACGCGTCCGAGTTGCTCTTCGAGGCGGCGGTCGCCACTGCCGTCTCGAACATCGGACGGTCGATCCAGTCGGGCACCATGATCATGGCGGTCCAGCTCCACTCGCTCTTGTCCCTCTCGGTGGTGAACGAGTTCATGTTCTCGGCCCACCACAGAGCCTCGAGCGGCGGGACGACGTAGTCCCGTTCGAGATCGTTCTTGCTCGCGAACTTGACTGCATAGGCCACGGGGTAGAGCGCCCCGATTGCTTCGGCATACTCCGGCGCGGTGTTCGGATCGCCGTGTCCGTCGAGCATCAGGTAGGTCAGCGGCGGAACGACGAGGGTACGAAAGATGTTGTGCCGTGCCGAATATGCGTCGAGCGTCTTCTTGAAATCGACCTTCATGACACCCGCTCCGGCACCGCCGTTCAGACGAGCCACGCGCGTTCGTCGTCGCTGAATCGGTTGACGGTGCCGCGGGTCGCAACCGCTCTGTCGTACATGGCCGCCAGCGCATCCAGTAGGGGCTTGTTCAGCGAATCGAGTGCATTCTGGCGTGCCACGATCTCGTCGAGGCGCTCGGCAAGTTCGGCCAGCACCGCCGACCGGTCGACCGTGGTGACGCGTCCGCCCTGGACGACGATCCGGCCCGCCACGATCACGACATCGATCGAGGAGCCGTTCTCGGAGTACACCAGTTGCCGGTCGAGCTTCTGCCGAGGCGTGAAAGCCATGGTGTCGAGGTCGAAGATCACCAGGTCGGCCTGCATCCCCACCTCCACGGTGCCCACTGTGTCCTGGAGGAGCGCACTGCGGGCCCCGCCGACGGTGCCTGCGTGTAGTACCGCGTCCACCGTGGGCCAGGTGGTGAAGTCCGGGTTGGTCACCTTGTGCAGCAGCGCAGCAGCTTTCACGACGTCGAGCATCCGGGGAGAATCACTGCTCGAGCATCCGTCGGTTCCCAGTCCGAGGTTCACGCCCGCGGCACGCAGGGCATGCCACGGGGCGATTCCCGATCCGAGCTTGAGATTCGAGATCGGATTGTGCGAAATCGACGTACCCGCCGCGGCGATCATCGACATATCGTCTTCGGTCAGCCAAATGCCATGCGCCAGGGTTGTATTGGGTGACAGTGCGCCGATCCGACCCATGTATTCCACCAGGGAGCCGCCGTACATCTCCGTTCCCGTGACCAACTGAGTCTTGGTCTCGAGGACGTGAATATGGCATTCGGCGTCGAATTCGGCCGCCAACTGCGTGGCACCGACCAGAAGCTCCGCACCGCACCGTTGCGGTGCGGACGGCGCGACCATGTATCGCAAGCGCCCGTTGCCTCGACCGTGATACTGCTCGAATGCTTTCCTGCTGAATGCGAGGTACTCCTGCGTGGTGGGAACCGGATGCGACCGAATCTCGGCCGTGGCCTCCGGCGACAGATGATCGACGATGAACGGCACAGTATCGACGAACGGTTTGCTGATCACGTGTCCGGAGATGTTCGCTCGGATGCCGATCTCTTCGTAGGCGTCGAACACCGCCGACAGTTGCGCCCAATCCTGAGTCGGGTTCTCGAGAACGTCGTCGACGATCGTCGTCACGCCCGCTTCGAGGGACTCGATTGCGAACAACGTGCTGCGCAGACGAACCAGATCGGGTTCGACGCGACTGTCGCCGAGGATCGGATACGCCATGGCCATCCACATCTCGAGGGGCATGTTGTCGTATCTGCCCTTGTAGAACGTCTCCCACGAATGGGTGTGTGCGTTCACGAATCCCGGTGTCACCAGCCTGTCGCGGCCGTCGATGATCGTATCGCCGTCGCCGGGTTCGAGATCGGCGGCGATTGCAGTGACGACGTCGTTCTCGATCCGGATGCTGCGAACGATCGGTTCGGATCCGGTGGATGCGTCCATGGTGATGACGTGCGCGTTCCTGATGAAGATTCCCATGTTTCCTTCCTTGACTGCGCGGTGCGATGACGGCTACGAGCTATTCGACCGGCTGTGGTGTCGGAGCCTGCTCTTCGGGCTGTTGCTGACGAATCATCCACTGCCGATGTGATTTTCGGGCGAGAAGGTAGTAAGTCGATGCTGCAGTACTACCGCCGACGAGCCACGAGATGTCGAGACCGCCGAGCGCCTGCGAACCGAACCCCTGCAATGCCGGGACCATGCCGTTGAGAAACATCCAGGTGCCGAAAATTCCCACGGCGAACGCCGCGAGTGCACGCCAGTTGACGTCCTGCATCCTCGTCGAGCCCACGTCGTCGAACAGATGGCCGTAGCGGGTGCTGGCGCGCTCGAAGACGTAGTAGTGCACCAGCATGATCGCGCCCCACGTCGCCACCCAGCCCACCACACCGACGAGCCAGGCGTCGAGGGTCTGCGCCGCATCTTCCTGGAAGACGAAGAACACGCTCGCGGCCAGCGCGAGAACGCCGACGACAAGGTTCAGCGTGCGCCGACTCAACTTGATGTCGAGGGCCTGCGCCGTCACACCGAAGCTGTAGACGTTGAGGACGTTCGTGGCGATGGGGCCGTGCAGAACCAACAGCAGCACCGGGATGGCGAGCGCACCGAAGTTCTCCACGATGAGCTTGCCCGGATCGACGGAACCGTTGGTGGTGGCCAACGTCGCGCCGAGCACACCGAGCCACACGACGGGGATCAACTGTCCCAGTGCACTGACCAGGTACAGCTTGCGTCGCGGAACACGCGTACTCACGAAGCGGGAGTAGTCGGCGGCGTAGGTCAACCACGTCAGTCCCCAGCCGATTCCGATGGCCGTCATCACGGCGGACATGGCGACGATGCGCTCGGTGCCGGCCAGCGCAACTCCGTCCGGACCGGAGTAACTCCAGTCGATGTCCAGGTGGAACCAGGCCACGATCGACATCAGAACCAGCACCACGACGGTCGGCGGAACGGTCCAGCGCTCGAATGCCGCGATCGCCCGGTATCCGGCCATGGAGATACCGACCTGAATCGCCATGATGACTGTGGCCACCGCGACCTTCCATCCGACGTTCGCGGCGTCCGGGTCGACCCAGCCGAGTTCGCCGAACAGAGCCATCACCAGGTCGAGGACGATCCAGGTGTTCACCGCGCACCAGCCGACGACCACCACGGCCTGGACGGCGGAGGGAACGTAGTTGCCTCGACGACCGAAGACCGAACGGCCCAACAGCATTCCGGTCGTTCCCGTTCGTTGTCCGAGTAGAACGAAGAATCCGAAGATCGCCATTCCGATGACGTTTCCGAGGACGAGCACCGTCAGCGTATCCGCCAGGCCGAGGCCCATGCTGATGCCGAGCGCGCCGAGCACCCAGTTGATCGGCGCGATGTTCGCACCCGCCCATATCCAGAACTGACCGGACAGCGCGGTGGTTCTCTGGCTCTCGGGAATCGGCTGGAGCGAATCCTCGACGTCGTGGGAATGTGTGGTCACCGTGAACTCCTCGGTATGCGGTCGACCGGCGGTTCGGTCGGCCTCGTGAGAAGCCTGCTGCCCGTGTGTTTCCCGAACCCTTACGCAATGTAAGCCACTCGTAACAGCGGGTGGACAGAATGTCACCTATGAATGTGCTCGACGCCTTCGATGACGTCTATCTTTCCGCGGCGCGACCCGAGCTCGTCGCGGGAAGGCGTTCTGCGTCGCGGTCTCTGCGGTGGGTTCATGCCAGCGAGCAACTCGACATCGCACCGCTCTTGCGCGGTGGGGAGCTGATTCTGATGGAGGGTGTGTACTTCGGCGGGTGTTCCGACGCCGATCTGGTGACGTACCTCGAGTCGATGAATGCCGCGGGAGTCGTCGGTATCGCGGTGGAGACGGGGGGAATCCTCGACGTCGTTCCGCCGCTTCTGGTCGAGCATGCCGAACGGATCGGCTTTCCGGTGGTGCATCTCCGACGCCGTGTGCCGTTCGTACAGGTATGCGAGAGCATCAACAGTCAACTTGCCGACTCCGCTCTGCGTCGGCTGCAGATGGCAAACCGTATGTCTCGGTTGTTGTCGGCTTCGATCGAAACGGACGGGGCGGTGGACGCCGTTCTCGATGTGCTCGGTGTCGAGACTCGGTCGTCGGTGACGCTGCATTCGGCGTCGGGAGATCTGATCGGGCAATCCGGGCTCGTCACCGAGCCATCGGATTTCACCTCGTTCGAGGTGCCCGTCACCAGTGGTGGTCGGGACGTGGCGGTGTTGACCGTGGCTCCTGGACCGGATGCCGACATCTATTCGATAAACGCCGGACTGGAGAGAGCTCCGGAAATCCTGTCGATTGCATTGCTCAGTTCACGCCCGGCCAGGGTGGAAGACCGACTGCGTACCCGCTTCTTCTCACTGTTGTCGGCGACGAATTACCCCGCCTCCGATGTCACCGACCACCTCGACGGCGTCGCCGAGCGCATGGGTATGCCCGAACACGACGCCTACCTGACGGTGTCGGTCGAATTCGACCACGACCCGGCCGCCGGCACGTGGCAACGCACAGTGGGGTCGGTGTCGCCGCACAACTGGTGCGAGAAGATCGGCGACCGACACGTCGCTGTTCTCGGTTTCGCCGACCAGGAGATGCTCGATGCCCGACGGCCGGTTCTGCTGTCGAGGTTGCAGGCGACGCAGCTGCGTATCAGGCGAGCGGGTGTCGGTCCGGGAGCCTCCGATCGCCACGGTCTGCGCCGGTGTTTCGACACCGCCACAGCAGTGCTCGCGCTGGACCTCGGCCCTCACGACCGCATCCGCGATGCCCGCAATTTCGCACTTGCCCTACTGGTGGAGTCGATGTCGGGAAAATCAACGGTCGAGAAGTTCGTCCACGATCAGATCGGACCGTTGCTCGCCCACGATCGGGAGCGGCACGGAGAGTTGTACGCGACCCTGCTGGCGTACATCACCCACTGGGGTAGCAAGACCGAGACCGCGAAAAGCCTTCGGATACAGAGGCAGACGCTCTATCAACGGCTCGACAGGCTGTTCGACGTTCTCGGTCCACTACCGGCAGGCTCCCCTCGATTCCCGGGGATCGCCACTGCGGTGTTTCTCGAACAGGCCCGCCGCCAGGGCTGTACCGTCCCCGGCGGCTGACCCGTCGACAGATCCTTCTCACACCTCGGCGTCGACCTTGTCCGACTCGCCTCGACGCATCGCCAGGTACTCGGAGAGTTCGCGTTTGACCACGGGCAGCAGCAGGTACAAGCCGGTGATGTTCACCAATGCCAGCAGGAACAAGGTGGCGTCGGCGAAATCGAGCACCGAGCCGAGGGACAGTACGGTTCCGATGACGGTGAACATGCAGAACATCACGTTGAAGAAGGTCCGCGAGAAGCGGCTGCGTCCGAACAACGACGTCCACGCCTGCAGTCCGTAGTAGGCCCAGGTGATTGCGGTCGAGAGCGCGAACAGAGCCACCGCGAGAGTCAGCACGTACGGGAACCACGGGAGCACGGTCTCGAAGGCGTCGGAGGTGAGGGTGACACCGCCGGCGGGAAGCTCACCGGTTTCGGCGACGATCGCGCGCTGATCCTGCCAGGTGACGGTGTTGGCGATCACGATGGTCAGTGCGGTCGCGGTACAGATGACAACCGTGTCGATGAAGGGCTCGAGCATGGCCACGAAGCCCTCGGTGACCGGATGCCTGGTCTTGACGGCCGAGTGCGCGATGGCTGCCGAACCCAGTCCTGCCTCGTTCGAGAACGCGGCGCGCTGGAATCCGATGATCATGACGCCGAGTACGCCGCCGGCCACACCCTCGGGCGAGAACGCACCTTCGAAGATCGCCGTGAACGCCGTGGGGACGGAACGGAAGTTGACGGCGATGACGACGCCGCACGCGACGATGTAGATCAGCGCCATGGACGGTACGAGCTTGGCGGTCACCGCCGAGATCGACTTCATGCCGCCGATGATGACCAGACCGATGATCAGCGCGACGACGATGCCGAACACTGCTTTGGCTCCGTCGGAAGCGAGGAATCCATCGTCACCGCCGGTGACCGAACGGACCTGTGCGTACGTCTGATTGGCCTGGAACATGTTGCCGCCGCTGATGGCGAAGAACGTGATGACGATGGCGTAGAAGACGGCCATGACCTTGCCGACCTTGGCGAGTCCCCGCTCTGCCAGACCCTTGGTCAGGTATTTCATGGGTCCACCGGAGACGGTGCCGTCCTCGTTGATGTCTCGGTACTTCACGCCGAGCGTGCACTCGACGAACTTCGACGCCATGCCGAGCAAGCCTGCGAGGATCATCCAGAGTGTGGCACCGGGTCCACCGAGCGTCACGGCGACGGCGACACCGGCGATGTTGCCGAGCCCGACGGTTCCGGACACCGCGGCGGTGAGTGCTCTGAAGTGGCTGACTTCACCGGGCGCGTCCGCCTCGTCCTCCTTGCCGCTGACGAGAATCAACGCACGCTTGATTCCGCGGACCTGGATGAACTTGAACGCCACCGTGAAGACGACGGCACCGACGATGAGCCAGAGGACGATCAGTGGAACAGCGGCTCCGCCGATGTTCACGGTGAAGAAGACGAGATTCGACACGGCAGCGGAGATCGGATCGAAGGCATTGTTGATCGCCGTCTCGATGGAGCTGATCGTGCCTCCGTCCGCGGCCAGTACATCGGTTGCGAGGGGGTGAGAGCTCATGGCTTCGAGTGAACAGCACGTTGACCGCAGAAGACGCCATTTACCGAATTTCGAGCAATAATTTACGCGATCTTGACGAGACGCTCGCGGGCTCAGACCGCAGATCTGGCCGGTATTCGTCTCAAAAGCACTGTTGCAGCATCCAGTACGACATGACGGTCGTAGGTGAGGCGGTAGTCGTACATCGGGGTGCCGTCCTCGGCCGTGCCTCGCTCCACCGCAATGAGCGCCACACTCGACATCGGAGCCAGAATCACGATCGAACGCTCCAACGCCAACGGTTCGTCCGCGCCCACCACCACAGCACGGAAGCTGGGCGCAGGCGGCGCGGCATGCGAGTCGAAGACAGCCGTCAGCGCGGTCCGGGTGGCGAGGTCCTCGAACATCGCCTCGCGTGCAGGCGTCAGGCCGGTGGACGCGCTCACCGTCGCCAGTACGACGGTCGAGGAACCGGTGCCGTATGCACTGTGCAGCAAACTGTTCTCGATGGCGTCGAGCAGTGTGGAATCCGCGTGCCTGCGGGCGCCGAGCGAATGGGTGAGCCCGTACGGCGTGACCGCCACCGGGGCGCGCACGGTGACCGTTCCATCCAGGTCGAGCGAACGGACGGGTTCGGGTACCTCACCGAAATCCGGGAGAGGGGCCGGTGTGCCGTAGAGGTATCCCTGCCCCAGAACGGCCCCCATCGCGCGCGCATAGCTCTCGTGCCGCTCGGTTTCGATCCCCTCGGCCAGGACCAGGGCACCGGTACGTTCGGCCTCGGCGGCAACGGCAGCGACGATGGCGGCGGTCTCGTTGCTCGAACGCCCCTGCACCAGAGCCATGTCGAGCTTGATCACGTCGGGACGCAGCAGCGGGATCAGCGCCAGGCTGGAGGAATCTGCCCCGACATCGTCGATGGCGACTCGCCACCCCAGGTTTCTGGCGTGCTCGGCCGCCCTCAGCAGACCCGCCGGATCACCCATCAGATCACGCTCGGTGATCTCGACGATGATCGACAGCCGCGACGCGTCGGCGAGCATCGGTAGGTAGTCCCGAGGAGGAGGTGCATCGAGGGCAACAGGTTCGGCATTGACGAACAGCGCGAGCTGATCGGGATAGCCGGACTCGACAGCACCGCGGAGCGCGCTGAGTCTGCACCGCCAATCGAAATCGGCGGTGACGCCCTGCGCGCGTGCCACCCCCAACAGTTCCGGTGGCGGGATCGGCGGACCTTCTCCGCAGGTCCGCACCAACGCTTCGTACCCTACGACGGCGCGCCCGTCGAGCAAGACGATCGGCTGATAGACCGACGTGATGTCGATCGACACCGGCGAAATTGCGGCACTCGTCGAGCCTCGACGCATGGGTGGACCCTCCCTCGATACTGATCGATCGGTCCCCACCCGGGTCATCATCTTGCCCGACTGCACCGTGATGTCCACAGCCGACTGCGGTCTGCACGTCGATCGACTGGTTATAAGGTGCTCGAAGGACTCGACGAACGGCGGTGACGACAGTGGGAGCGGACTCTCGTCCTCTTGCCCCTCACGACCGCCTCTTCGCGGACCGATACCGACTGGGCACCGTGTTGGGACGCGGCGCAATGGCCGACGTCGTGCACGCCGACGACGACGTTCTCGGCCGGTCCGTAGCGGTGAAGATATTTCGCCACGGTGAGCCGCCGGACTCTGCACAGCGCATCGATGCAGAAATTCGTACTCTCGCGTCGCTGTCGCACCCGGGTCTGGTGACGCTGTACGACGCGGGCACTGCACTCGACGACAGCGGGGCGCCGGTTCCGTACCTGGTGATGGAGCTGATCGACGGTCCGACTCTGAGTGCGTATCGCCGGAGCCGATCGATGAACGCCGCACACGTCGCGCGGATCGGTTACGAGTTGGCGGAAGCTCTCGCCTACATTCACGACCGGGGTGTGGTCCATCGGGACATCAAGCCGGCCAACATTCTCGTCGCGCAGGCACCGGACGTGGGCGTGGGGCAATGCGCCAAACTTGCCGATTTCGGCATCGCCCGTATCGTCGACGCCGAACGACTCACCGAGCACGGCACCACAGTCGGTACTGCGCACTACCTCAGCCCGGAGCAGGCAACAGGTACGTCTGCGGGCCCACCGACGGACATCTATACGCTGGGTCTCGTTCTCATCGAATGCCTTAACGGCACAATGGCATTCGAGGGAAGTGCCGTGGCAGCAGCGGTGGCGCGCCTGCACCGCGATCCCGACGTCCCCGAGGGGCTCGGACCGGACTGGCACGCGCTGTTGACGGAGATGACAGCCAGACGCCCGGAGGATCGACCGGACGCAGCTGCGGTTGCCCACCGACTGCGCGGGCTCTCGCGCAGCACGACACCTCTTGCTCACACTGCCGTGATGCCAGTCGAACCCATCGACACGGCTGCGCCCACAACATTTCCCGCGTCGACTACGGCCGAATCTCCCCGCCGACGATGGATGATCCCGGCGGCAGCGGCTCTGTTCGTTTCGCTGGGCGCGGCGATCGTCTGGGTCGCAGTGGGCACGGGTGATGAGCCGGAGCCCATGTCACCTGCGACACCGACTCCGACAGTCGTGGAGTCGCCGACCGTTGCGGCCACAACACCTGCACCTGAGCCCGCACCTGCGACCTCGATCCCGGTCTTCTCGAACCCGCCCGAGCCTGCACCCGTCCCCACGTCGAATCCGGATCCGATCGAACCGGCCGCGCCTGCGCCGCTACCGCCGGGAAACGGCAACGGAAACCCGGGGAACGGCAATTCGGGAAACGGCAACGGCACCAGTGGGAACGGCACCAGCGGGAACGGCAATTCAGGAAACGGCAACAGCGGGAACGGAAACGGCAATTCCGGCCGAGGGAACTGACCCCACGGCCGTCGGCGGACAGGAGTGACGGTGACACACGTCGATACCCTCGTGGTCGGGGCAGGTATTTCCGGCTTGGTCGTTGCGAGACTCCTCCATCGTGCCGGTCAGCGAGTCGTCGTTCTCGAGGCAAGAGACCGCGTGGGCGGTCGGGTCTGGACGATGCGCACCGCCGACGGCATCCTCGATGTCGGTGCGTCCTGGATTCACGGAACGGACGACAACCCTCTCGCCGATGCCGTACACGCCTTCGGAATGCGGACCGTCGAGTTCACCGTCGGTAGCTACCAGCCCGACGGCAGACCCATCGCGTACTACTCCCCCACCGGGACCAGGTTGAGCGATGAGTCCGCCGCGCAGTTCGGCGCCGACGTTCACCACTTCGACGAACTGTTCGCCGCGACGGTTGCAAAGTCGTCCCCGGGGACATCGTTCGGAGACGCAGTGGAAGCAACTCTGACGCAACTGGATTGGAACATCGACCGACTCGAACGAGTTCGCGAGTTCCTCGGACATCGAGCCGAGGAACAGTTGGGAGTAGGAAAAGAGTCGCTCGACGCGCACGGTTTGGACGACGACGCCATCGAGGGCGACGAAGTCGTGTTCCCCGACGGTTACGACGAGCTGGCGGTTCGATTGGCCGTGGGGCTCGACGTCCGGCTCGAACACGTGGTGAGGCAGGTCCGTTGGGGTCGAGACGGAGTTCGGGTCGACACTGGATCCGGGGGGTTCTCGGCCGAGCGCGCTGTGGTGACGGTGCCGATCGGAGTACTGAAGTCGCCGACCTTCACCGTGGAACCGCCACTACCGGAACCTGTTTCGGGTGCACTGGAACGACTCGAGATGAATGCCTTCGAGAAAGTCTTTCTTCGGTTCCCCACCAAGTTCTGGGACGAGAACGTCTATGCCGTTCGGCAGCAGGGCGAAGCCGGGCGCTGGTGGCACTCCTGGTACGACGTGACCATGCCCCAGGGACGTCCGACGCTTCTGACGTTCGCAGCGGGCGCATGCGCGCAGCAGACTCGGCACTGGTCGGACGCGCGCATCGCGGACTCGGTTCTCGAGGCGCTGCGTGGCCTGTACGGCGACCGGGTCGTTGCACCGGACCGCGTGTACGTCACTCGCTGGCAGGACGATCCGTTCTCGTACGGTTCGTACTCGTACATGACGGTGGGTTCACGCACGCGCGATCACGACGACCTGGCCACTCCGATCGGCGATGTACTTCATCTCGCCGGTGAAGCGACCTGGACCGAAGATCCGGCAACGGTCACAGCGGCGTTGAAGTCGGGACACCGTGCAGCAGAACGTATTTTGGGACGGTCGATACCGTTCGACGACATCTGGGGCACCACGGAGCACCGGCAGTAGGTTCCGAACCCACCTCGCGCGACTCTGTAGTTGGGTGCAAACTTTCGACCATCTGCGAGTAATGTGCTGTCGACGCACCCACACACCGAGCACTCCAGGATGGCACCGTGGATACCGTCAGTTCAGTGATCGACTTCTTGGCAGATCGTCTCTACAGCGTCTTCCTCATCTACTTGTTGATCGGCGTCGGACTGTACTTCACCGTTCGCACCAAATTCGTTCAGATTCGACTTCTTCCGTCGATGTTCAAGGCAATCGGCGGATCTCGGTCGAATGCCGAGGGCGGCATCTCGGCGTTCCAGGCCTTCTGTGTCGGCCTGGCGTCCCGGGTGGGTACGGGAAACATCGCAGGTGTTGCCATCGCGATCACTCTCGGCGGACCGGGTGCAATCTTCTGGATGTGGCTGGTCGCGGTGGTCGGCATGGCGACGGCGTTCATCGAGGCGACTCTGGCGCAGATGTACAAGGTGCGCAATCCCGACGGCAGCTTCCGGGGCGGTCCCGCCTACTACATCCAATTGGGTCTGGGTTCGCGTCGTTGGGGAATCGTCTTCGCGTGCCTGCTGATCTTCGCTTTCGGCTTCGCGTTCAACATGGTTCAGGCGAACACCATCACCGAATCGTTCTCGTCCACGATGAACATCGATGCCGGGTGGATCGCGGTGTTCCTGGTGGTGCTGTCTGCTCCGATCCTCTTCGGTGGTGTCCGGCGAATCGCGCGGGTGGCCGAGTACCTGCTCCCCGTCATGGCTCTGGTGTACGTCTTGCTCGCACTGGTGATCGTGGCGATGAACATCGGCGAGATCCCGACGGTCTTCGGTCAGATCGTCTCCAGCGCATTCGGTTTGAACGAGGCGATCGGCGGCACGACGGGCGGAATCCTGGCCGCCATGCTCAACGGCGTCAAGCGCGGACTGTTCTCCAACGAGGCAGGCATGGGCAGCGCGCCCAACGCCGCAGCGACCGCGACGGTGTCCCATCCGGTGAAGCAGGGTCTGATCCAGTCGCTCGGAGTCTTCTTCGACACCATCGTCATCTGCAGTGCGACAGCGTTCATCATCCTGGTCTCGGGCGTGTACGACATCAGCAACCCGAGCGGAGTGGCGGGCGCGGTTCTGACTCAGGACTCGATCTCAGCTCAGCTGGGCACGTGGACCACGATTCCGATGACACTGTTGATCTTCACGTTCGCGTTCTCCTCGATCCTGGGCAACTATTCGTACGCCGAGATCAATCTCAATTTCCTCGGAGTCGAGGGCAAACTGCTGAACCTGTTGCGCACCATCGTCCTTGCAGCCATCGGCTTCGGCTCCCTGTCCGCGCTGACGACGGTATGGGCACTCGCGGACGTCGCCATGGCGGCAATGGCAACCGTGAACCTGGTAGCCATTGCGCTGCTGGGCAAATGGGCCTTCGGTGCGCTGGCGGACTTCGAGGCGATGCGGCGCGAAGGTCGCGACGACAAATTCGTCGGACGCGGAAACAGTCATCTGCCGGGCGACCTACCCGGCGACGTGTGGGACCCGGTGCTCGACAACGATCCGGCGGCGAACAAGCCCGACGTCGCGCGGTAAGCGAGGCGCGCGTCGACACTGTTCGATTCGGACCTTCCGGACAATTCACGCGTTAGGGTGATGAAACGTCCACACCGAGGAGGTTCCATGACGCAGGTCGGCGACGACGAGAAGGCCGGGCGCGCATCCGAAGGCCACGCGTTCGACGAAGTGGATCGGAGATCGGCCGGAGAACGCGAAGACGAAGTGCAGCCCGGCCGCCGCAAGCGGCAATGGGTCGGACTCGGCGCAGGCGTTCTGTTGGCACTTGTCGTCTATCTGGTTCTCCCGGAGGACGTGGCGCACCCGGCACGGCTGACCGCAGCCACCGCGGTATTGATGGGCATCTGGTGGATGACCGAGGCAGTGCCCATCCCGGCGACCGCACTGCTACCCCTCGTCATCTTTCCGGTATTCGATTCCGGCGTCGTCGTAAACGACGTGGGTGCCTCGTACGGCAACAACATCATCTTTCTGTTCATGGGCGGCTTCCTCCTGGCGCTGGCCATGCAACGGTGGAATCTGCATCGCCGTATCGCGCTGCTGACGGTCAACGCCATGGGCACCAAACCGACCATGGTGATCGCCGGGTTCATGATCGCGACCGGCTTTCTGTCGATGTGGGTTTCCAACACGGCCACCGCTGTGATGATGATACCGATCGGTGTCTCGGTCCTCGTTCTGGTTCTCGACATCGGCAGGAAGGCCGGAGCTGTACCCGGCTCCGACGGTGGAACGAGCCCGGACGCCGAGACCATCACGCAGGCCGTCATCAAGAGCAACTTCGGCACCGCTCTGATGCTCGGTATCGCCTATGCGGCATCGATCGGCTCACTCGGAACGATCATCGGCACCCCGCCCAACACCTTGCTGGTCGGCTACCTGGAGGGGCAGGGAATCACCATCGGATTCCTGCAGTGGATGATCGCCGGCGTTCCGCTCGCCGTGGTCCTGCTCGTGATCGCCTGGTTCCTGTTGACCCACGTGATGTTCAAGCCGGAGATCGACGACATACCCGGCGGCAAACAGCTGATCAGAGGTGAACTGGACGCCCTGGGCAGGATGTCGCAGGGAGAGATTCGGGTCGCGATCATCTTCTGCCTGGCGGCCGCTTCCTGGGTGGGGGTTCCGTTGCTCTTCGACAGCCCGCCGATATCCGACACCGGCATCGCCATGACCGCAGCTCTCCTGCTGTTCCTGCTTCCCAGCGGCAGCAAGAAGGGTGTGCGTCTGATCGATTGGGAGACCGCCGTCAAACTCCCGTGGGGCGTGTTGTTGCTGTTCGGCGGCGGGCTCGCCCTGTCGGCACAGTTCGAGTCCAGCGGCCTGACGGAGTGGATAGGTAGCGTCGCAGGCGGTCTCGACACGATTCCGGTGGTCATGTTGGTCGTCGTCGCCACGGCCGCGATCATCTTCCTGACCGAGATCACCAGCAATACCGCGACGGCGGCGACTTTCCTCCCGGTAGCAGGGGGCGTCGCGATGGGCATGAACATCGACATTCTGGTCCTGACCGTCCCCGTAGCGCTGGCCGCGACCTGTGCGTTCATGCTGCCGGTCGCGACTCCACCGAATGCGGTGTCCTATGCCAGTGGATACATCACGATCGGTCAGATGATGCGTGGTGGTTTCTGGCTCAATCTGATCGCCATCTCGTTGATCACCATCGCCGCGTACACGGTGTTCGCATGGTCGCTGGGCATCCAGTTCTGACGCGCTGGACAGGAGAAAACCACGATAAAAGACCAACTTCGGCTGATTTCACCCAGACAAGCGTGCTTCGGGTTTACGATGACGACTTCATCCAGGCGGATGACCCGTTCCAGGTGCGCGCCGCCATCCCCTGGTCGGTGTTGAGTCGGCGTCCCTGCCGGCTCGGCAAGGTACGGGGGGTGGGGCATGGTCTCGGACGTCATCGACTGCAGCACGGTCTTCGCACACGACATCGAGCAGGTCTGCGGGGTCTTGAGCGCGGTCGAGCTGTTCCCACGCTACTTCCCCGGGCTCGACTACTGCGTGCTCCGTGAATCCACGGACGGCTACCGGTGCGGAGTCGGCGGTGTCGAGCACGCCCTCGACCTGGTGGTGAACAGGCGAAACCGGCCGATAATCACCATCGAGCACGTCGAGTCCGGCGGATTCATCAGATTCACCCTCACTGCGCGCTCGGCAGGCGAGACGAAGATCGATGTCACTGTGTTCAGAGCTGGCCTCGGCGGGTCGTACTCGCCCCAACCCGAGCACAACCGCGCGGTGGTCGATTGGGTGATGGGTGGTCTGCGCCGACTGGACAACTGCCTCTCCGGCACCTCGACGTCGATCGTGTCCAATACCGGGGATTCTCGGTCACTCCCGTTGGCAATCATGAAGACGATGGTGGGAACCGGCGTCATTCGTGCTGCACGTCCCGACCGCGCGTACAAGCAGCTGAACTCACTGGCGAAATGGGGCTTCACTCTGGGCGGAGGCTTCGCGGCCGCAGCAGCGAAGTCGCCGAACGCGATTGCCTTGATCGACGATCGAGGGACCCGTACTTTCGCAGAGATCCACCAGCGATCGCACCGCATCGCCGCAGGTCTCGATGCGGCCGGAATCAGTCCTGGTAGCACCGTCGGCATTCTGGCTCGAAACCACTCCGGGATGATCGAGTGCACCGTCGCGTGCGGCATGCTCGGGGTCGAGGTGGTCCTTCTCAACACCGGTCTCGCTGCCCGCCAGATCGAGACCATTTCCGCCCGACACCAGCTCCGAGTGCTGTTCGTCGACGACGAGTTCGACTCGATGGTTCGCTACCTGCCCGACGACGTCACTCGTGTGAGCCTTTCTTCCCACACTGCCGTTCCGCGTCGACGCACCCTCGAACACTTCGTCGCAGCACCGTCCGCGACGTTCACGAGGCCGGACAGACCCGGTTCGGTGGTCGTGTTGACCTCGGGAACCAGCGGGTCACCGAAGGGTGCGGTTCGTCCCACACCGAAGGGCTTCGGAACTGTTGCAGCCATGCTTTCTCGCATGCCCCTCCGGATGAACGAGACGATGTTGATCGCGGCACCGATGTTCCACAGCTGGGGGTTGGCGGCACTGCAGATCAGTACGCCGCTGCGCGCCACGGTGGTTCTTCAGGATCGATTCGATCCGGAGGACTGCTTGCGGGCTATCGAGGCGCACCGTTGTACCTCGCTGATCGCAGTTCCGATCATGCTGCAGCGGATACTCGACCTGCCCGACGAGATCCGATCACGCTACGACACTTCGAGCCTGCGAGTCGTCGCATGCAGTGGGTCGGCATTGACCGGATCGACCGTGAGCCGCTTCATGGACGTCTTCGGTGACGTCCTCTACAACTTCTACGGTTCCACCGAGGTCTCGTGGGCAACGATCGCCACCCCCGAAGACCTACGCGCCGCCCCCGCCACTGCCGGGCGCCCTCCTCTTGGTACAACGGTCGCGGTACTCGACGCGGACGGTACTGCCGTTCCGGTGGGAACCCTCGGTCGAATATTCGTCGGCAACGACATGCTCTTCGACGGGTACACCAACGCCCAACCGCCGTCGACGGCGTCCGCCCGCGGAGCTGCGCTGATGGATACCGGCGACCTGGGGTACATCGACTGCAACGGGCGGCTGTTCGTCTGCGGCAGGGACGACGAGATGATCATTTCCGGAGGCGAGAACGTCTTTCCCGGCCCCGTCGAGGATGCCATCGCCAATCTTCCTCAGGTCGGCGAGGTCGCGGTCGTCGGTGTGCCCGACAGCGAATACGGGCAGCGTTTGGCCGCATTCGTCGTCGGCCGCGGATCAGCGGGCCTCGATGCGGACATGGTGCGCGCCTACATCCGAAACCGTTTGAGCCGCTTCTGCGTTCCCCGTGACATCACATTCCTCGACGAACTGCCCCGAACCGCGACCGGCAAGGTGATGAAGAGGATGCTGATCGAGCCGCCTACCGCCGCTGGGATGTGATCGTCATTCGACGGCACGGGCCGCAATGGCCCATAGCCGTTCGGCAACATCGAGATCGAGGGCGTACGAGGCCACGGAGTTCGCCAGCTCGGTGATGCCGGTAGGCCTGTGATCGACGGCGATCGCTTCCTGATTGTCGTTGAAGTAGCGGCCACCGATGCCATCCAGTTGTCCACTGGTAGCGACCATCACAGATGTCGACGCGCCTTGCGCTGGCGTCTTCTGCAGGTCGATGGGAGTGGCGAGCGTGCCACCGACATGGCGTTGCAGAGAGGTCGCGATTGCTCCCGGGTTCACGGAGTTGACCGTGATTCCGTCGTCCGCCCACTGTGAGGTCGCGGCCACTCCGAACAGAACGACGGCAGTCTTGGACTGACCGTAGGCCTGCAGCGGGTCGTAGGGCCGGAAGCGAAAGTCGATGTCGTCGAACACTACCGGCGAGAACAGGTGAGCCGAGGAAGAAACCGACACCACCCGCGCGCCGTCGGCGAGCCGCAGGGCGTCGTGAAGGCCTGTCGTGAGGGCGAAGTGGCCGAGGAAATTGGTCGCGAACTGCCTTTCCCACGTGTTCTCGACCAGGGTCAGCTCTTGGATGGCCATGACACCCGCGTTGTTGACGAGCAGATCCAGGGGCTCGTCCCACGCGTCGACGAATGCTCTCACCGATGCGGTGTCGGTGAGGTCGAGCTCGCGTACGTCTATCTCGGAATTTTCGGTGTCGGCGACGATCTCCGCGGCAACTCTCCTGGCGGCGACGACGTCGCGGACAGCGAGGGTGACCCGTGCTCCGCGGCGAGCGAGCGTCCGAGCGGTCTCGATCCCGATGCCCGACGCGCCCCCGGTGACGATGGCGCGATTGCCTGACAGATCGATGCCTTCGCTGACCTCGTCGGCGGTGGCGTCGGCACCGAACGGTGTGACGATTCTCGTCATATCGAACTCCTTCTCGTGAAGCCGCTTTGTGCGGCACTCTCAGAGTGAGGTACTCCCGGGGACCATCACGAGCCCGCGGCATCCTGGGTTTCTGCGGGCTACTCATCACCCGGGTTCCGGATCTACGGTGGAGCGATGGACAACCACGAGGCGCTCGGTGGGTACCTTCGAGCGCGCCGCGAGCAGCTCGACCCCGAGGATGTGGGCCTCATCGGTGGTGGGAGGCGTCGCGTTCGCGGTCTGCGCCGCGAGGAGGTCGCGATGCTCGCGGGAATCAGCACCGATTACTACGTTCGGCTCGAGCAAGGCCGCAACCAGACTCCGTCGACGCAGGTGCTCGACGCCCTGGCCGCGGTGTTGCGTCTCGACGCCGACAGCATTGCATACCTGCACGCTCTGGGCACTCCCCCTACATCGTCTCGCCGTCCAGCGAGGAGGAGGGAGCGAGTGTCGGCCGGAACTCTTCGGTTTCTCGACGCGTTGCCGATGCCGGCGTTGATTCACGATCGCCGCTTCACGGTGTTGGCCGCGAATCGAATGGGAACGGCGTTGTCTCCCAACAACTCCCCCGGGGTCAACCTGCTCCGTGCGGTATTTCTCGATGCCGACGAGCGAGAGTTGCACCGCGACTGGAGCCGCGTCACCACCGACGCCGTGGCTGGAATTCGGGCTGTCTCGGCGACGCATCTCGACGACGAGGTCCTCACCGCACTGGTCGGCGAACTGTCGATCGCGAGCGCGGTGTTCAGGCAGCTGTGGGCGCGCCATGACGTAAATCTGAGAACGGGCGGCACCAGCCTTCTCGATCACCCGGAGGTCGGACCCCTCGACCTTCGGCACGAGAAACTGACCGTTGCGGGTACCGATGGCCAGACCCTGGTTGCCTATCACGCCGAACCGAACAGCCCCTCGGCCGATGCATTGCAGCTCTTGGGCACCCTCGCCGCCCACGCACACCGTTAGGAGTCGCTCGGTCGCCGCATTTCGCCGATCGTTCGCTTAGTGCCGCGCTTTGTATCTACTATCTCAGTTGCTTGACTATTCAGAATCTGAGATTGTTGATCGCCGACACGGGAGGAACGCGAATCGATATGTCGAAGGCATCGGAAGGCCCCCGAGTGGGAAGGCCCTCGCAGGAACGGGGCGAGCATTCTTCTTTTCTTCAGCTGTTCCTCGAAGCAACTCGTGCAGAACAAGTCTCCGACGACATACAACCTGCGCGGGACGACCGTGACGGAGGGACAGTTTCTTCGCGCTGAGCGGAGCGAAAGACACCTACGTCCCGGTTCCACCACCCGAGCAGGTCCCAGGTCTCATAATCGACAGAGGCCGGTCGGGTTTCGGAGATGAGGATCGGAGACATCATGGACACATCGTTGGCAGTCTTTGCCGTGGTCGCAGGCTTCGCAGTCGTTCTGGGTGCCTTCGTATTGATCGCACGCCTACTTCGCTCGCGCATGCGGCGCGGCCGTTTTCACGGAATCGAAAGCGCTGTCGGAGGATCGGCCTTCATGGGCTCGCCTCGCGAGCGTGGGATCACTCCACCTGATCACGGTGATCCACGCACGCACACCGAACAGAGCGAGCCGTGACCGACTTCGCTTCCGCCTGAGGTTCCGCGGGAACCCCTGCCATGATCTGTCGACACGCAGACGAAGGAGAGAATCCACCATGATCGACGACGAGGCCACGAGTCGAAACAGGGGGCCGCGCTTCGAGGACGGGCTCGAGGTCCGTCGAAACGTGATGGGCCACGAGTACGTCGAGAAGGCGTTTGCCAGTGCCGCCGACACCGACTCCGCTGCCCTGCAGGACTTCGTCACCGACACCGTGTGGGGCGGCGTGTGGACGCGGCCCGGCCTCGACAACCGCAGTCGGAGCCTGCTCAACCTCGGCATCCTCATCGCGCTACGCGCCCACGAGGAACTCGCAGGACACGTACGCGGAGCTCTCCGCAACGGCCTCACCCGAACTGAAATCACCGAAACTGTCGTCCACACGGCGGGGTACTGCGGTGCGCCTGCGGCGCTGGCTGCGATGCGCGTCGTGCAGAAGGTGCTCGATGCCGAACTGGGTCCGCTGGTGCCCGCGAGGGACGACGAACGAGCCGAATGATCGACGGCGGCACCCGCGCATAGTGTCGACGAAGTGGGTACACCGGGTGCATGCCGGAATTACCCGAAGTCGAAAACGCCCGACAGGTCGTCGAGAAAGCTCTCGGTCGCGTCATCGTCGACATCGATGACACCGATACTTTCGAGTGCCGACCTCATATGCCGGGCGATATTGCCGGCGCACTGATCGGCGGGAAACTCACCGAGGCGCGTCGACGCGGTAAGGCGATGTGGTGCGAGACCGTCACGGCCGACGGCTCGAGCGGGCCGACCCTCGGCATACACCTGGGCATGGGCGGACGCGTCATCGTCACCGCTCCCGACGGCGAGCGGACGTCGCAGTACGGAGGCGGCGATCCCCATGTCGGCGAGCGCCCGACCGACAAGCCGGAGTGGACTCGGTTCTCCATGACGTTCGACGATGGTGGACAGCTCCGGCTCTTCGACAAGCGCCGCCTCGGCCGGGTTCGACTCGAACCCGACATCGACGCTCTCGGTCCGGATGCCGCGGAGATCACGCGCGACGATTTCCGCCACCGAATCGGTTCCAGCGGTGCACCTCTCAAGGCACGACTGCTCGATCAAGCGGCGATAGCGGGGGTCGGCAATCTACTGGCCGACGAGGTGCTGTGGCAGAGCGAGCAATCCCCGTCCAGGCGGGCCAACACGCTCACGACGGAGGAGCTCGACGAGCTTCGTGTTGTTCTGCGTCGCGCTGTTCGATCAGCCACGAAGAAAGGTGGAGTGCACACCGGGGAGATCATTCCGTTCCGAAAAACCGATGCGGCGTGCCCGCGATGTGGTGCCCCGATGGCACGCGGAACGGTGGGCGGCCGCACAACCTGGTGGTGTTCTCGTGAACAGTCCTGATCCGATGCATCGCGCGGGACGTGCCCGATAATGCTGTAAGACCGCATTTTTCGAAATTGTCACACGAGATCGCATTCAGCGAAGACTTACCGGACGCCGACCTCCCCGACGAGGCGCGCACCGAACTCGTAGCGAACAAGTTGCCGCCGGTTCCCGCGAGCTTCGCCGTGGAGTCGACCGCACGGCCACTTCCACGTCGACGGACTCCCCGCGGCGTTGGATGCCGATAGAGAGTGTCGACGCCACAGCGTTCTACGGCTGAGCTGAGGCTGTGCGTCCCAGAAGAGTCGTTGGGTCAGGACGTCGCTTCGACCGCGAGGCGACCCAGTGTGTCGTTCAGCTGATCCTCGGTGACCAGAGGGAACTTGATCTGCTCGAGCAACTTCTTGTCGGTGACCTTGGACCAGTCGTAGGTATGACGGACCAGCGTCTCGTTCGGGCCCTGAGACTCGAGCTCCCACAGCCACTCCCAGCCGGGAGGCTCGTTGCCTGCGGGTGCCGTCGTCCATGCGACCAGCTTGTCCTTGATGTAGCCCGTCACATGGTTGTCGGTCTGGTACTCGCCGCCCATGTGATCGCCCTGCATGTTCATCGTGAACTTCTCGCCGACCTTCTGAATTCGGTCGGCGTGGTCGACACTTCGTACGAAGCCTGATCCATCGAGCGCCTGATGGCGCTCGGGGTTGGTCAGCACGTCGAAAACAGCGTCGACGGGAGCTTCTATGGTTCGTTCGACTGTGACTTTCGTGTTGTCTGTCATTCTTCCTCTGTGCCCAGAGTCCGACACGTTCAATCGCGGCACCGCCGGAAGATTCGATCGAACCGTCGTCACACCGCGTCCCAACTGGGCTTTTTCGTCGACGTCTCTGCAGCTCGGGGCCACTTCGCCCACCCACCCGAACCTGTAGTTGATGGTAGGCTAGCCTAACTATCGGCTCGGGGTGATCGATCGCGTACTACGTGAATCCTCGGTGGCCACGTACAAGGCGAGGCACTGTGCCACTTCGTCGGAGCAGAGACATGGAGATGAGCCAATGCGGGTAGTGCTGTTCGGTTTCCAGACTTGGGGTCACAAGACGTTGCAGACGCTCGTGGATTCACGCCACGACGTCGTCGCGGTAGTGACGCACCCGGTCAGCGAGCAAGCGTACGAGAGCATTTGGTCCGATTCCGTCGAAGATCTCGCACGCAATCACGGTATCGAGGTGTACTTGGCGAAGCGCCCCGACAAAGCCTTGGAAGAACGTCTGCAGCTGTGGGCACCGGACATCATCGTTGCCAACAACTGGCGGACCTGGTTGCCTCCCGAGATTTTCGCGATGCCTCCGCACGGCACTATCAACCTGCACGACTCACTGCTTCCCGCCTTCACCGGATTCTCTCCGGTGATCTGGGCGCTGATCAGTGGTGCCGCCGAGACCGGACTGACGGCGCACCGAATGGACGGCGAACTCGACACCGGCGATGTCATCACCCAACGGGCGGTTCCGATCGGACCGAGGGACACCTCCACCGATCTCGTCGAGGCGACGATCGACTTGATCCCCGGGGTGCTGCTGGACGCACTCGAGAGTATCGAGAACGGCACGGCCACATGGACTCCGCAGGATCTGACGAAACGAACGTTCTTCCACAAACGACACGAGTCGGACAGCTGCATCGACTGGACCTGGCCCGCCGAGGACCTGGACAGATTGGTTCGTGCGATGTCCGATCCCTATCCCAACGCCTACACCTTCCACAAAGGCCGAAAGCTTCGAATCATCACCGCTCACGTCTCGGACGGCATCTACGGCGGAACACCCGGTCGGATATTCATCAGGGAGGGCGCGGGAATGGTGATCGTGTCCGGCCCCGACGCCCACCGCGGCACCAACCACGGACTCGTCATAGATCGCGTGCGCACGGAGAATGGGGACGATGTCGATGCGCTCGACTATTTCGTGACCGGCGGCGGCTACCTCACGCCCACGGCATGAAGGACGACGTGACAGGCGGGCGAATCGTCCGTCGAACACTGACGCGCAACAAGCGCAGAGTGAGCATCGGAACACTTCTCATCTGCATCCACCAGCTTGCCGAGACTGCAGTTCCGATCGCGTTGGGGTGGATCATCGACTCGGCGATCTCCTCGGGCGACGTCCCCTGGTTCGTCCTCTCGATCGTCGGACTTGCAGCGTTGTTTCTCTGTCTGACAACGGCTTACCAGTTCGGTATGCGGTTCCTCAACGTCGCTCTGCAGCACGAGGCGCACCGCATACGAATGGAGGTCACCGGTCGAATTCTCGATCCGCGTGGCCTGGACACAACTCTGCGGGGTGGTGAGCTACTGACCATTTCCAGTACCGACGCCGAACAGTCGGCATGGTTCCTGGATCTGTTCCCGCGCATCGCGGCCGCTGCCACCGCCGTCGTCGCCACGGCCATTGCGTTGATGGTCATCGACGTGCCGTTGGGACTCGCCATCTTCATCGGCACCCCGATCTTCGTCGCCGTGCTTCAGCTCGTCGCACCGCGGGTGACCAGGCGGGCGGCCGAGCAGCAGCGAACGGTCGCCGAGGCGACTGCGCTGGCCACCGACCTCGTCAGCGGGCATCGGTCGATCGAAGGTATCGGCGCGGAAACCGTAGCGGCGACGCGCTATCGACAAGCGAGCGCGAAAGCCCTCGGTGCAGCACTGCTCACGGCGAGATCGCTGGCGACGCAATCGGGGATCACCACCGGCGTGAGCGCGGTGGTTGCTGCATCCGTCGCGGGGCTTGCCGGCTACTTCGCTCTCATCGGACGCATCACCGTCGGAGAATTGATTGCCGTCGTCGGTCTGGCGCAATTCCTCATCGAACCACTGGGTGTCTTGTCCTCCACCCCGGCGATCATCGCGCGGGCGCGGGCGTCCGCCGATCGCGTCGCCCTGGTACTGGGAGCGGATCGAATTCTGCACCACGGCAACCAGCACATCACCGGCAAGCGGCTCGATCTCAGCCTCCGCGGCGTCACGCACCGGTCCTTGCAGAAGATCGACCTCGACATCGCGGCTGGGGAGACAGTCGGAATCCTGGCGTACGGGTCCGAGGACGCCGAGTCGATCGTGGCCGTTCTGTCCGGGCAGGTTTCGGCTGCCGACGTCAGCGGCGATGTTCTGCTCGCAGGCACGCCCACCCGCGACATCGAACTCGCGCAGGTCCGAGCGGCAATCGTGGTCGAACCACACGTCTCCGACCTGTTCGCCGACACGGTGAAGAACAACATCACTGTCGGACGCGAATACACCGACCGACAGCTCGATGGAGCGCTTCGCGCTTCGGGCGCAGACCAGATCGTCGACAGTCATACCGACGGTCTCGAACAGCGGCTGACCGAGAGGGGCGCCAATCTGTCCGGGGGACAACGACAACGCATCGCGCTGGCACGGGCCCTGTTCGCCGAGCCTCCCGTACTGGTGCTGCACGAACCGACCACCGCAGTCGATTCGGTCACCGAACACACCATCGCTCGGGGCATCGCGACTCTTCGTCACGGGCCCAACGTACGGACCCCGAAAACGACGATCATCGTGACCAGCAGTCCTGCATTGCTGTCCGTGGCTCACCGGGTAGTGGTGATACGTGACGGCCGAATCGCGGCGGACGCACCCCATTCCGTTCTTCTCGAACGGGCCGAGGGCTATGCCGAGGCGGTGCTGCGATGACCGACGACACCCGTCTGCCCATTGCAACCGCCGGACGATCGTGGTCGTGGCTACGCGGACAGCTCGCGGCCAGGCCAGGGCTCGTTGCAGTCACTCCGTTCGTCGGCATCGTCTCCGCCGTATCGGCTCTGGCACCGATCCTGATTCTCGGTCGCCTCGTCGACGAGGTCGTCGCGGGCGCGCCGCCGGGCCGGATCGTGATGGTGGTGGTTCTGGTCATGATCGCCGCAGGCGTCAACGGGGTGTTCGCCGGACTGATGGCTTACCTCGTGGCGAAGCTGGGCGAAGGCGTGGTGGCACAGCTGCGCGAGCAGGTGGTGACCCGAGTTCTCGCGCTCCCCACCCGCACGGTGGAACGGGCGGGACGCGGAGATGTGCTCTCGCGCATCAGCGATGACGTGTCCCAGGTGACCCGCGCCGTCAACGGCGTACTCCCCGCCGTGGTGAACGCGGTGTTGTTGATCGGGGTGTCCGTCGTGACGATGTACGGCATCGACTGGCGTCTCGGGCTGGCCGGCAGTTTGGCACTACCGTTGTACGTCACCGCTCTTCGGTGGTATCTGCCGCGCAGCGGCCCTCTCTACGCAGCCGAACGGGCCGCGATGGGCGACCGTTCGCAGGCGCTGATCAGCAACATCCAAGGCGCGCGCACGGTGCGCGCGTACCGCCGCGAAGACACAGCTGTCGCGTCCGTGGAGACGGAATCCGAACGGGCCAGGGACTTTTCCATCGCCACGTTCACACTGCTGACTCGCTTCGTCGGCAAGGAGAACCGCGCAGAACTGGTGGGTCTCACCATCATCCTGAGTACTGGGTTCTTCTTGGTCAGAGGCGATCTCGTGACTCTGGGCGCAGTCACCGCTGCAACGTTGATGTTCCATCGACTGTTCAACCCGCTCGGTACGGTGCTGTTCCTGTTCGACGATATCCAATCCGCCGGTGCCAGCCTCGATCGTCTCGTCGGCGTGGTCGACATGGCATCGACGCGAACGACAGGGATCGACGCCGAACCTGTCGACGCGACGTTGGAACTATCCGACGTCACGTACGCCTACGCCACCGGGGGCGACGTTCTGCACGGCATTTCGCTCAGCGTTCCCGCCGGAAGTACGGTGGCGGTGGTCGGCTCGACCGGTGCCGGAAAGACGACTGCCGCGCTTCTCGCAGCGGGGTCCCTCGAGCCCGACCGCGGCTCGGTCACGTTGGGCGGCATTCCGTTACGTGATCTCGGTACCGACCGACTCAGGCGGCACATCGCGATCCTCTCGCAGGACGTCCACGTCAGTGCCGGCCCTCTTGCCGACGATCTGAGGCTCGCGGACCCGGATGCCGACGACACCGCTCTGTGGGACGCCCTCGATCGGGTCCGAGCTGCCGACTGGGTCCGGGCTCTGCCGGAGGGCCTCGACACACGCATCGGGGAGAACGGGCATCCGCTCAGTGCATCCCAAGGGCAGCAGCTCGCACTGGCGAGGCTGATCCTGTCCGATCCCCCGGTCGCAATACTCGACGAAGCGACCGCGGAGGCCGGCAGTAGCGGAGCCCGCCTGCTCGAAGACGCCGCATCGGCAGCGACCGAGGGCCGGACCACGATGATCGTGGCGCACCGGCTGACACAGGCCGTGGCAGCAGACACGGTCGTGGTGCTCGAGCACGGCCGTGTCGTGGAATCCGGCACCCACGCCGATCTCGTGACGGCAGACGGCCGATATGCGCGTCTCTGGTCGGCATGGTCGGGCAGAACAGATGTCGAGTAGACGCACCCACGACGAGGAGACCCGGATGACCATGCTCGACGCACCTCGAATCACCCCCGCACAGAGAGCCGTCTGGACCGCCGCGCAGATCGACGCCGGCGAGGGCACGTACTCGCTGGCGTGGCGACTCGAGCTCCCCACGACCACCGACCCCGTGCGTCTTCACAGTGCGGTGTCAGCCACGCTCGCCGGGTTGCCGCATCTCGATCGCGCATTCACACCGTCCCCGGGCGGTGACCTCGACATCGTCGACGCGGTGCCCGGACGCATCGAGACACGTGCGACGTCCGGATCGGACACGCACATCGATTCCCTCGTCACCGAGGCTCGGTCCAGGATCGGGTCGTCGGACACCGGCCCGATGCATCACCACATCGTCGCCGCCGCAGAAGACGGGCGGCTGTGGTGGATCCAGGCCTACCACCACATCGTGATCGACGGCCTGTCGGTCACCGCACTCACAGAACGGGTCGCCGACGTCTACAACGATGTTCGGGCGGACCGATCCACGCGTCCTCTCACCGACACCGCCTCACCGAACGACGACCGCGACTACTGGGATGCGGTGATCGCGAGCCTGCCCGAAGATCAGGGTCTGCTCGAGCACACAGGACTGACGGTGTCGCACATCGCGGTCGAACTACCGGAGAACGTCGTCGACCGCGTGCTCGCGTTGGCCGGTCGCTCGCGCACGTCGCCGCGCCGCACCCTCGTCGGTCTCCTCGGCGCATACGCCGCAACGACGAGACGCATAGGGCGGCAACCGATCCGCTTGGCAATCGCCGGCCATTCCCCGGCGGCATCTCCGATCGCAATGACCTCGACCGTCGTGCCGTTCGTGCTCGAACACGGGGGCAGGACCGTCGTCGACGTGCTGGCGGACGTCGATTCGACCTTGACGCGGATGCGACCTCATACCGCCGTCGCACCCGATGTGGTGACCGAGCTGCTGCGGCTGCGGCGAAGAGACTCTGCGCTGATCGCTCCGGGCATCAATGTTCTGGTGGCCGAACGTGACTCGATGTTCGGCGGCGAGCGCGCGCGACTGCGTCAGAACTGGCTCGGGCCTGTGACGGACCTCGAGTTCGTGGTCGAGGGCACCATCGACCGTGCGAATCCTCGAAGCTCTTGGCTGGCAATGGAACTACGAGGTGCCGGCGCAGAGACGGAGATCCGAGCCCATGCGCACGCGCTGGCGGTCTTTCTCGATGCCGCGACCACCGCACCGGATGCTCCGATCGACTCGTTGCCCCTCGCATCCTCGCAGCAGCTGCAGACGCTCGTAACCGACGTCAACGAGACCGGACACTGCCTCGCCGAGCAAGACGTCGTGCAGATGTTCGAGGAGTGGGCGGCGCGGACAGGTGACGCGACCGCCGTCGTTGCCGGCCCAACCCGTTTGACCTACGCCGAGTTGAGCCACCGTTCGAGCCAACTCGCGCACTCGTTGGTGGCGGCGGGAGTCGGACCGGAAGCACGTGTGGCCATCGACATGACTCGGTCCGCCGAGATGGTCGTGTCCGTGATGGCCGTTCTCGCGGCAGGAGCAGCGTTCGTCCCGTTCGACCCGCAATGGCCCCAGGCCCGCAGGGCTGCGGTGGTCCGTGACGCGAACATCGGCGTGGCATTGCGCGGTCCAGGAAGCTCGGAGTCGAACGAGGACACGGGGGTGCTGTCGATAGCGGTGGCCCTCGACCGATGGGAGCACGAGAGCCGACCGGTCACCCCGCCGTCGGGAGTGGTCCGTCACGGAGCCGGCCTGGCATACGTCATCTTCACCTCGGGCTCGACGGGTCGGCCGAAAGGTGCCATGATCCGGCACGAGGCCATCGCCAGCCGGATGAAATGGCAGATCGAGCACATCCTGAAGGTGGGCCCGGGTGATGCCAGCCTCTTCAAAGCTCCACTCGCATTCGATATTTCGATCAACGAGCTACTGCTCCCGCTGTGCTCGGGAGGAACCGTCGTCGTGGCGGGACCCGGCGAGGATCGGGACCCACAGCGATTGCTGGAGTTGATATCCCGTGAGCGAGTGACCTTCGTGTATCTCGTCGCCTCCATGCTCGACGTGCTCCTCGAGACCAGCGCCGGGACCGATGCGATGGCAGGGGTTCGCCACGTCTGGTGCGGCGGCGAAGTTCTCACTCCGGAGTTGTTCTCGCGGTTCCGGTCTCGCATGACCGGGACCCTTTATCACGGGTACGGGCCGGCCGAGGCGACGATCGGGGTCTCCCACGTGGTGTACGACGGGACCGGATCGGACCGAATCTCCACCTCGATCGGACAACCGAATCCGGGTTGCCGGTTGTATGTGCTCGACGACCGCCTGCGACCGCTCCCCGTGGGCATGGGCGGCGAGCTCTACGCGGCAGGTGACCTGCTCGGGCGCGGCTACGTCGGCGCATCGGACATGACTGCCGCGAGATTCGTCGCAGACCCCTTCGCGCTCGAGGTCGGCGGCCGCGCCTATCGAACGGGTGACCGCGCTCGCTGGACGGAAGGTGGAACACTCGACTTCCTCGGCCGAGCGGACAACCAGGTCAAGATCCGCGGCATGCGGGTGGAACTCGAAGAGATCGAAGCCGCCGCAGCCACTCATCCACAGGTTCGCGCTGCCGTCGTGCTCGTGCACGCAGCGGCAACACCCGTTCTGTGCGGCTACGTGATCCCCACGGACGATGCGAAACCGAACTCGGACAACCTTTCTCGCAGTGTTCTCGCGCATCTGACGACGCTGCTGCCTCAGCACATGATTCCCGCACATCTGATGGTGCTCGAGGCGTTTCCCACGACCGTCAACGGCAAGGTCGACCGCCGTGCCCTGCCGGTCCCGGATGTCGGAGGTGCGCCGGCGGGCCCGCTGACCGACGGTCAACGGCGATTGGCCGAACACATCGTGGCCTTGCTCGCTCGCGAAGCCGGCTCGCAGGCACTCATGGATTCCATCGGACCCGACAGCAATTTCTTCGACCTCGGCGGAGATTCGCTGGCCGCGATGCGTCTGGTGACGCGGGTCAATCGGGATCTGAACCTACGGATATCGGTGCGAGCGGTGTTCGATCACCCGACGGTCGCGACCCTGTCCGCCTACATCGACGCAGCGGACACGCCCCCGTGCGTCGACAACGAACCGGACATCGACGAGACGGGGAACATCGACGCGCGCATGCGGCCGATGAACGCCGGAGAGCGACGAATGTGGTTGGCGGACAGACTCAGTGGACACGGCGGAACCTACACGGTGCCGCTGGTGTTCAGGGTCGCCGGTCCCCTCGACCTCTCCGCTCTCGAACAGGCACTCGCCGACGTCACCGCACGTCATCGATCTCTGCGGTCGTTGTACGTCGAGAACGACGGAGCACTGACGGTCGAGATCCTCGACCCGAGTGACGAACGCTCGGCCCCTCCCCTGCGACGTCACGCCGTGTCGTCTTCGAAGGTGGCGCGGGCGACCGAGCAGTTCCTGCAGGAACGATTCGATCCCTCGAAGTCGATTGCGCTGCGCGCCGGCGTATTCGTTCACCACGACGAGCAGGACTGCGCGACACTCGTTCTCGCCGTGCATCACATCGCGACGGACGAATGGTCGGAGCCGGCTTTGCTGCGCACCCTCGCGCGTGCCTACGTTGCGCGCGGTGCCGGCCGGGCACCGCTGGACCTGGGTACCGCACCGCCTCCGACGGCGGTGGTCGAGGAGGATCATGGGTCCGAGATCGCCTCGTGGCGAGCACATCTGACTCCATTACCGCCGGTCCTGGACGTACCGGGTTGGCGCGCTGCCCGCCATACGAGCGCACGGACCGGGCGGACGATCAGACGCGTCGTTGCCGACGACGTCGCAGCGGCTGTGCGGTCCACGGCGCGCGAGTGCGGGGCGAGCATGTACATGGCCACTCAGGTTGCGACGGCGATCGCACTGCGCGCGTGCGGATCGGGTGAGCAGTTCCTCACGGCGTCCCCGATGTCGATCAGGTCCCCTCAAACAGGCCGCGACGACGCGAGCGACGAAGTCGGTTTCCACCTGAACACCGTGCTGCTGCGAGCAGATCTACGCGGAAACCCCACGGTACGAGAAGTGTTCGCGCGTACCCGGGACCAGACGCTGCACGCGCTCGCACATTCGAGGGCACCGTACGAGGAGGTCGTGGCCGCGGTGCCGGCGCTGCGCGAGCAGCCTCCGGTGCGCGTGATGGTGGTCCACCAACCACCCCGGGACGGCGGGGGCACTCTGGCTCTCGGCGACCTGGTCACCGAACGGCTGCCCGTCGACACCGGTACGGCCAAGTACGACGTCAGTATCACTCTGTACGAGAACGATTCGGCCGTCGGTCTTGCTGTCGAGTACGCAACCGACGTCGTCGACACCGACGCCGCCCACGCACTGATGCGGCGACTCGAAACGGTGTTGCAGCGTATGCCGGCCTCGCTGGACCTGCAGGTCGACGCGGTGGATCTGCTCGACGCCCAGGATCACACCACTCTGTCGCGACTCTCCGGCGCTCGACGAGACATCGAACCCGGCCTGACGCTCGACCGAATCACCACTCGCGCATCACCGGTGGACGGCGCGGCGCTGATATTCGAAGATCGTCGCCGAGACCTGAGAACAGTCCTCGGCGAGGCGTCCGCATTGGCACGGTTGATCATCGACTCCGGTCATGGACCCGAGGACGTCGTGGCGGTCGCACTCGATCGGTCACCCGAGCTGATCGTCACGATCCTCGCCGTGACCTTCTCGGGAGCCGCCTACGTGCCACTCGATCCAGCACTGCCCCAATCACGGCTTCGCTACCTGCTCGAAGACTCCGGTGCCGCCACGATCGTCACCACCGCCGATATCGCTGCACGTTTCTCCGATTCGGATGTGCCCCTGATCGATCTCGCCGACCCAGCGGTGGCCACTCGGCTGGCCGAACTTCCTACACATCCGGTCGTCGACAACGAACGCCGACGCCCGCTGCGCGGAGATCATCCGGCGTACGTTCTCTACACCTCGGGTTCGACCGGACGACCGAAGGGCGTCGCGGTGTCCCATTCGGCCATCGTGAACCGCGTCCTCTGGGCCGCAGAACATCACGAGATCACCGATACGGACGTGTTCCTGCAGAAGACGCCCGCGTCGTTCGACGTCTCGGGCTGGGAGATCTTTCTGCCGTTCGTCACCGGAACGTCGGTCGTCGTGGTGGAAGACGGCGGCCACCGAGATCCACGGCAGCTGGCGGACCTCATCGCGACGCACGGAGTCAGCATCGTCCACTTCGTTCCCTCGATGCTCGGCGAATTCCTCACCACGGCGACGTCCGAACCCGCGAACCCTGTCCTCGACGCCAGTGCGCTGCGGCTGATCGTCTGCAGCGGCGAGCCGTTGACAGCGCAGCATGCGCAGTCGGTGGCCACGGTCTTCCCGCGGGCGACCCTGCTGAACCTGTACGGCCCCACCGAAGCGGCAATCGATGTGACCGCCGAGAACGTCTCGGCGCGCGGACCGGTCGCAGAGCTGTCCGTCGCGATCGGCACGCCGGTGTGGAACACCTACTGCCGCATACTCGATCACACGCTCGCCGAGGTGCTGCCCGGTGCCGAGGGAGATCTCTACCTCGGGGGAACGCAACTGGCCCGCGGGTACCACGACAAGGCTGCGCTGACCGCGAGCAGGTTCGTGGCCGACCCCCGGGCCGACGTCCCCGGTGCCCGCCTCTACCACTCCGGCGACCGTGCGCGGCAACGACGTGACGGCAGTATCGAGTATCTCGGCCGCACCGACGGCCAGATCAAGCTGGCCGGCCAACGTATCGAATTGGCCGAGGTGGAGGCCGCGCTTCGCGCCCATCCCGGCGTCCGGTCGAGCGCCGCGGCCCAACAGATCACGGCAGCCGGGCCGCGACTCGTCGGATACGTCGTCGCAGATGCCGGAACGGCTCTGCTCGAGAACGATATTCGCCTCACGGCCACCCGTATCCTCCCCGCGTCGTGGATTCCGGCTCGTATCGCAATCCTGGACGAGATCCCGCTGACCTCGAGCGGAAAGCTCGACCGCAACGGCCTTCCCCCCATCGAATTTCAGGTCTCGGCGTCGAGTGATCGAGTACCGACAACCGACAGCGAGATCGCGATCCGTGCCTCCTTCGCCGAAGCCCTGGGACTCGAGGCCCACGACATGGGCATCGACGACGACTTCTTTCGAGTCGGCGGCGACAGCATCAGCGCAATTCGCACGGTCACCCTCGCGCGCAGACGCGGCTGGCGTATCACCGAGATGCAGATCTTCGATCTCCGCACGGTAGCCGCACTCGCCGAGGCCGCGGTGCACGACGTGGTGACGAAAGATGCTTCCCACGAGCATGTTTCCCGTGCCGATGTCGCTGTGCCGCTGCCCGATCTCGCCAGGACCGCGGTGAAGTCGGGCCTGGACATCGACGACCGTATCGAGACGGTTCGGGTCGAGATCGACATCCGCTCCGATCTGACCGCGGTAGACCTCGACAGGGAGGTGCGCCGGTCGACAACAACGCTGATGGAAACGTTCCCGGCACTGCGCACCCGCATCGACCGCTCCCGGCGCAGGTTGTGGAAAGCCTTCGAGATACATCCCGACGCGGTGAACCTCGAGACCGTCGTGCACGTTGCAGGTGAAGAGAATTCGGCGAGCGTCGCGAACGGGATCGATGTCGACACCGGCCCGTTGCTCCACATCCATGTCGAAAAACACGAGAGCGACGGATGGTCCGCCTTGCTGTCCGTGCATCACCTCGCGCTCTCGGACACTCTCACCGCGTCGACAGTGGCGGAACACTTTCTCGGCACCCTCGCATCAGGAGTTCACCGATGACGAACACCCACACGTCCGCACGTACCGGGCCGGCGTCGACTGCACAGCAGCGGATGCTGTTCCTCGATCAGATGGAAACGGACCGCCATGCGTACACCATGCCGGTTCACCTCGATCTGACCTCGGATCCGAATCTGGACGTCTTGGCCCATGCACTGGCAGATGTGGCAACACGCCATGCATCGCTGCGCAGTGTATACTCGAACGACAACGGCAGGGTGCTGCGCCACCTGAAACCCACTGCCGCAGTGGAGGTAGCGGACCGTCGAGGTGAGCCGTACAACCCCCGCACATTCGACCTCGGCACCGAGATCCCCTTCGCCGCAGATCTCTACGACCGGTCTCGATTGGTCCTGACGGTGCACCACATCGCCGCCGACGGCGGTTCGGTGCCGATCCTGTTGGAAGACATCCGGATCGCGTACGACGCGCGTGCTCGAGGCGAGGAACCGATCTGGCCGGCGTCGGCGGTGGACTACGCGCAGTATGCGGAGGACGAAGGCTCCATCGACGTCACGGCAGATCGACCGTTCTGGACGTCCACTCTTGCACCGTACGTCGAGCCCGTCGCTCTCCCGCTCGATCACGCCCGCAGCGAAGTGCCGTCCACCGCGGGGCGGATCATCGAAACGGTGCTGCCCGCATTTCTCGCCGACGACATCGAGCAGTTCTGCACGACGAATTGCATCAGCCGACTGATTTTTCTCCAGATCGTCACTGCGCTCGCACTGCGTGCCCACGGCGGCGGCGACCTGATCCCGATGGGCACGGCCGTCGATACTCGGCCACCGGAGGCGTTGACCGATGCGGTGGGGCTCTACGTCAACACCATCGTGCTGCCCACCGACCTCACCGGCGACCCCACTGTGACCGAATTGACCGCGCGGACCAGGAGTTCGATGCTCGACTGTGTGGACCGTCGCGCCACCCCGTTCCACGAGGTCGTCGAGTGGCTCCGGCCCGCGAGGACGCCGGGAGTGCATCCACTGTTCCAGGTGATGATCGCCGAGGTGGACACGCGACCGAAACCGGTGTCGCTGGGGCCCGTAGACGGAGTCCTCCGCCCACCGGACGACGCGTCGTCAAAGTTCGATCTGATCGCCGCCATCGGTCCACGAGGCGAATCGGGTCGACTCGGATTCGACATCCTCTACCGCCGGGAACTGTTCGAGGACAGAACCATTCGAACGATTCTGGACGACATGACACTGATCGCAGCTCAGGCCGTCGCAGATCCGAACCGGCGGATCTCCGAACTGGCCACCAGTCCGAACGACCCGGCCCCGCGACGGATCCGGATACCCGCTCGGCCGCGTCCCGGCAGGCGGTCACGCACACTGCCCCTGTCCGAGAGGCAGATCCGCCGTGCCCAGGCGACGCTCATCGGCCTCCACCTTCGGCACGACATGCTCTCCACCGGTCCAGACACCGACGGTGACACGCCGGTGCGTACCCCTCTGACGGCAACGGAGATTCTCGAGCGGTCTCGGATCCACAGTGCAGAAACGGAATTCGGGGCTGTCGCGAACGGGGGTCTTCGAGCCGGTTGGACGGGCGAAGGTGCACTGCGAGTGGAGATGACCCACGCGGCGGTCGACGAGGAGTCATGGCCGTCCGTTCTCGATGCATTGACGAGTGATCGATCGGTGGTCGACGTGGCGGTCGGCTCCTCGGCACGATGGGCACGCCTCGATCAGGAACTGGCAGAGGACCTTTCGATCGTCGACCACGCCGAGACGTGGCTCGATGTCGTGGATGCGGCCGTGGATGTGATCGACCGGCGAGAAACAGCGTCGCCCCTCTTCTCCGTCCCGACAGCACCCGCGAGTGGTGGTGCCGAGAGTTCTGCACCACTGACCACGGCCGGACTTCCCGGCATCGTCGAGACTCGGACGACTGTCCTCGAGTCGGTGCGCGAGGTGATGACGGAACTCGCCGGTATCGAGTCGATGGTGCTGTGGGTCGACGAATCCGACCGAGACCGAAACGTCGAACACGGTTCCCGAACAGTGGGTTGCCTGCGCCGCGGGCTACCCGTCGTGATCGACGCGGGCACCCTGCTCGGCGCAGATGCCGACCCCGAGCACGCCGCCTCCTTCGGAGTGGCCGCACACCTCAGCGCACACACCCCCGGCGTGTTCGACGACCTACCGACTGCCGATCTGCAGGTCCGCATCCACATTTCGAGTGCCGAAGGGCATCACCTCGTACAGAGTGACACCGAGCCCGCGATAAACGTCAGGTTCCTCCGAACCGACTCCGGATCGTGGTCGTGCGCATGTTCGGTGTCCGCACTCGCCGACATCGACGTCGCCCACGTCGCCAAGCGCCTGGCGAAGGCTGTCGCGACCAGGGTGAACGCAGTGGGTTCCGGAGTCAATCCAGTGGTGGACAGCGCCTTCGCGGACGGCGTCGATCGCAGTACCGACATGGCCGGACTCGACCCGCGGGAGCGTCGATCAGTGGAGTCGATTCTCGGCCCGCTGCGAGCGATCTACCCGACGACGTCGTTGCAGGACGGGCTTCTCTTCCATCAGCAGCTGGATGGACAGGGCGAGGGGATCTACCTGTCGCAGACGGTGATGCGACTCTCCGGCTCGCTCGACACGGATCTGTTGCGACGTGCCGCGGACGCCGTGCTCGCCGCGCACCCGCAGGTCGGTGCGGGATATGTCCAGCTCGGTGAGCGCACCGTTGCCGCAGTGCCGCGAACGGTCCGGATGCCCTGGGCGACGACGGATCTGCGACATCTCGACGCCGATGCGGCTCAGGTGGAGCTGTCACGCTTCGAAAGGCGCGAGGCTGCACAGGGATTCGATCCTGTGCAGCCGCCGCTCGTCCGACTGGGCGTGGCGCTGCTCCCCGAGGGCCGGAGTGCACTGGTGTTCACCATCGAACATCTCGTTCTCGACGGGTGGTCCATCTGGAGATTCCTACGGGCCGTTCTCGACGAATACACCCGGCCCGGCCGTACCGAGTCGAGTCACCGTGCGTCGTACGACGACTACGTGATGTGGCTGAGAACTCGTGATCGTGATGCGGGCCTGCAGATGTGGCGACGCCAGCTCGCAGGCACGCCAGGGCCGACTCTGCTCGCTCCCCGGCGCACCGCGGCATCGGTCGATCCGGCCGGCTCGGCGGAGACGGTCTTCCATCTCGATCGCTCACTCACCCGAGAGGTGAAGGAACTCGCTGCGCAGACCGGCGTAACGACGAGCATCGTGTACGAACTTGCGTGGGCGCTGACTCTGCAGAAGTTCACCGGCCAGGACGATGTGGTGTTCGGCACCGTGGTGTCCGGTCGGCCGGCCGAGATCCCCGGTATCGACGAGCTTCTGGGGTTGCTGTTCAACACGGTCCCGCTGCGGGTGCGCATCGATCCTGCTCTCGCCGTTCGTGACCATTTGGCCCGTATTCAGGACGAGCGACGCCCGCTGCTGACCCATCCGTATCTCGCGCTGTCCGACCTGGAGGAGTGCGCCGGGCACCGTGGATTGTTCGATACGTTGTTCGTCTTCCAGAACATCCCGGTCGTCCCGCCCGACGAGCGTTTGGGTCCCGATGGCGCACTTCGGGTGATCGACCAGAAGCTCAGCGATGCAACGCATTACGCACTGACGGTGGTTGTCGCGCCGGTGGAGTCCGGTGCCCGGGTACGAATGATGCATCGACGGGACGCTCTCGACGATGCCCGGGCAGCAGCGATTGCCGACACCTATCGGGCGGCGTTGGCCGCGCTGACCGCGGCACCGGACGAGGCGGCGGCGAGCATCGCTCTGCTCACTCCGCGTGAGCTCGCGTGGACGCGGCAACACTCGGGCGCACTCGGCTCGGCTGTACCCGAGCACACGGTGTGGGACCTGTTCGCTGCACGCGCTGCCGACCGACCGAACGCGCTGGCACTGGTGGCCGGGGATGTTCGGTGGAGCTTTGCCGACCTGCATTCACGCGCACTGAATCTCGGTGCGCTGCTGCGAGCGCACGGCGTCGTCGGGGAATCGCGGGTCATGCTCTTCCTCCCCCGCACCGAGCTCATGGTCGAGGCGCTGTTCGGTGTTTTCGCCGCCGGAGCTGCCTACGTTCCGGTCGATACCGAGATGCCCGTCGACCGCATCGAGTACATCGTGCGCGAATCGCGCCCGCACGTCGTTCTGACGACGAGCACGCTGGCGGAACAGCTGCAGGGCGTCACGACCGAACAGTCCGCTGTCGTCATCGAACTCGACATCGAAGGTGTCGGAAACGGACTGCCGGCACCCGGCGATGTCGCGCGGCGACTCGACCAGCTTGCCTACATCATCTACACGTCGGGATCGACCGGGCGCCCCAAAGGGGTTGCAGTCCCGTACAGCGGGTTGACGAACATGTTCGTCAACCACCGCAAGGAAATTTTCGAACCCGTCGTCGCTCGGGCCGGGCACAGACAGTTGGCGATCGCGCACACCACGTCGTTCTCGTTCGACGCATCGTGGGAGCAGTTGTTCTGGCTGTTGGAGGGCCACACGGTGCACGTGATCGACGAGCAGACGCGACGCGATCCGGCGATTCTCCTCGACTACTTCGATGCGGAGAGAATCGATGCCTTCGACGTCACACCGACCTACGGTGAACATCTCGTCGACGCCGGTCTGCTGGCCCGCCCTCGGTGCCTGAACACGTCCGTGCGGGACGACGACTCCGCGGGTCTTGTCTTCGTCTCGCTCGGCGGGGAAGCGGTCGGAGACCGCCTGTGGTCCGACCTACGAGACGCACCCGGAACGGGAGGGTACAACCTCTACGGGCCCACCGAGTACACGATCAACGCGCTCGGTGCCGACGTGCAGGACCGAGCGACGCCGACACTGGGTCGGCCCATTCTGAACACCACCGCGCATGTGCTCGACACCGCATTGCGGCTGTCGGCACCCGGCGTCATCGGCGAGCTCTACCTGTCGGGTGCAGGCCTCGCTCGTGGATACGACGGACGGCCCGGGTTGACTGCGGAACGTTTCGTGGCAAACCCGTTCACGGACAACGGTTCTCGAATGTATCGAACCGGTGACCTGGTATCACGCGACCTGGACGGGTTGATCTCTTATCACGGCCGCGCCGACAATCAGGTGAAGATCAGGGGCCATCGCGTCGAGACCGGGGAGATACAGGACGCGCTGCAGCGGCTCCCTGGCATCGTGCGCGCCGCGGTGACCGTGTTCGAGCGGGCAGGCGGTACGGAACTGGCCGCGTACGTCCTCGTCGACGGCCCGGAAGCGTCGGACATCACCGCGTCATCGGTCAAAGACGTTCTACGGGAACTGATTCCGAGCTACATGGTCCCGGCATCGGTGCAGGTGGTCGACAGCCTGCCGCTGACGGTCAACGGCAAGCTCGACGTCGCGGCGCTGCCTGCACCGTCGGAGAGTGCCGAGCCGGTGGACCGTCCGCGAGGCGATGTCGAATCATTGATCGCCGATGCGGTCCACGACGTGTTGGGCGTGACCGAGATCGGCAGAGACGACGACTTCTTCGCGTTGGGTGGGCATTCACTGGCTGCTGTCCGGTTGGCGTCTCGTCTGCGCGCGGTGGATCTCGAGCTCGGCGTGCGTGACATCTACGCGCGACCGACAGTCGCGGGTCTGGCACGTGCGGTCATCGACGGTGGCGGAGACGGCATGCTCGCACCGGTGGTGGAGTTGCGTCGAGCCGGCGATCCCGCTGTGTTCTGTCTGCAGCCTGCCGGAGGTCTCAGTTGGTCCTACATCGGAGCCTTGCGGTTCCTCGATCCCTCGATATCGGTATACGCCATCCAGGACCCGGCGCTGCAGAGCGGCGACGACGCGATCGAGTTGACGTCGATCGAGGCCTTGGTCGACGACCATGTCGAGCGGATCCGAGCCGTCCGACCACACGGTCCGTACCACCTGCTCGGATGGTCTTTCGGCGGGCAGCTCGCACACGCGATCGCCGCGCGTCTGCACGAGCGGCGCGAAGAAGTGGCGTCGCTGGTCTTGCTCGATTCCTACGCAGACGTCGCCGGCGCAGACACGGCCGAACGTGAGGATCTGTCTGAGAACGGCATAGAGGAGGCGCAGAACAATTTTCGGCGCCACATGCAGACGGATCCGCTGCTGTCGAGCTTCGCTTCCGAGGTACAGGACCGGTTGGTGCGCACCCTCGGTCGGCACCTCGCTCTGTCGATACCACCGACGGTCGGCCGCCACGCGGGCGACGCGTTGCTGATCGGAGCTTCTCGTGGAACGCCCCTGGAGATGCTGCGTCGCCGAGACCGCCAGTGGCAGGACAGAATCACCGGGACCGTCCACGTGCACTCCGTCGACCTCGAGCATGCACAGCTAGGTCAGGCGCACAACTGGTCGGTGTTCGGGCAACGAGTGGCCGACTACATCTGGGCTCGCATCGAATGACGTACCCCCACCTCGGGGTTGCCGAGGTGGGGGCAGTGACTCGGTCTCCGATCCGAAGTTGTGGATCTAGACGGTCGTCTTGTCGATCGCCGCCGTCAGGTCGACGATCTGCGCGGTGTAGCTCGCGTAGTTGTTGGTCGCATCGGTGGTCCAGTCGGCGATGTTTCCGGCCTCCGCAGCGTTGACCAGGGCCCAGGTCGGACGGTCGGCTTCCAGTTCGGCCAGCGGGGTCGAGTACGAACGAGTGTCCAGCAGAATGAGATTCGGCTGATACTGACCGACATTCTCCCAACTCACGGGCGTGAAGGATCCCGAGTCGGCGGCGCGTGGAACGTCGGACTCGAGAAGCGTCAGACCCCAGTTCTGGTAGTCACGCAGTTCGGGAAACTCGTCGTTGATCGCGACGTAGTACTGGTCCGACGGGGAGATGGCCATCGCGGTCAGACCCGGCTTGGCAGCAATTGCTTCCTTCAGGTCGGCGACAGCGGAGTCGTAGGCCTCACGGTCGGCCCGGTTCGCGTCGGTATCGACGTCGGCACCGAGTTCGGTGGCCAGTGTCTCGTAGTCCTGCAGGGTCTCGGAGGAGGGCTTCTGCGCGGAGACAGAAAGGAACGGTGCGACCTGCTCGAGTTGGTTGGCGAGGTCGGATGTTTCCAGACCGAGGCCGCCGTAGGCGTCCCCGGCGTACCAGCCGGTGATGAGCACATCGGGATCGAGGGCCGCGACCTGTTCGACGTCGATGTCGCCGTATGCCTGTCCCACGCTTTCGATGCCGTCGAGATCGAGTCCGCGCAGCGGGATCGACGACTCGAAGGAGCTCCCTCCCCAGATGCCGACCGGCTTGATGCCCAGCGGGATCAACGCTGCGGCAGCCTGTTCGCTGGCCACGATGCGCGACGGCACCGCGTCTAGTTCGACGGTTTCGCCGCGGCCGTCCACGTAGCTGAAACCGGACTCCGAACTGGTCGTGTTCGACTCCCCCGGCTCGTTGTCCGAAGAGGAACATCCGCTCAACGCGGTGACGCCCACCATCGAGAGCACTGCGAATGTCGTCGCCAGCGTGCGCCGAGATCCCCGCGTTCGAGTCGTTGAAATTCTCAAGGTCCGCATTCTTTCCCCATCATCCAAGTTAGGCAAACGTTGCCTATGTTGGGATAGACTAACCAACACGACGGGGGTTCGGTGCAGTTGGTTCGCCTTGATGGGTCCGATCAGTCGGCCACGGTCTCGACCGAGGACGTTCCCGGTGCCGACGGGACCCATGGCTTCAGAGGTTGGACGACATCGCGACAGAAGGCGTCGACGGACCCGGCAGCGTGCCCCCCCAGCTCGACATTCATTCGACCTACGGCACGCATGGTCGGCGCCACTTACGCCCGTCAGAGAATACGACTCAAGAATTGTTGTGTACGAGCGCTTTTGGGATTGTCGAAGAACTCACCGGGAGGTGCCTCTTCCACGATCTTCCCGTCGCTCATGAAGACGACCCTGTCTGCGGCCGCCTTCGCGAAGCCCATTTCGTGGCTGACCACCACCATCGTCATGCCCTCGTCGCGCAGTCGAAGCATGACGTCGAGGACCTCGTTGACCATCTCGGGATCGAGGGCAGACGTGGGCTCGTCGAACAGCATCACTTCGGGCTTCATCGCCAACGCTCGGGCGATCGCCACGCGTTGCTGCTGACCACCGGACAGTTGTGACGGGTAGTTCGCCCCCTTGTCCGACAGGCCGACGAGGTCGAGCAGTTCCTGAGCTTGCCTGCGCGCCTTGTCCTTCTGCGTACCGAGAACATGACGCGGACCCGATGCGACGTTGTCCAGCGCCGTCATCATGGGAAACAGGTTGAAGCTCTGGAACACCATTCCTGTGTGGTGCCGCTGCTTGGCGATCTGCGCCTCCGACAGCGGCGTTCGCTTGGCCCCTTCCGAGAAGCCCATCATCTCGCCGCATACTCGGACGGTCCCGGATTCGATCGTCTCGAGGCAGTTGAGCGTGCGCAGCAGGGTGCTCTTTCCACTTCCCGACGGTCCGAGGAGCAGGACCACTTCCCCTTTGTCCACCGTGAAATCGATGTCGTCGAGGACGACGAGATCGTTGTAGGCCTTCGTCATATTCCTGACCTCGACCATCGTCGTGGTCTTCGTGGTCGCAGACGTCGCACTCGTCATCGGTTCACAGCCTCGGCTTTCATCGCGCTGTCGTCGAGCTTCGGACTCGACGGGCCGCCCTTACGGCGGTAATTGCGGTCGTATCCACGTCCTACTCGTACTTCGATCATCTTCTGAATCAACCCCCACAGAGTTGTCAGCACCAGGAAGTACAACGCTGCCGCGCAGAGCCCTTCCAGCACTCGGAAATTCACCTGCACCAAGAACTGTGTCCGTCGCAGCAGTTCCTGCACCGAGATGACCGATACCAGCGTTGTGGTCTTGAGCAATCCGTTGAAGCTGTTGCCGAGTGGAGGAATCATCACCCGCAGTGCCTGAGGGAGAACCACCACCCGGAAGACCTTCGTGGGTGACATACCGAGGGCCCGTGCCGCTTCCGTTTGTCCGGTGGGAACCGACAGCAATCCGGAACGCACTATTTCCGACAGGTATGCGGCTTCGTTGAGAACCAGGCCGACGAGTGCCGCCTCGATCACGCCCAGTTTGATGCCGACCTGAGGCAGTCCGGTGTAGATGATCACCAACTGCACCAGTAGAGGCGTGCCGCGCATCAGCCACACGTAGAACCCGGCGACCAACCGCAGGGGTACGAGCTTGGACGATCGCGCGGAGGCCACCACCACTGCGAGAGCGAGTCCGAGGATCATGCTGACCACGGTGAGCCAGATAGTGACCCATGCGCCTTCGAGCAGCTGGGTGCTCGTCAGGATGGAGAAGAATGCGTCCCAGGACCACATGTGGGTGCCTTTCGACTTGCGTTGGTCGGATCAGCTGTCGAGAGGACCGGTGCTGACGGCGATATCGCCCTCGTATCCGGTGACGTCGTACTGCTCGAACAGATCGGGCAGATATCCATCGCTCCTCATCTCCGACAGCACGCGTGCCACCTCAGCGGAGGATTTGCTGCCCTTGGCGAATCCCATGGCAAGGGGTGCCTCGTTGATTCCACCGACGGCTGTCTCGAAGCGTCCGTCTTCCTGGTAGAACGACGTGACCGACTCTACGATGGAGGTGCCGTCGAGTTGGCCCGCCGAAAGCGCCTGATAGGCATCGGCATTGGTCTTGAACGTCTGCACCGTCAGCGCCGGCTTTCCTTCGGCCGCAAATTCCTCGGCCATGGCGGTCAACGTGTCGAACTCGTACCCGGGCGCTTCGACCCCGATGGTCTTGCCCGCCAGATCGTCCACGCTCGAGATCGATTCGGGGTTGCCCGAGGGCACCGAGATCGAGACTGCCTGCACCTCGTACGGGACGAGATCGATGGTCTCGGCACGTGCGGGCGTGTAGAACATGCCGGTGTCGATCATGTCCCAGCGGCCGGCCTGCACACCGGGAATCTGCGCCTCGAACTCTATGTTGACGAACTTCGGCGTCAGACACAGGCGCTTGGCGATCTCCTTACCGAGGTCGACGCGCATGCCGATCACGTCCCCGTTCGGATCGACGTACTGCATGGGCGGAAGAGTTGCGTTGGTGGCCATCGTCAGTACGCCTTCCTCGGCGAGGTCCGAAGCACCGAGCGTGGGTGTGCAGTCCGTCGGCGCGGCTGCGGAATCGTCCGAGGAACTACAGGCAGTGAGGCCGGCTACCACAACAGTGATAGCGGCGAGTCCTGTTAACTTGCGCATTGAGCGAGCCTTTCGATATCGACTGCAGCACTACACGTTCGAGGACGGGGCGGCAGCGACGATGATGGAGTGGTTCGAGAAGAGTCGATCTTTTGGGATCGATTGCATCAAGCGTCGCAGACGAATTCGGAGGCGTCAACGCGGTTGACACTGCCGACACGCGGTACATCAACTGTTAACCGTTCGCACGTGATCGCGCTCCCCATTTCTGCGATCCGAGAACGTCGATCACAGTTCGGCACACGACGCCCGCTCCACCAGACGAGCACCGATTCGATACGTACGCCCGTCGGGTTCGAGTGAGTCCTTGATCTGCTGGAACAACAGGTCCATGGCCACGTTGGCCAATTGGGCCGCGCCGTTGTCGACGACTGTGATTGCCGGCTGCCACATCGCGAGCCACGGCATGTCCTCGTGGCAGATCATCGACAACTCGTCCGGTACCGACACGCCTCTGCCGACGAGCGTGGGCAGGATGCCGAAGACAGCCTCGTGGTTGGCCGCGTACAGAGCAGTCATCGCCTGGGGTGCATCCAGTAACGAGTTGATCGCTTCGGCACCGAATTCCGTGGTGAACGGGCCTTTCCGGACGATCGTCTCGTCGACCGGAATACCTGCGTCGGCCAGCGCCAGTCGATAACCCTCGTAGCGCTCACGTCCGGACGTCGCATCCTCGTTTCCACCGATATAGCCGATACGACTGTGCCCGAGCTCGATCAGGTGCGCTGTCGCATCGCGAGCACCCGTGACGTCGTCTGCCAGCACCGTCGACGCCGAACTCCCCTTGACCGAACGGATCAGGTTGACCACCGCACGGCCCTGTTCCAGAAGCGCATTCGACGCCGCCGCACTCCGTCCACTGCCGATCACGATCGTGCCGTCGACGTTGTGCTCGCCCAGCATGGCCAGGACGTCGTTCTCACGCGCCGGATCGGCATCGGTGATGCAGAGCAGGACCTGAAATCCGCCGGCTGCCGCCCTCTTCTGGACCACCTCGGCGACTGTGTGAAAGGTCGCGTTGAGCAGGTTGTTCATGACCAGACCGATCAAGTGCGATCTGTTGGAGCGCAGCGCGCTCGCAGCCCTGTTCGGCCGATATCCGAGAACCCGGGCCGCATCCTCGACCGCTGCACGGGTCTCCGCAGAGATCAGTGACGATCCACTCAATGCGCGTGATGCGGTGCTGCGCGAAACCCCTGCAGCGCTCGCAACGTCGATCAAGGTGACCGCCATCGGTTCTCCGTTCTCTTGCTTCACGCCTCGGACAGACATATTCGACAGCGGTCGCGTTACAAGTACGTTTCCGGCTTGACGACTCGACCACCCCGAAGGCAGTCTATGCAATCGATCCCACAAATGCGGGTACGACGCGTCGTCGATCGTCCCGAGCCCGAAAGGCACTCCCATGAATCGCGATGATGTCGCGTGGTCCGGTTACTGGCCCGCTGCTCCCACACCGTTCACGCAGTCGGGTGAAGTCGACACCGAGGCAATTTTCGACCTGATGAATCTCTACGCGCAGACGGGTGTTCACGGTGTACTCGTGAACGGCAGCACAGGCGAATGGTTCAGTCAGAGCGACAACGAACGAAAGATCGTCGCGGAAGCGTCGATCGAAGCAGTTTCAGGCCGCTTCCCTGTCGTGATCGGTGTCAGTGCGTACACAGCTGCGCAGTCCTCCGCACTTGCCAAGCACGCTGCTTCCGTCGGCGCAGACGGCATACTGGCGACACCTCCGCCCTACGTGCACACGTCGGCGGAAGAGACATTCCAGTACTACCGAAGCGTCAGTACCGCAACATCGTTGCCGTTCATGGCCTACAACTGGCCACGTGGCGTTTCGGTCGACATGGGCACCGCACCCGGCCTGTTCTCTCGACTGGCCGACCTGGAGAACGTCGTCGCGATCAAGGACAGCACCGGTGATTGGCTCGCCATGCTCGACACCGTCGAGGCCGTGTCCGACCGCGTCCGTGTCTTCGGGAGCTTCCTGCATCGACGCGGCCTTGCCACGCTGCTCGAGCTTGGTGGGGACGGCAACATCGACGGCGGTGGGGTGGGCGCGCCCTTCGCGGTGCCGTTCTACGAGGCGGTCGCTGCACGTGACGCCGACACCGCGCGCATGTGGGTCGATCGTTATCGCGCGTTCTCGGGCCGGCTCATCGCGTCCGACTACAGCGGCGTCTACGCCTCCCCCATCCCCCAGTTGAAGGCCGTGATGAACCTTCTCGGCCAACCGGGAGGCATCGTGCGCGAACCGCTGTTGCCGGTCACCGACGCCGACACGCTTGCCGCGCTGCAATCGGTCATCGTCGAATCGGGTATCGACGATGCCTACGCGACCGTAGGAGCTGTCCATGCGGTCTGAGGTCGACGTCGTTGTCATCGGAGCCGGAATCGTCGGTGCAGCAACGGCTCTCGCCCTCACCCGCGCGGGATCCCGCGTTGCTGTGCTCGATCGCACCCTACCCAACACCGCCGGCTCCGGTACGACTGCGGGCAACCTGCACATCCAGACCATTCATACGCGCAGGCCCGGGCAGGGCACAGCCGTCGACGTCGAACAACTGCTTCCATTGCAGAAGTCGACGAGCTCGCTGTGGAACACACTGGACGAGACGGTGCCCGGTCTCGGGCTGAACCGATGCGGCGGGTTCATGGTGGCCGAAACCGAGGAGCAGGTCCACGCCCTCATCGCGAAGCACCGATGGGAACGAGCTGCGGGGATCCCGACGGAGGTACTGAGCGGCGAAGACGCTCGGCAGGCGCTGCCTCTGTTCGGCCCGAGCGTTCAGGCCGCAACCTGGTGTCCGTGGGACGGATTCGCAGAACCCGACCTCGCCGGTCCTGCCCTGTTGCGGCAGGCCGCGGTCGAAGGAGCGTCTGTACATCCGTCGACACCGGTCACCGGATTGACCCGCGACGGTGATGTCTGGACAGTGCGCACCAACGGTGGAACGTGGATTGCACCCGTAGTGATGGACGTTGCCGGTCCGTGGATGGCTCCGATCGCGGCTATGGCAGGGGTATCGCTCGATCTCGTTCCGACCTCGTTGCAGATGCACTCGCTCGATGCCGCACCTCGGACGCTCGAAGTGCTGGTGCAGCACGTCGGCGAGGGAATGTCGATCAAGCAGAACCGAACAGGACGCCTCGTCCTCGGCGGCGGTTGGCCTGCAGGTGCGTTCCACGACAGCGAGACGGCCCCGAGCAGATCCGACAGCACCACAGGAAATCTGAAGCAGGTTCGACGGCTTCTGCCTGCGCTCGCCCAGAATGCGCTCCTCGATACCTGGACCGGCCCCGTGGTCACCACCCCCGACGAGATGCCGGTCATCGGCGAACTCGCCGGAGCCCCGGGACTCTTCGTGGCAGGCGGCACGTACTCGTTCACCTTCGCACCGTTGTGGGGACACATCCTCACCGAGCTGGTGCACGGTAGAAAACCAGAACTCGATATCTCGGCGTTCTCCCCCGACCGCCTCGTCCACCTCCCTACCCACTGAAAGAGGGCTTCACATGGCACTGGTCACGATGTTCGTCAACGGACAGGCGATGTCCGGCGGCACCCTGAACGACGCATTGCACCAGGCGCGATTTGTCGGGAAAGTCGACACCGCACCGAAATACCGCTTCTTCTCCGTGCGCGACGAATTTCCCGGTTTGCACCCGGTCTCAACCGATGGATTCGTAGTACCGGGCGAGCTGTACGAGGTCGAGTACGACGTACTACGCGACGAGCTCCTTCCCAGGGAACCGAAGGAACTCGAACTCGGCGTCATCGAGTTGGCGGACGGCTCGGGCTCCCTGTCGATGCGAATGCGTGAGAGCTATCTGACGGCCACGGGCGTCACCGACATCAGTGACCGCGGCGGATGGCTGACCTACCTCGCGAGCACCCGATGAAGGTCGTGCGTGGCGGAACGGTTGTCGAATCCCATTGGGCCGCTCCGGCAGACCTGCTCATCGACGACGGCAGAGTCGTTGCGGTGCTCACCCCTGGCACTGAGGTCGACGCGGCAACGGAGGTCATCGACGCAACCGGAAAACTGGTCATGCCGGGAGGAGTCGATCCCCACTGCCACGTCGGATTCACCTCCGGTGAATTCACCTCTCTCGACTCGTATCTCGAGTGCACGACGGCGGCCGTGTTCGGCGGCACCACCACGATCATCGACTTCGCCATCCCCCGTCCCGGTCAACAGCCGCTCAACGCTGCCGAGGTGCAGCGAGCGAAAGCGTCGAGCGGACTGTGCGATTCGGCTCTGCACGCCTGCGTCGTCGAGTGGACCGACACCACCGCCGACCAACTGAAAACGCTGGCGGACGGCGGTATTCGGACGGTCAAGATGTTCACCACTTACGCCGGTGAGACGATGGCGAACGAACACACCATCCTCAACACGATGCAGGCCACTCGCGATCTCGGCGGAATGGTCATCATCCACTGCGAGTCCGACGCGATCGTCACCGACGCGCAGAACCTCGCAGCCGCATCGGACGGAGTCGATGCCGCACACATGTCGCAGACGCGGCCGGAGCTCGCCGAGACTGCCTCGGTCGCCGCCATTCTCGCGATCGCCGAATCACAGAATGCGCCGGTCTATTTCGTGCATCAGTCGACTCCAGCTGCCGTCGAACTGGTCGCGGACGCTCGCAAGCGAGGGCTCGTCGCCTTCACCGAATCGGTCGCCCACCATCTGATCCTCGACGACTCGGCCTACAAGGGTGAACAACCCGAACGTTTCGTCTGCTGCCCGCCGCTGCGCTCGGCCGAGGTGGTCGAGGAACTCGGGCGACACCTGTTCACCGGGCACATCACCACCATCGGTTCCGACCATTGCTGCTACGACACCGCACAGAAGCAGGTGCACAGCCACGACGTGCGGCACATGCCCAACGGACTGCCCGGAGTCGAGACGCGTCTTCCGGTGATCTACTCGCACTATGTCGACGGATTGGGTCTGACTGCAAGCAGATTCGTGGAGTTGACCTCGTCGAATCCAGCGCGCACCAACGGCTTGTATCCCCGCAAGGGATCACTGATGCCGGGGTCCGACGCCGACATCGCCATCTGGGATCCCGAACTGGAATGGACGGTGACCACCGAAACACTGCACATGGCGACCGACTACACCCCCTACGAGGGCCATCGACTTCGAGGAAAGCCGGTCACCGTGATCGTGGGCGGCGAGATTGTCGTCCGCGACGGCGAACTCGTCGACGCCACTCCCCGCGGACGCCACCTCGAGGCGGCACCCCTCGACTTCAGCGGGGCATTCAGCGTGTGAGGCCCGGACCTACCGTCGACGGGTTCGGCTGCCTCGACGTGGTGCTACTTCGGACTACTTATCGGCGAGAGCTACTGCCGCCGCCAGGTATTCACGTGAGTCGCGAAACGTCTGTGCGACCCCACGTCCCGCGATGGCGTGGTACCGACTGATTCGGTCGTCATCGAGAGCCTCGAGGACGGTGGTGGAATCCGCGTGCATCCAACCACCGTCTCGGACCAGTTCGTGGGCACGCTTACCGTGCAGGGCAGAAATACCCTCGACCCTGATCCCCTTCGGATCGGTCGACGCCGCGAGGTAGTAGGCCTTCTTGCCGGAGTAGCCGACCTTGACCTTCTCGCGCAACCGGAAGACGGCATCGGCCGCATCGTCGATAGCCGATGCCTGTTCGTCAGAGCCTGATTCGGCGGCAGAGATTCGCGCGATCTCCCCATCGATCGCAGAAAGCAAAGTGGCGAGGTATTCGGGATCGCTCATAGGCCCATGATGCCCTAGAGCAGTGATCTCGCGAACCAGCACCCGACCGGAAGATATCGACACCTGTACAGCTCGGGGATCGACCTGACAGACCGCACAGTCCGGATGCCTGCCGGCAATGTCATGGGCCACTGACGAGGCGGAGCTGTCCGAACGGTTGCCCGCACCACCTGCAGCTTCCACCGACGTAGTCGTGGCCGTCTTCACGTTCGCACTCGTCGACTGCGCATCCGCTGCCGCAGGAGAGCATCTGGCCACATCGGCACCGCTCACCGTCACAGCCCGGGTGGTGAAGTGCTCCCGGCGGCGCAGCGCAGTCGGGGCACTTTGTCCGTCCATTGGGTATTCGACTGGGCCGCCATGTGCAACCCACCGAATCGAGCATTTCCAGTTCACACGCCATGCAGATCGCCACGCCGTGGAGAATCGCACAGGGCACCGACATCAGAATTTTCCGGAGTTCACGCGTCGCTACGCCTCGGCAAGTTCATATCTGTCAGCGGTCACGTAATTCCCCAGGCTTGAGGGGGTGTCCGTCATGTAATTCCTCACCCGCTGTCACGTAATTCCCCACCCCGGGGCGTGTCGGTCTGGGGTCCGGGTGCTGCTCAGGTTCGCTCCTGACACGGGGTCCTACCAGGGCTCGTGGAAGGGGCCTGAGGTGGCAAAGGAAGTCATTCACCGTGAACGATCTCATCGAGATGTTCCGACACTGGAACGCCGGCCGATCCCAAGTGGAGATCCATCAGGCGCTGGGCATCGACCGCAAAACCATCCGCAAGTACCTCCAACCGGCAGTGCGTGACGGTGTCGAACCGACACCGGAGGAAGTCTTCGACGAACACCTCTGGCGTGAACGCATCGGCCAGTGGTTCCCTGCACTGTCCGATCCCGCAGCCCGCGCCTTGACGTGGGAACACATCGCACCGCACCGGAAGTGGATCATCGAACAACTCGATGTGCCGGTCACCGTCGCCACCATCGCGCAGCGTCTACGCGACGATCGCAACGTCGAGGTGTCCGAATCGACCGTACGTCTTTACATCGCAACAACATTCGCCGAGAAACGGCTCGAAGAGAAAGTCACAGTCCCGCGCGGTAGCGTCGAGCCGGGCAGTGAAGCACAGATCGATTACGGCAAACTCGGCATGTGGTTCGACCCGGCCCTGGGCCGCCGCATCTCGGTGTGGGCGTTCGTGATGATCTTGGCGTGCTCACGGAAGATGTTCGGTCAACCCGTCTTTCGGATGGATCAAACCTCGTGGAACGCCTCTTACGTCGCTGCGTTCGAGTACTTCGGCGGCGTCCCCGCCCGGCTGGTCTGCGACAACCTCAAAACCGGTGTCGAACGACCCGATCTCTACGACCCGATGATCAACCCCGCCTACCAGGAGCTGGCGAGCTTCTATGGAACCCTGATCGACCCCGCCCGGGCCCGTAAACCCAAGGACAAACCACGGGTCGAGCGGCCCATGCCTTACATTCGTGTCTCGTTCTGGACGGCCGCGATTTCACCTCACTCGTACAGATGCAGACCGCGGCATTGGGGACTGCCCCGGCTTTGGTTGACATCTGATCTGTGAGGATCACTCCTCACGGTGGAAGGATGTTCACCATGCCGAAAGCATTCCCGAGGAGTTCCGCCGCGACGTCATCGCCGTCGCACGCAAAGGCGAGGCCCCGCTGCGTCAGATCGCGAAGGACTTCGGAATCTCCGAAGGTTGCCTGCACCGCTGGCTCAAAATCGCCGACCGCGAAGACGGAATCGAACGCGGCACCGCCACAAAGACAGGCCTCGACGAGTCCGCCGAGCTGCGAGAAGCCCGCAAACGGATCAAGCTGCTCGAGCAGGAAGCCGAGGTCATGCGTCGCGCGGTTGCCTACTTGTCCCGGGACGTCAACCCAAAATGATCTTCCCCCGCAAGCGGGAGGTGCCCCCACCGCTGGTCCTCGACCTTGCTGGCGACGGAGTCCCCGTCACAGTGACCTGCCGGGTGCTCGGATTCTCCACCCAAGCGTTCTACAAATGGAAGAAACAGCCAGTCACGCAACGAGATTGGGATGATGCGCATCTGATCAACATTGCTCGTGAAATCCACGCCGACGACCCCGCATTCGGCTACCGCTTCATCGCAGACGAGCTACCCGACCGCGGCATCACCGCCAGCGAGAACCGGGTCGCGCGGTTGTGCTCACAAGAACGCATCTGGTCGGTGTTCTCGAAGAAGCGAGGCCTGAACAGGAAGGCCGGCCCGCCGGTCCACGATGACCTCGTCGACCGTCAGTTCACCGCACACGCCGCGGACGAGCTGTGGCTGACCGACATCACCGAACACCGCACCGACGAGGGCAAACTGTATCTCTGCGCGATCAAGGACGTCTGGTCGAACAGGATCGTCGGCTACTCGATCGACTCCAGGATGAAGGCCTCGTTAGCGGTGTCCGCATTGGATAATGTTGTAGCGCAAAGAGGCTCGGTGGGGACGATCGTTCACTCGGATCGCGGAAGCCAATTCCGGTCCAGGAAGTTCGTACATACACTGTCGCGCAACGGATTACGAGGTTCCATGGGGCGGGTCGGGGCGTGCGGTGACAATGCCGCGATGGAGTCGTTCTTCGCACTCGTGCAGAAGAACGGCCTCGACCGCCAGCGGTGGTCGACCCGCGAGCAACTACGGCTGGCGATCGTGACCTGGATCGAGAAGACCTATCACCGCAAACGCCGTCAACGACGCCTTCGGCAAGCTCACTCCCATCGAGTTTGAGACAATCAACCGGACCGCACACGCGGCCTGAATCACTCAACCCCACGAGTCAACCGAACTCGGGGCAGTCCCCTCTTCGGCTGAGGGCGTCTAGTCACGTCCCGTGCGCGCCTTGGCGGCCACGCGCGCATGAAGCGAACCTTCCTGTTGCGGATGCAAGACAGACCGATTACCTTGTTAATACTTCGGCTAAGTACATTCAATGTAGGGGGCATTATGACTTCACGTATTACCCGCGGTGCCGCCACTTCTGCTATGGCAGTGAGCGCGCTGCTGGGGAGCGGCTTGTCGGTCGCACAAGCTTCACCACTGCAGAGTGACGCGCCCGATCCTTCGACTGGCGGGAGCTACTCCGATTCCGAGATCGTGTCGCTCCTCGTCCTCGGAGCAGGTCGCGCGGCGCAGGAACACCCCGAACTGGGTAGTAAGTTCACGCCTCGAGTCGCCGACGATGTTCCCGAAGCGACCGGTCAGCAAGTGCAGGCGTTGACGAACGCACTAGTTGATGTAGTGCCGAACTTCCACGACACGGTCACGCTGGGCGTGCAAAAACATGATCCCTTCGCTGCACAGGCCGCTATGACAGCACTGGGGCAGGGCCTGCGCACTGTCGCCAGCCGTGAGAAGAATACTGCGCCGTCCTCGGATGTGGTGTCCACGCAGGGACTCGCGTGGCATGACGCGAACGTCTTCACCGAGATCAACGGCGTCGCAGTCCTGAACGTCGCCGGTTACGCCAACGGAGCCGTTGTCACCGAAGTTGCATGGGTCCTGTACGTGACCCCCGGAGCAATCTCGTACGAATTTCCCACCACCGCAAATACTCTGGATTCACAGAACGTCGTGGCACAGCTAGCCACCGAACTGTAAACGCAAGGATGGGGCACACATGACTGAAATGCAGACCTCGTTGTTGATCGTGGCACTTCTCTACCTGCTCCTCGGATCGGGCATGGCGTTTTCGGTGCGGCGGATACAGCAGGGCAAAACCAAGGTCAACGGGTGGATCGGCATCCGAACACCGGCCACACTCAAAAGCCAACAAGCCTGGGACGCGGGCCATCGAAACGCACTGCCCCACTTCAGAATTGGTTCCATTGTCCTGATCGCCGGGGCATTCGTTCTTGCCGTGCTTGCCATCATCGACGTACCCGATTGGCTTGGCGTCACCGTCGTTCTCACCGTCATGGCCTTCACAGTTGGCAACATGATCTACGCGGCCGTCACCGCGAGCGCAGCAGCGCGGCGAGTGTCTCCGAATAGCTGACCTTCCGCATGACGCTACGACACTCGCCGCCCCAAGCCGACACCGGCGGGCCGGCGTCCGAACAAGCCGAACCTCCTACGGTCGACAGTCGACCGGCCGCAGCAATAACCGTATTCGTTGTGGCACTTGCCGCACTAGCAATTGTCTTCGGAGTCTCTGTGTTCTACACACTGCCGAGCAACCTGCTGAGTTCCAAAGATGGCGGCGGACTCCGTACCGTCTTCAACGAAGTGCTACCGCAGAACTGGGCGTTCTTCACCAAAGACGCCCAGTCCGAAAATATCCTGGTCTACCACGCGTCCGAAGGTTCGGGCTTTGTTAGCGGCGTCACGACTCCGCAGGGTCGTCCGAGCAATGCGTTCGGTCTTTCCCGGACCCAGCGGGCACAAGGGCCGGAGCTGGCCAACCTCCAACTGGCGATTCCGCCGGAGAAATGGACGGCCTGCGACGGTGAACCGGCTCGCTGCATAGAGCTGAACCAAGATTCGCCGGCCATCAGCGTGGCCAACACATCACCTGTCCCGACCGTGTGCGGCGATGCCTACTTGGTCATCGCAACACCCGTTCCATGGGCATTTCGCGATCTGGTGCCCTACACACTGCGGGCGAGCACGCTCGTGCGGATCGACGCACAGTGCTGAGGCTGAACGCCGCTCGAAACGCGGATGAAGTGTCACCGCTGAATGCCTGGGTAAGAAACTACGATCCACGCACCCGTTACCTGGGAATTGGCCGAACCCTCATCGCGCTCGCGCAGCTATCCATCCTGGCCTTCACGCCCGTCGAAGCGTTAATGGTCCCGGTCGGCAGCACAGTAGGACCCAAATGCGGTTCGATACAATCGATTTCACTGTACTGCATCGGCGGTGACGCACACCTGGGCGTCAAACACTGCATTATCGGTGTACTGCTGCTAGTAGTTGCGTCCGGATACCGGCCTCGATACACCAGCATCATTCATGCATGGGTAACAGTATCGATTTCCGGGAGCATCACCTTGCCCGACGGCGGAGAATCCGTTGCCCGCGTCGTCACGCTACTACTGATACTGGTTTGCCTCGCAGACAACCGGGTCTGGCACTGGCGGGCGCCATCCACACCAGCCCAACCGACACTGTCCGCGATCTCACTCGCAGCGCTCATATTTGTTCGGCTGCAGATCGCGTACCTCTACATCGACAGCGCCATCGCAAAATTCGGCGTCGACAACTGGGCCGACGGGTCAGCGGAGTATTACTTCATCCGCAACCCGATGTTCGGATCCGCAGGACCGATCGACACCGCCGCACGAGCGATCACGACACATGCGCTACCTACCGTCATGCTCACCTGGGGTGCGCTCGCCATAGAACTCATCATCGGGTTGGCTATTCTCGGTGGAACCAGATCACGCCGAATCGCACTGATCCTGGACTGCGCACTGCATGCCGGGATCATCCTAACCATGGGGCTATGGAGCTTTTCGTTGGTGATGATCGGCAGCGCTACCGTCGCCGCAGCACCTCACAGCGTCACCAGGGATGCAGCAATCAAGAGTCAAGGCCAACCCTGCCGAACTGCGCAGCAAGGGCCAAGATCCGCGTAACAGTGAGTGACGACGAATCCTTTAACGGACCTCTGCACGAAGAATTTCGGAAGGACGGATACTCGCACGCCAAGCAATCGTAATCTCAGGCGCGCCCCAGCCGTTGTCCTTCAGCGCGGTGAGGTCATCGGCGTCCACGCGCACACCGCCCGTGCGATATGTCGATGGTCAAAATGCACACTTCAACCCGCAGGGGCGATCTGAGCCTGTCAGCCTTGTAAGTGGGCTGATTTGTTCCTCGGCCCGGCAGAAGCAACGCTGCGATAGCACGGCGCGGGGGCGACAACCGTTGTTCTCGTATTACGAGCAGCGGGCTCGGCAGCACCAAAATCAGACGTATGGCCGTGTCAGCAGCTCGACCAAGTGCCCGCCAGGGTCGAGAACGTAAAGAGCGCGGCCACCGTCTTCATGACGAATCTCGTTGTGGGAGCGTTGCGGATCGCCCCAGTATTCGGTTCGAGATTCGACCAGCGCCGCGAGGGATCGATCGAAATGCTCGTCGTCGACGAGAAAAGCAAAGTGCAGTGAATCAAACGTTGTCGGAGCTTTGGCGAATTGCAGGAGCACGCCGTTAGACATGATCAGATTCGCGAAAGGCCCCTAGGAGGGAGCATCGACAATCTCCAATAGGCTCCGGTAGTACGCCGCCGAAACTTCGGCGTCGTTGGCGGGAATGATGATGTGGTTGAAGGTGGCAGTCATCGAGCTTCCAATCGTCGAGGGTGAGGGGCCGTGATCGATCAGCTCGACGGCGGAGCCCGAGGGCATGCGGTGTGAACCGCAGAAGTCATGGTGGCCAGGGGTGGCTTCAGCATCTGGTGCTGTCGTATCTCGAGGCTAGTCACGCGAGAACGAAGACCGAAAATCAACTAAGGAACGAGTAGTGACACTGAGCGGCACGGAGCCCTACTTCGGGCCTAAAAAGGCGGTCTCGGACTTCTCCGAAACCGCCTCTGACCTGCATCTATCTTTGTCGGGCTGACAGGATTTGAACCTGCGACCACTTGACCCCCAGTCAAGTGCGCTACCAAGCTGCGCCACAGCCCGCCGCGCCTCGAAAGGCGCTTGCTGAGATTACCCCAGCCCTACCCCTGAGAGGAAATCGCCTGCTCAGGGGCGGGGTCGGGCTACATCAGCGGTTGTTGCCCTTGCCCGGCCGTTCCCGCTTCTCGCGGATACGCACCGAGACACGCACGGGGCTGCCGTCGAAGTTGAACTCCTCACGCAGACGTCGCTCGATGAATCGGCGGTAGCCGGCCTCGAGGAAGCCTGTGGTGAACAGCACGAACGTCGGCGGCCGTGTGCTGGCCTGCGTCGCGAACATGATGCGCGGCAGACGTCCGCCTCGCATCGGCGGCGGAGTGGCCGCCACGACCTCCTTGAGCCACGTGTTCAGCCTGCCGGTGGGGACACGCTTGTCCCACGACTCCAGAGCCGTCTCCAGCGCGGGCACGAGCTTCTGCACCGCACGACCCGTCTGAGCCGAGATGTTCACTCGCTGCGCCCACGGCACCCGAGCGAGATCGCGGTCGATCTCCTTCTCGAGCTGCTGACGACGATCGTCGTCCACCAGATCCCACTTGTTGAACGCCAGCACCAACGCGCGGCCGGCATCGGCGACCATGCTGAGCACGCGCATGTCCTGCTCCGAGATCACCTCGGAGGCATCGAGAAGCAGAATCGCGACCTCGGCGGCCTCGATCGCGGACTTGGTGCGCAGCGACGCGTAGAACTCGGCACCACTGGCGTGACTGACGCGCTTGCGCAGTCCGGCGGTATCGACGAATCGCCATGTCTTGCCGCCCAATTCGACCAACGAGTCGACGGGATCGACGGTGGTTCCGGCAACATCGTGCACCACCGAGCGCTCGTCACCCGAGAGCTTGTTGATCAGTGAGGATTTGCCCACGTTCGGCTTACCGACCAGAGCGACACGCCTGGGTCCCCCACCGGGAATTCCTTCGCGCGGGGTCTCGGGCAACGCCTCGAGCACCCGGTCCAGCAGATCTCCGGTACCGCGGCCGTGGGTCGCGGAAACCGACAGCGGCTCCCCCAGCCCCAGCGACCACAGTGCGGCTACCTCGGACTCGGTGCGTCCGTCGTCGACCTTGTTGGCCACCAACAGAACCGGAGTCTTCGACCGGCGCAGTACTCGTGCGACAGCCTCGTCCGTCGTCGTCGAGCCGACTCTCGCGTCGACGACCAACAGGATCGCATCGGCGGTGTGCATGGCCAATTCGGCCTGGCGCGCAACGGATGCCTGCAGACCCTTGGCGTCGGGCTCCCAACCGCCGGTGTCCTGCACCAGGAAGCGTCGACCACTCCAGTTCGCCTCGTACGACACCCGGTCGCGGGTGACGCCTGGGACGTCCTCGACGACGGCTTCGCGTCGTCCGATGATGCGGTTGACGAGCGTCGACTTACCGACGTTCGGACGCCCCACCACGGCGAGAGTCGGCACGGCAACGGCATCTTCGCCGTCTTCGCCCTCGTTGAGGTCGACGTACTCCCACTCGCCCTCGTCACTCCATATTCCGTCGCCCGCGGTTTCCGCTGCGCCGGAGAAGAATTCTTCGCTCACTGCACTGCTCCACTTCTGTCGTTCACCACGAGCAGCAAACGCTCGATCACGCCGTCGAGATCCAGCTCGCTGGTATCGACGATCACCGAATCCTCGGCGGGACGAAGCGGTGACACTGCTCTCGTCGAATCTGCATGATCGCGGCGTTGCACATCCGCGAGCACGGATTCGTAGTCGTCGTCGCGACCCTGTTCGATGTTCTGTTTGTTGCGACGCTCTGCCCGCGCCTCCGGTGAGGCAGTCAGGAACACCTTCACGTCGGCGTCGGGAAGAACGACGGTGCCGATGTCGCGGCCCTCCACGACGATTCGCGTCGACGAGCTCGCGAGGTCGCGCTGCATCTGCACCAACAACTCGCGCACCGCAGGCACTGCGGACACCGCAGAGACGGCCTTGGTGACTGCGTCGCCGCGGATTTCGCCGCTGACGTCCTCACCGTCGAGCAACACGGTCTCGGACAGCGGGTCCTTGCCGATCTCGAGGGGAAGCGCCGCAACGGCTTTCGCGACCGCATCCGCATCGGTGGGCTCGACGCCCGAACGGAGAACCCATACCGTCGCGACGCGATACATCGCACCGGTGTCGAGGTAGCTGGCTTCCAGTGCCGACGCGAGTCTGCGCGACACCGACGACTTACCGGTGCCCGAGGGACCGTCCATCGCCACGACGAGCGCACTCATCACAGGCCTACGGATTCGTAGAGTTTGCCGATCTCGCCGCGACCGAGAACACGCAGTGTTCCTGGACGCTGATCGCCGAGCACGATATTGCCGACATCGGTACGCACGAGGCGCCCGACCGGGAATCCGACCTTGTCGAACAACCGACGCACGATGTGCTTGCGGCCCTCGTGCAGGGTCACCTTGACGAGCGACTTGCCGTCCGAGATGTCGAGCAGCTGGAAGCCGTCGACCTTCACCGGGCCGTCGTCGAGGGTGACGCCCTCACGCAACTGCTTGCCGAGCGTGCGGGGAATGGTGCCCGACAACGTCGCGAGGTAGGTCTTCGAAACCTCGAACGACGGGTGCATCAGGCGGTGAGCAAGATCACCGTCGTTGGTGAAGAGCAACAGTCCCTCGGTGTCGGCATCGAGACGGCCGACGTGGAACAGTCGCTGCCCCGCCTGGACCCGCTCGGAGACGATGTCGCCGACGCACGGGCGTCCCAGATCGTCGGACATGGTGCACTGCCATCCACGCGGCTTGTTCATCGCGAGATGAACCAGCTCTTCCTTCACCACCACGCGGGTGCCGTCGACACGGACCACGGCGATGTTGGGATCGATGCGGATGCCCTGTTCGGTGACGATGCGTCCGTCGACCTCGACGCGGCCGTCGGCGATCAGTTCCTCGGCGGCGCGACGCGATGCGACGCCGGCCTGTGCGAGCACCTTCTGCAACCGAACACCTTCACCGGCGGGTACGTGCTTGCGCGGTGAGGAATCGGTGTGCTGATGCTTCGCCGGCTTGGCGTTGCTGATGGTGGTCGACGGAACCTGCTTCTTCTGCGGCTTCGGCGGCTTGGGACGCGACGGCTTCTTGCGAGGAACGGCGTCGTTGCTGCGGTCGTTGACGCCGGTCTCGACGGGCGTGTAATCGGTCGATTCGTCCTGCTCGACGCCACGGCGAGGGGCAGGTCGGGCTCCTGTGCGAGGAGCTCCGGTACGGGGCGCGCCTGCGCGAGGTCCTCCAGTGCGAGGAGTTCCGGCGCGAGGTCCTCCGGTACGGGGAGCGCCGTCACGGGGCGCAGCGTCGCGGGTGCGATCTCCGCGGCGCGCGTCACGCGGAGTGTCCGACCTACCTGCGGTCGGCTTCCTGCGTGGGTCTTGTCTCTTGTTACGGTCCGGTGTGCCATCACGGCGAGCGGGCTTGTTCACTTGTCTTACCTATCAGTCGTCCGAGTCGAGCTCGGCTGCCGGATCGGGTTTCGATCCGCGGTTCTTGGTGGAGCGGGTCATTCTCGGGTCGGTGTCCATGCTGTCACTGATCTCGTCGATCAGGTCCACACCCGGCAACAGCGGTGCCAGTTCGGGTAGATCACCGAGCGATGCGAGCCCGAGCCGTTCGAGGAACAGCTCGGTGGTGCAGTACATCGTGCCGTTCGTCTCCGGGTCCGTTCCTGCTTCGGAGATCAGTCCACGGGCGAGCAACGTACGCATCACTCCATCGACGTTGACTCCTCGCACGGCGCTGACTCGTGCGCGGGTCAACGGTTGACGATATGCGATCACGGCCAGGGTTTCCAATGCCGCGCGTGTGAGCTTGGACCGAGCGCCGTCCAGAAGCAGCCGTTCGACGTACGGCGCATAGGCGGTTCGGGTGTAGAAACGCCATCCGTCGCCGGCGTAGCGAAGGTCGATTCCGCTGGTTCGTTCGGTCAGTTCGGCGGCCATCGCCGTCAAGGTCGCGCGCACGCGGGCCACCGAGGCACCCACGGCGGAGGCGAGCTGCTCGTCCGAGGCCGGTGTGTCGACGATCAGCAACACGGCTTCGAGAGCCGACGCGAGAGTGGTGTCGTCGAGCTCCTCGGAATCGTCGACGTCCTCGAGCTCGAGTTCGGGGTCGGCACTCATGCGTAGTCCTCTTCCGTGACCACGATGGGTCCTTCGTCCTTACCGGTCCAACTCACTCGAAGATCGCCGAGCGGCTCGGGCTGCTCGAACGCAATCACCTGTTGCCGGAACAGCTCCAGCAACGCCAGGAATCGCGCGATTATTTCCACTTGCACCTCGCAGTCCTGCACCAACTCCGAGAACGAGGCCCACTCGTTCAGGCCTCGCCCCTGCAGATTCTCGAGCAGCCATTCCGCCTGCTCGGGAATCGAGACAGCGTGCTGATGGATGTGATCGAGTCCCACCTGGGGAATCGGCTTGGGTCTGAAGGCCGCTGCGGCGATGTCGGCGAACGTGGCCGGGTCGACGCCCAGCAGCACCTCGGGAATCAGGTCGGCGTACCTGTCCTCCACCGACACCGATCGCGGATAACGCCGCAGCGCAGCAGCTTCCAGCTCACCGAACAGCAGAGCGACCTGCTTGTAGGCGCGGTACTGGAGTAGTCGAGCGAAGAGGAGATCTCGCACTTCGAGCAGCGCCAGGTCCTCGGCGTCCTCCACATCGCCCGAGGGCAGCAACCGCGCCGCCTTGAGATCGAGCAGAGTCGCGGCGACGACGAGAAATTCCGTCGTCTGATCGAGGCCGACATCGGCACCGAGTGACTTGGTGAACGAGATGAAATCGTCGGTGACGGTGTGCAACGCCACTTCGGTGACGTCCATGCGGTGCTGACTGATCAGCGACAGCAGCAGATCGAACGGACCCTCGAAGTTGAGCAACCGCACCCTGAATTTCGACGGATCCGCGTCGGCGGGAACCTCGATCGGGGCCTCGTCGGCAGCGTCGACGGTCACGGACCCGACCGGTAGATCACCTCGCGCGCCAGGGCGCGGTACGCCTGTGCGCCGCCGGATTTCGGAGCCCACGTGGTGATCGGCTCACCGGCGACACTGGTTTCGGGGAAACGGACCGTTCTGGTGATCACCGTGTCGTAGACGACGTCACCGAACACCTCGACCACTCTCGTCATCACCTCACGCGAGTGCAGTGTGCGGGCGTCGAACATCGTCACCACGATGCCGGCCAACTTCAGCCGCGGGTTGAGACGATCGCGCACCTTCTCGACGGTGTCGTTGAGCAATGCCAGGCCACGAAGGCTGAAGTACTCGCACTCCATCGGGATCAACACTTCGTCGGCACACGTGAGCGCGTTGACCGTCAACAGACCGAGCGAGGGCTGGCAGTCGATGAGCACGTAGTCGTAGCGATCGAGAATCGGATGCAGCACCCGTCCGAGTGTCTGCTCGCGGCCCACCTCGGTGACCAGCTGAATCTCGGCCGCGGAGAGATCGATGTTGCTGGGCATCAGATCGAGATTCTCGACGCGAGTCCGCATGATGATGTCGTCGGCGGAGACCTTCGCTTCGACGAGGAGGTTGTAGACCGTCAGATCGAGCTCGTGGTGTGCGACGCCCAGACCCGCGGACAGTGCGCCCTGTGGGTCGAGGTCCACAAGTAGTACGCGACGGCCGTAGCCGGCCAACGAGGCACCGAGATTGATGGTCGACGTCGTCTTGCCGACGCCACCCTTCTGGTTGCACATCGCGATGATCTTGGCCGGGCCGTGATTGGCCAACGGTTGCGGATCCGGGACGGTCCGAGTCATCCGACCGGTGGGCCCGAGCTCGTTCGGAGCAGGAATGATGTCGCGTGTCTCCCGACTGGATTCCGGTTGACGCGTCTGGAACAGGCCACCGTCGAGATGTGGATGATCCAAAGCTGACTCCGCCGCTGGCGGCTGCGGTGTCGACACGTTCCAGCGCTCCCCTGTCCCGTTCGTCTTCGAGTAGTTCTGAGAACGCTACCGCTTGGTGCGCCGGCAACGTCATCGGACACGCTGACACACGGCTGCCGGCCTCGTGCTACCTCGCCCGCGGATGCGCGCCGGCCCACACTTCGCGCATCGTGTTCACGGTGACGAGGGTGTAGATCTGCGTCGTCGTCACCGACGCATGTCCCAACAGCTCCTGCACGACGCGGACATCGGCACCACCGTCCAGCAGATGCGTAGCAAAAGAATGCCGAAGAACGTGCGGTGAGACCCCCGCGGTGATCCCGGCCCGCACGGCCGAATCCTGCAAAACCTGCCACGCGCTCTGCCGAGACAACCTGCCGCCTCGGACGTTGAGGAACAGCGCGGGATTGGAGCGCGAGACCAGCCCCGGCCGTCCACGCACCAGGTAGGCGTCGACTGCCTCGATCGCGGGTCGCCCGACCGGGACGATGCGATGCTTGCCGCCTTTGCCGCGCAGCAGCACCGAGCGGGCTTCGGTGTCGATGTCGTCGACGTCGAGCCCCACTGCCTCGGAAATTCGAGCCCCGGTGGAATACAGCAGCTCCAACAACGCTCGATCCCGCAGTCCGCGCGGGGCATCGGGACCGGCAACCGAGGCCGATTCGAGTAGCGCCACCACCTGATCGACGGGCAGAGACTTCGGCAACCGCTTCGCCGGCTGCGGCGGCTTGACCTCGCTCGCGACGTTGCGCTCGACCATCCCTTCCGCGAGCGCGAACCGGTGCAGACCGCGCACAGCAATCAGCGTCCGAGCCGCCGAACTTGCTGCGAGAGCAGGGAATTCGTCATCACCGCGCCGCAGATAGAGCACGAACTCGGTGATGTCGTTCTCCGAGACCTTCGCCAGATCGGTGATGCCGTAGCCGCCGAGGAACCGCTCGTACCGCACCAGGTCGCGACGGTAGGACGACACCGTGTTCGGCGCCGACCCACGTTCGACCACCAGATGGTCGAGGTAGGTCTGAATCTGCTGGCCGATCACGGTGACTACTTTCGTGAACTCTTCCGATTCTCGAACGCAGTGGGTAGATCCGCCCACGGCGCATCGGCCGGGCGCAGTTCGGTACCGGCGGCGCGCGCCGCAGCGAAAGCGAGCACCCCGGCCACGGCGGATGCGTTGACGATCTCGCCCGACAGCGCCCGCCGGACGGCCTCGTCCATCGACACGAAGGAGAGTTCGATGTCTGCTTCCTCGTCGTGTGCCTCCGGCCGATCCACTTCCGTCAGGTCCTGTGCCAGAAAGATCCGTACGGCTTCGTCGGTGAACCCGGGCGAGGCCAACACGTCGACCAGCACCGACCATGTGCCGGCGGCAAGCCCGGTTTCCTCGGCGAGCTCACGCTGAGCTGCCAGCACCGGTGGCTCCCCCGGCTCGTCCAGCAGACCGGCGGGCAACTCCCACAGTCGACGACCGACGGGATGCCGGTACTGCTCGATCATCGCCACACGGTCCTGATCGTCGACGGCCAGAATCCCGACCGCGCCGTGATGCTCGATCACCTCACGCTCGGCCTTGCGACCGTTGGGCATAGCGACCTGATCGAGCCGGAGGGCGAGGATGGCACCCGAGTACGGCACCGACGATTCGAGAGTGGTGAACTCGTGCCGAGGCTCGCTCATCCGACGGTCTCGGCCGCGTCCGATTCCTCTGCCGCCACGGTGTCACCGTGAATGTCGACCGGCAGACGCTCCGCGGCCTTGTACTTCAGCGCCGCATTGATCAACGACGCGAACAGCGGGTGCGGACGGGTCGGCCGGCTCTTGAGCTCCGGATGCGCCTGAGTGGCGACGAAGAACGGGTGCACCGACGCAGGCAGTTCGACGAACTCGACCAGGTGGCCATCCGGAGAAGTACCGCTGAAGACCAAGCCGCTCTTGGCAATTCGATCCCGGTAGTCGTTGTTGACCTCGTAACGGTGACGGTGGCGCTCCGAGACGTTCTCGGTGCCGTACGACGCCGCGACGACCGAACCCTTCTGCAGGGTGGCCGGGTAGGCACCGAGGCGCATCGTGCCGCCGAGATCGGCGTCACCGGCGACGGCGTCTTCCTGATCGGCCATCGTGGAGATCACCGGATCCTTGGTCTCCGGGTCGAACTCGGCGGAATTGGCATCGGTCAGACCGACCGAACGAGCCGCCTCGATGACCACACACTGCAAGCCGAGGCACAACCCCAGCAACGGAATCTTGCGCGTACGTGCGAACTCGATGGCCCCGAGCTTGCCCTCGATACCGCGGATACCGAAACCGCCGGGAATGAGCACGGCATCGACGTCGCCCAACGCGGCCTGTGCCCCCGCAGGCGTAGAGCACTCGTCGGATGGAACCCACTTGATCTCGACCTTCGCGCGATGGGCGAATCCGCCGGCACGCAGCGCCTCGGTGACCGAGAGATACGCGTCGGGCAGGTCCACGTACTTGCCGACCAGGCCGACGCGCACGGTTTCGCGCGGCTGGTGGACGCGCTCGAGCAGGCCACCCCAGATGGTCCAGTCGACATCGCGGAACGGGAGACCGAGCTGACGGACGACGTACGCGTCCAGGCCTTCCTTGTGCAGCACCTTGGGAATGTCGTAGATCGACGGTGCGTCGGGCGTGGAGATGCAGCCGTCGACGTCGACGTCGCACATGAGCGCGATCTTGTTCTTGAGCCCCGGCGGCACATCGCGATCGCAACGGAGGATCAACGCGTCGGGCTGGATACCGATGCTGCGCAGTGCTGCGACGGAGTGCTGGGTGGGCTTGGTCTTGAGTTCACCGGACGGAGCCAGGAACGGAACTAACGACACGTGCAGGAAGAACACGTTGTTGCGGCCGACGTCGTGGCGCACCTGACGCGCTGCTTCGAGGAACGGCTGCGACTCGATATCGCCCACGGTGCCGCCGATTTCGGTGATCACGACGTCCGGCTGATGGCCCTGCAGATCCGGGCCGTTCATCGCGAGAATGCGACGCTTGATCTCGTCGGTGATGTGCGGGATGACCTGAACGGTGTCGCCCAGGTATTCACCGCGGCGTTCCTTGGCGATGACCGTCGAGTAGACCTGGCCGGTGGTGACGTTGGCGAACCCGGACAGATCGCGGTCGAGGAATCGCTCGTAGTGTCCGACGTCGAGGTCGGTCTCGGAGCCGTCCTCGGTGACGAAGACCTCACCGTGCTGGAACGGGTTCATCGTGCCGGGATCGACATTGAGGTACGGATCGAGCTTCTGCATGGTCACGCGCAATCCGCGTGCGGTCAGTAGCTGGCCGAGGCTGGATGCCGTCAGGCCTTTTCCGAGTGAGGACGCGACGCCCCCACTGACGAAAATGTGCTTGGTGTCGGAACGCGACTGAAGGCGTGACAATGAGGCTCCCGTGACGAGTCTGCAGGGCTTGCTCCTATCAGGGGGCTGATAAGAGAGGTGAAGCGTGGAAATTGGGCCTGCTACCCACGGGACTTCACGGTAACACCAGTACCTACCTCACCGCCAACGACACGCTCGTTCCGACGACGATCAGCTCGCCGGCGCTCCGACGGTCACGGCGTTCGCGTTCGCTCCGGTGCCGTAACGGCCCGAGGCACCGTCCAGTTGCTCCGCCAGAGCGAGAACCGTGGTGATTCGCCCTGCTTCACGGTCGACGTTGTCGACTGTGGTGAGAGCGGACGACAGCGCCGAATCTGCTCGCACGACGGCGATGGAACCGTTGCCCTCTGCCGCGCCGGATCGGCCGGCCAGTACCGCGCCTGCACCACGTGAATCGAGAGCGCCCGCGAACCGCGCAACGATGGCACCGCGGTTGCCGTCCTCCACGTCCGAGGTGCCGGAACCGGTGACGACCACTGCCAACTGAGCGGGCGCGACGGCACCGTTGTCGTACGCGATGAAGCCGCCGCTGCGCAGTGTCTCGAGCGCCAGCGAGAGTTCCTCTGGAGTCGACTGCGGCTGGGCGGTCTCGGCGTTGAGCAGCAGAACCGAACCCAGCAGGTCTCCGGCGAGACTGCCTTGGTCCACCGCGCCGGTGCGCAACTGCACGCCGGCCGGAATGACATTGGTCAGGCGGGTACGAAGATCGTCGCCGTTCGCAGCGGAGACGAAGGAATCGGTCAGCGACACCCTGCCGGTGACGGTGGCACCCGAAGCCCCGATCGACCGCGTGACTCCGTCCACGTCACCGGGATCGGCATCCGGAGTGGTGATGACCACGACGCTGCGATCGACCAACGTGTCTCGCAACACCCGGCCCGATACCGCAGCGTCGAATCCGTCGGCCGAGTTGAGCTGCTCACCGAGCTGATTGTTGGTCGCCTGCAGATCGTCCACCTGAGTTTCGAGACCGGTCTTGTCGTCTCGGAGGCCCGATACCAGCCCGCTCGAGAGCAGACCCGAGCCGAGCACGATGCCGATGGCCAGTGCCACGAAGACCGCGGCCAGCGAAATGGCATGTTGGCGAAGCGAAATCACGAAAGCAACCCCTGGAACCACAGAGCGAACCGGTTCCACAGATCGATTGCCCAATCCAACGCTTCACCGCCGATGTTGGACACGGCCAGCGCCACGATCACGGCAACGAGCGCAGCCAGAATCAACAGCGCGATCGCACCGCCGGACACGCGGCTGCGGTAGAGCGTCGCAACAGCTTTGGCGTCGACCAGCTTGGCCCCGACCTTCAGACGCGTCATGAACGCGGCCGGATTGGTGTTGCGTCGACCGCGATCGAAGAACTCGTCCAGGCTGGCCGGGCTACCGACCGACACGATGAGTGACGCCCCGTGATGATCGGCCAACAACAGCGCGAGATCGGCAGCGGCACCGGTGGCCGGGAACGTCATGGCACCGATACCGAGATCCTGAATGCGCTCGAGTCCTTGCGCGTGGCCGTCGGAATCCGCCGGAAGCACCACCTCTGCACCACATTTGAGCGTCTGCGCAGTGACGTCCTCGGGATCGCCGACGATCAGATCGGGGCGATGACCTGCCTTCATGGCGGTGTCGGCACCCGCGCCGACACCGATGATTACGGGCGAGTACTCCTTGATGAACGGCTTGAGGTTCTTCAGATCCTCTGCATGCCCGGGACCGTCGGCGACGATCACGACATGGCGACCCTTGAGATCGATGTCGATGTCCGGCACACCGACGCCGTCGATGAGCAGCGGACTTTCGGTTCGGATGAACTCGATCGTGTTGCCCGAGAACGCTTCCAGATGGTCGACCAGACCCGTCTTGGCCTCGATCATCTTGTCCGAGATCTCGGCTTCGCTCTGCTCGTCGCCCTTCGCGAGGCGCCGATCACCGGTGTAGACACCGCCGTCGTTGAGACGAACCTTGGTTCCGTCCTTGATCTTCTTGAAGACCTCGGTGCCGGCCGAGTCGATCAAGGTGATCCCGTTGGCCACGATGGCCTCGGGCCCCAGGTTCGGGTAGCGCCCGGAGATCGAGGGCGACGCGTTGACGACCGCGAGCACCCCTGCCTCGACGAGAGCATCAGCGGTCAGGCGGTCCAGGTCGAGCTCGTCGAGCACGACGATGTCACCGGGGCCGACCCGTTTGAGCAGCTTGGCCGTGTTGCGATCGACTCGCGCGATCCCGGTGATTCCGGGCAGCGAATCCTGACTACGTGACAGCAGAGCCGGCATCTTCATGAGAACCATGATGACCCGATCGACACGCCCGACGACGGAGGCGCGCCGAAACAACTACCACACTGATCACATCAGCACCAAAAGTTACAACGCTGCCCGATCGGCGTTTGCGGTGGCCAGCAGCTCCTCGGCATGTGCGCGACCGGTTTCCGTGTCGTCCAGACCCGCGAGCATTCTCGCGAGCTCGACGACGCGTTCCGACGACGACAGCGTCCGAACCCCACTGTTCGCCGCGCCCTTCTTCGCATCGGTCTTGTCGACCACCAGATGTGTGTCGGCGAATGCAGCGACCTGGGGCAAGTGGGTGACCACGATGACCTGGTGCGTGCGCGCCAACCGGCCGAGTCGACGCCCGACCTCGACGGCCGCGCGACCACCCACTCCGGCGTCGACCTCGTCGAACACCATCGTCGCGCCCTTGTCCGAGCCCGCCAGCACCACTTCGAGTGCCAACATCACCCGCGAGAGCTCACCGCCCGACGCACTCTTGCTGATCGGAAGAGCCTGGGCACCGTCGTGCGCGGAAAGCCTGAACTCGACCTCGTCGACGCCATTGCTGCCCGCATGCAGTTCGGCCCCGTCCACGACGATCGGAGCCGTGTCGGACGGACCGGCGGGAAGTGCGCGAACATCGATCTGCAGCTTGGCTTTTCCCATGGCCAAACCCGCCAGCTCGACGCTGACCGCCTTCGAGAGCTTCACAGCGGCCTTGGCCCGAGCCGCACTGAGCTTCGACGCAGCTGCCGCGACGTCGACCGCAGCCGCGTCGACCTTGGCGCTCAACTCGGCGAGCGCGTCGGCCGAGGTGTCGATGTGCGAGAGCCGCTCACGGGCGTCCTCCGCCCAGGCGATGACGCCGTCGACATCGGCGGCGTACTTGCGTGTCAACGACTTCAGCTCGGCCTGCCGGTTCAGGATCGAGTCGAGCGCGCCCGGATCGGACGGCAGATCCGTCAGGTAGGAGGTGAGGTCTGCCCCGATGTCGCCCACGATCGCCATCGCGTCGTTCAGTCGCGGCAGCAGCTCGGTCAGTGCCGCGTCCTCGGCATGTTCGAGGCGAGAGCGAGCCTCGCCCAGCAGATACAGCGCGGACGCCGTGTCCGACGCCTCCTCGGTACTCCCGACGAGCGCCGCCGAGGCACCTTCCGCGGTCTCACGCAGTGAATCGAGATCCCCCAGCCGACGCACATCCTCGGCCACGGAGCGATCCTCACCCGGCTCGGGGGCCAGGGAGTCGATCTCCTGGAGGCCGAACTGCAGTCGATCGGCTTCCTGCGCCAGCTCGCGACTGCGTTCGGTCCGGTCGATCAGCTCGTTGCGCGCGTCGAGCCACGTCTTGCGCGCGGTGCGGTACTTCGAGACGAGGGACGCCACCGCATCCCCGGCGAATCTGTCCAGCGCGCCGAGTTGCTGATCGGGACGCAGCAGACGCAGCTGATCGTTCTGACCGTGCACCGTCAACAAGGAGTCGGTGAAGTTCGACAGCACCGATGCCGGCACACTGCGCCCACCGAGGTGCGCACGAGAACGACCGTCCGAGTTGACGGTACGCACGGCGATGATCGAGTTGTCCTCGTCCCGTTGACCTCCCGAGGACTCGAGCACCCTGTCGACGTCGTCGATCACCTGCTCCGACGCGGTGTCGGTACTGAATCGCCCCTCGACCACAGCACGCTGAGCGCCGAGCCGAACCCGGCCTGCGTCGGCGCGGGCACCCGACAACAGGTGCAGACTGGTGACCACCATGGTCTTTCCGGCACCCGTTTCGCCGGTGAGTACGGTCAGCCCCTCGTGAAACTGTGCGCTGGCACCGGATATGACTCCGAGGCTGTCGATCCGAATCTCTTCGAGCATCCCTACCTCGCTCTCCCCCGCCACCCGGTCACGGGCAGTTCGAATTTCTTGACCATGCGATCGGCGAACGGTGCCGAATCGAGCCGAACCCACTTGATCGGTGACGCTCCCCGAACCACCTCGACGCGAGCGCCGGCAGGCAGGCTCAATGTGCGCCTGCCATCGCAGAATACGAATCCCGCGTGACCGCCGGCATCGATCTCGATCGCAACGATCGACTCGGGACTGGTGACCAGTGGACGTGCGAACAGAGCATGTGCGTTGCTCGGAATGACCAATATCGCTTCGAGCTCGGGCCAGACCACAGGCCCTCCGGCCGAGAACGCGTAGGCCGTCGAGCCCGTAGGTGTGGAGACCAGGACGCCGTCGCATCCGAAAGCCGACACCGGTCGACCGTCGACTTCGAGGACCACCTCGAGCACTCCGAGCCGTGACCCGTTCTCGATGCTGGCCTCGTTCAGTGCCCAACCACGATCGACCACCTGGTCGCCGACGCGGATCGCAATGTCCAGTGTCATGCGTTGCTCGATGCGGTAGTCCCCGGCGATGACGCGGGCCAGGGCATCTTCGAGATGGTCGGCTTCGGCCTCCGCCAGGAACCCGACATGGCCGAGGTTGATGCCGAGCACCGGTATGGACGCTCCTCGCGCGAGTTCGGCTGCGCGCAGGAAGGTCCCGTCACCGCCGAGAACCAGGACCATCTCGCAACCGGCGGCCGCGTCCGGTCCGAACTCGACGACGTTCAGTTTCATGTCCGCGACAAACACGTGATCGTGTTCCTCGGTATCGGAGGCTTCGATCTTCGACGGCTCAACCTCGTCCACGAGCACGCGAAGGCAGATGCCCGCTTCGTCGAACACCTTGCCCACGCGGCGCGCGGTTTCGGCGATGTCCGGTCGACCAGGATGGGCGACGAGAAGAATCTCTCGAGTCGACTCCCGTTCCGGTGCTGCGTGGGACGGAGTCACTGTGGTCCTTCCTCGATCGCGAGCCGGACGAGATCCGTGATGTCTGCGCGAGGCGAGTCCTCGTCTGCACCTGCCCTCAGCCACAAAAAGTACTCGACGTTGCCCGACGGCCCCGGCAGCGGGCTCGCCGCCACCGCGCGAACACTCAAATCCAAGCCGACGGCCGCGTTCGCAACATCCTCCACTGCCTCGGCTCGCAGAGCTGGATCTCGCACCACGCCACCGGAACCCACGCGATCCTTGCCGACCTCGAACTGCGGTTTGACCATCAACACCATGTCGGTACCCGGCTTCGAGCATGCGACGAATGCGGGAAGAACCAGCTTCAACGAGATGAACGACAGATCCGCGACGATGACGTCGACAGGTCCACCGATCGTGTCGGCGTCGATCGACCGGACGTTGGTGCGGTCGATGACGTGAACGCGGTCGTCGGACTGCAGACGCCACACCAGCTGCCCGTATCCCACATCCACGGCAACGACCTCGCGCACTCCTCGACTGAGAAGAACGTCGGTGAACCCACCGGTGGACGCACCGGCGTCCAGGCAACGAGCCCGCTCGACGGTCAACCCGAGCGGCTCGAAGGCGTCGAGGGCACCGAGCAACTTGTGCGCCCCGCGGGAGGCCCACGAGATCTCGTTGTCTTCTTCGGCCACCAACAGCGGTGTGCCCGGTTCCACCGCGGTCGCGGGCTTCGAGGCCACCGTCCCGGCGATCTTCACCCGACCCGCTTCGATCAACTCCGAAGCGTGCTCGCGAGATCGGGCGAGTCCACGACGAACCAATTCGGCGTCGACACGTGCGCGACGAGCCATGTCAGGTCTTGTCGACGGTGTTCAGGGCACGAACGAGTACCTCGTGCGCTCGGTCGAGCAGACTCGCATCGCGTGCCAAGGCCTCGGAGTCCACGGCTTCGGATCCCTCGTCGTCCGCCGACTCGATGGTGAGCTGATTCAGCAGCGAACCGACCTCGGTGCGAATAGTGTCCGGATCTGCCGACGACTCGTCGACGACACCGCTCGGCCGGTGCTGTCCTGGTAGTGGAATAGGCGCGCTCATCGCCACTCACGCTATCGGATGGGTCCGACGAACGCCCGATCGCCGCCGCTCGCCGAACCCTGCTGTCGAACGCAGCCTCAACAGCCGAGGAGCGAACGCAGATCGCCGAGTCGATCTCCCTCGAAGTGAACGTCCGAGAACGTCGAACCGGACCAGGCGACGTGCAGTGTGGCGAGCGCCCCCTCGAACGCATCCGGCACACCGTCCCCGCTGTACTGCACGGAAAGCACCTCGTTCTCGATGCCGACCGTCCAACCGGTCTTGCTGCCGACGCTCGACGACATCTCGTCCTTGTTGAGGACTCCGAGATCGGGGCCGATGTGAGTCGGGCGCAAATGCCGAGGAGCATGCAACAACTCCGCAGCGGTACTCACGCCGGTCAATACCAGCAGCGACGGCAGATCGATTTCGTTCGCTCCGGCGATGTCGGTGTCGAGTCTGTCTCCGACGACCAGTGCCGAACGTGCTCCGCTGCGCTCGATGGCGTCGTGCATGATCGGGGCGGCGGGCTTGCCTGCCACGATCGGCTCGATCTCGGTGGCGTTGCGAACCGCTGCGACCATCGAGCCGTTCCCCAGAACGAGTCCCCGCTCGGTCGGCAGGGTTGCGTCGATGTTCGTTGCCACCCACAGTGCACCTGCACGGATGGCGAGGACAGCCTCGGCAAGAATCTTCCAGCCAGTATCGACCGAATGCCCCTGCACCACCGCGACCGGATGGTCGTCGGCAGATCTCACCGGCTCGAGACCTACCTTGGTGATCTCGTTCGCCAACGCGTCGGTACCGACGACGAGCACGCGGGAACCTGGGTCCAACTTGTCCGCCAACACACGGGCACCGGCCTCGGAACTGGTGACGACGAACTCTGCCGTGGTGTCGAACCCGAGACCACGCAGATGTTCGGCAACGTCCTCGGGGGCACGACTGGCATTGTTGGTGACGAAGTACTGCTTTTCCGCACCACCCGACAACGCCTCCACTGCACCGGGAATGGGGTCCTTGCCTGCGTACACGGTGCCGTCGAGGTCGAGCAGCAGAACGTCATGGAGCTCGCGCAGCGCGGTCACTGACCGCCTCCGGACAACTCCTCGACCCGCTCTTCTGCATCGGTCTCACCATCGACATCGGCTGCAGCGGCATTGAGGAACCACTTCACACCTTCGTCGACGCGACCTGCCGCAACCAGCGCATCTGCGTAGACGTAGAACAGGCGAGCGGCAGCCGTGCCCGAGCGCGACGCGTCGAGATCAGGGGTCTGCAGCGTGACGACGGCCTGGTCGTACTGGTTCAGATCCATTCGGGCACCTGCCACGACGATCCGAAGCTCCGACGCTTCCTCTCCGGTCAACTCACGAGCCTCGTCACTGCGACCGAGTTCGATCGCGCGCTCGGGGCGTCCGAGTCCGCGCTCGCAGTCGGCCATCACAGCGATCAGGCCCGGTCCGCCAGCCATGCGCCGGGCGGCGCGAAGCTCGGACAACGCTTCGGCCCACTCACCGGCGTGGTACGCCGCGATACCTGCGGTCTCACGCACTACGGCGATCCGGCCGGCACGCTGGCGAGCAGCGCGCGCATGCAGCAGCGCCAACTGCGGATCGTCGTCCAGCAGCCTGCTGGTCATCACGAGGTGACGCGCGACGGCGGTTGCGTTGTTCTTGTCCAAGCTCAACAGGTCTCGACGCACCGCTGGCTCGAGCTGTCCGGCCTCGACCTCATCGGGCAGATCCGGCTCTTCTGGACGCGGGGGTCGACGGTCGGACGGTGCGCTGTTTCCGCGACGATCGCCGGAGAACCCACCTTCACCGCCACGTCTGCGGGGAGGACCGTCCGAACGACGCGGGTCTCCGCGGCGGTCCTGAGCGCGGGGGTTGCGGTCTCGGGACTCGCTCGGGCGGTTGCCGCCGTCCCCACGGGACGGGCGACGATCGTTGTTGTCTTCCGACACGGGCGTCCTTTCGGATTTCGGTACAAACGCAAAAAGGGGACCCACCAAGTGGGTCCCCTTCTTACAACGGGTGTTCGGCGGTGTCCTACTCTCCCACACCCTGTCGAGTGCAGTACCATCGGCGCTGGAGGGCTTAGCTTCCGGGTTCGGAATGGGACCGGGCGTTTCCCCTCCGCTATGGCCGCCGTAACTCTGCGAAACAAAGTCACACGGAACATCAGCGGTGCCACCTGATCAAGATCGGTGACGTACTGGTTCATTCAATTGTGTTGTGCTGAAACGTGTGTTGTTTCAGATATTGCACAGTGGACGCGTAGCTTCTTTGTGGTAAGTCCTCGGCCTATTAGTACCAGTCAC
>NZ_JAWLRY010000008.1:0-185661 GCF_033142325.1 Rhodococcus sp. IEGM 1370 | reverse complement strand
ATCGTCGATCCTTCCCACCAAGCTGAGCTCGGCGTGTCGAACCAAGGACCGGATCAACCGTTATTCAGACAGTCCCTCGCACCCACAATTACCTGACAGTTAGAGCGGCGAAAGAAGAACGATACGTAACACATTCGTGCATGATGTGCCCATGACTACCAGCGTCGTAGCTGCGACCGAGTCCGGTGTGACCGCGATTGCGGTGTGGACCTTGATTCTCGTCGTCATCGCTGCGCTCGGTGCCGCGTTGGCTGCGCTGAGTGTTCGACGCGTGGGCGCGAAGGAGGAGGTGATGTCGCGGGAGTTGGCGGCGTTGCACACCGCCGTCGATCGTCAGGTGCGCCAGTCCAGCGACAACGACTCGTGGAACCGCGACCAGGTGACCGCGCGATACCAGGAACTACTCTTCGCGCTGTCCAACGTCGATCGGGTTGTTGCCGAGGAGATTTCGGCAGCGGTGGTCTCCACTCCGGTCGGCGACCTGAAGGCTGCGACACGGTCTTTGGACAAGGCCTACGACCAACTGAATCTGGCGCTCACCGCCGCACTGGTGGTCGCACGCAGGCGCGTCCATCCGTTGGCGCTCGAGTTGTCCACGGGCATCGATCGTCGGGTGTTCGCACCGCTCGCTCCCGAAACCGGAATCCCCGCTCCCGCACACGAACGTCTGCAGAGCGAGCATGCCTACATCACCAGAATGCACTCGTTGCTGCTCAAGGCGATGCGCGCCGATCTGGGTCTGCTCGATCCCAGCGCCGAGGCGACACTGATCTTCACGACGAAGGAAGTGGAATCCGGTGTACAGGCGGACCGGTCGACGGCAGCCGGCCGCAGTGCCGTGCAGCTGATCGATCTGCTCGAGGATTTCGGTGTGATGCCATTGCTCGGGGCCGAGGACGACTTCGTCATGTCCGACGCGTTGCTGGTCCAGTGCGAGGAGCTCTACAGCGCGGTGAGCCCGAACTTTCAAGCGGTGCTGCGGCACATCGGCGACGAAATCCATCTCGCGATCAAGCCCGATCTCACCGACGATCGCCTCGAAGAGATCTACGAAATAGCGGTGCGACTGGTCGAAGCCGGATTGCGCGGAAACATCCACCGCAGAGACGGATTGGACGGCAGCAGCCTGTTCCTCATCGACCCGACCCACAAGGCGGGAATGGATCGGGTGTAGTTCGGACCTACTGCGCAGTCCCGCGCGAGCGGTGACGGACGAGCACCAACGCAGTTCCGATGACCAGCCCCACTGCGGCACCCCACGCCAGATACGCCTCGGTGTTCGGATTGATCGGTGCATCCGACGCTTCGGCCTGGCTGTACATCTTCAACGCCACTGAGGGAGCCCCGCCATCCTCGGGAGCCTCCAGGTCCGCAATAACTGCACTCAACTCTGTGGCCATAGTGTTCGCAATATCGGCCGCGAGCTCCGGCGAGGAATCGGTGGCGACGATGTCGAACACAACGGTCTCTGGCGAGTAGGTCATCGTCACCTTGTCGTCCAACTCCGCCGGAGTGAGATCGAGTGCTAGATCGGCGATCACTGCCGACGCAACAACGTCGTTCGTCACCAATCCCGCATACGCCGGAATCGCCTGTTGCGAGAACAGGTTTCCCTCGTACACATCAGGGCTGTACTTCGCCCCTGAGGTAGAGACGAACATATGCGCACGCGATTCGTATACCGGTGTCGTCAGCAAGGTGATCCCGAACGCCGTTGCCATCGCCAATGCGATCGACACCGCGACCACGCGCCAACCCGCACCGATGATCGTCCCCACACTTCGCACCCACATCGCGAGGGCTCTCGCTATCAGCTTCCCACCGGCCGGAAGCCCGCACCCGGTGCCCCCGATGCACTCAGCAATCGCATCGATTCCGACGCCGATGCGTAGGCGGTGGGACTGAGCAACGGAACGCCCGAGGCATGGCTGGCGATCCCGACGAGCGTGGTACCTGCCACCAGCGGTGCCCCGGAGTCGGCCCAGACGGTGACGGCATCGGGCATCAGGTCCCCGCCCCGGTTCTCGACAATGGTGCCGCACGTCAGTCCGCTGCCAACTCCGCTCTTGCAGACCGGCTGACCCACCGATCCGGTCCCGATGTCCGTCACGGTGACTCCGCCCAGACTGGACACCGGCGTGACCTTGGTGGGATCGAGGACGATGACGCCGTAGTCGGGTCCCCAATGCCCGACGGCCGTGGTGCCGACCGGGGCCGTGGGCGATCCGACGAGGGTGACGGGCAGACCCGTACGCAGAATGCAGTGGCCTGCGGTCAGGGCGACGAGTCGGCCGGCGTCGTCGTATCCGACGGCCGCGATGGAGCAGGCGGTGAGGTCGTCGATGCCTCCAGTGGTGACGAAGCCACTACCGGGTCCGACGACCGGAAGAGGTGCCGCAGCAGCGGTTCCGGGAGCCATCGCGCTGACGGCCAGCACCGCGGCAGCGAACAGTCCACTGACACAACCGAGTTGGGCCTTCTTCATTATGCGGATTCCTGTCCGGTGATCGTCGGGCCGGGGCGTAAGTGTCCTCAAATCCTGGCACAGATGACTCGCGCACGTGTACCGGGTGAGCGTTGCACGCGACAATACCTCCATGCGTACGACCACACGGCTAGGAGCATTTCAAGCTTCGTGCGCCCGATTGCATGGCCGCCCGAACGTTCGATTCTGTAAAGTCTCGACGCATGGCATACGGGTACGCGCGCAGCGCTGGACAACATCTCGTCGACCACCTGCGAGAGACCTTGATCGCGGCGTGGTACGAAATGGAAGACAAGAACGAGTTACCGACGAACGCGGAGCAGTACGCCGACTCGGCACTCCACACCGTCTTCGATGCGCTGTCAGGTGGCGTTGCGACGATCAACCGACAGAACGGCCTGTACCCCACTGACCCACGCGACCCTCGAAACGACAAGCTGTAGACGATTCTCGTCCGCTGGCGTGACCCCATCAGGGAGTCGAACAACCCTGTGCGCGAGCTCGCCGATGCGCCGGTCATCGCTGCCGCACACTCGTGCGGGTCATCGGACGGTCTCATCTACGGGAACGTGTTGCATTGCCCGCGCGGGTGCCTCCTAGATCCTTATTGCGCGAAGTTTTGGACCCGCCGCACCAAGACGGCCCAGGCAGTGTCGGACAGCTTGCCCTAAGCCGGTCCGACCGACTGAGCACGTTTGGCGAGAGCAGTAAGAGCCTGCTCACGCTTCGAGTTGCTCAGCGGGCCGCTGGCAGCATGCACTATTACTGCGTGCGCAACATCCCGCGGTTTCTGGAGCACAAGAGGTAGTGGCGGGTGCGGATCATCTGCGATGCCAAGATTGACCTCGCGAACATCTAACACGGTTACTGACGCCACCCCGTTGTCCGGGGCGTTCTTCGCGTCCTCCCACGTGAAAGAGTTGTCCTGCAGGATCGAATGCCTATAAACGGAACAGCCGTCATTCTTGTTGAACTTGAAAGCGCCCCTGCTGAAAACGATGCTGCCGTCAGTCTCGTCCACCAGAACCATGTGCTCCATTGGGATCCTTGGCACACGTCTATACAGCATGTCATCACCGGGAATGGTGAGGTCGTCTGCCTTGATCACAGGGGGCGCGACAGGAGGTCCGGCAGTCACTAGATCAGAATGCGCTTCTGAACTTTGGGGCTGAACTCCTCCAGAAAACGACGTGCTTCGTTGATCAACCGGGCGACTCCCTTAGCGTCGAACATGTCAACATCTGAATCGAAGCTAAAGAGCTCGTGGCCCTGGGGGGATAGCGCCCAAGCCACGATGTCACCGTCAGCCGAAACTGATAACGACATGTGATTGCCGCCGATCAACCACTCAACATCAACGCCCCCAGTCCTTTGAGGCGAGAGTTGCGGAGTCGCGAGGTTGTCTTCAAAAATGAATGCGTCGACGAGCATCAGAACCAGCTTCGCCACGCTAGGCGCTACGGGTAAGCCACCTTCCTCATCCCAGTCACGTCGGAGTTTCATTAGCTTGACCAATTGCTTCTGGGTATACCCCATAAGGGCACTCCGAGACACAATGGTGTCAGTGTTCCAGAATCCCCAACTCCCTGAAAGGAGAGCGTGACTATCGACCAAGAAAGTTGATGCTCGGACAGGGGCCATCGTCGCGTTCCCTGGGAGTTCGCATGCGGTCGTCATAGTTTGATCTCCCACCTTCGGTGCATCTTCGGGGTAGTCAACTGAGCGAAGCTAGTTACTCCGATCGCGTGAGCGCGGCCAAGCGCTTCTTGTATAGGATTCGCATCCTCATTGATCACCGTTACTCGTGTGATCAACGTCATTGAGACACGGTTAATCTCACCGGGTGTGCGTGACACTGAGATCCTCTGCTCGCCCACAGCATCATCCTGGTTTTTCCCATCGAGTTTCATGACCAGCTCAATGGAAGGTTCCGCAGCTTTCATTTGAAACTGGTCGGACAGGATGGTCAATACGTCGAAAAGCGTCTCGTCAGGCTCCAAGTAGAAAGCATTTACGAAGCTCACTTCTGCTGTGATGGGTTGTAGCGGTCCAAGCCCGAAGGCCTCCACCTGCTCGGCAAATCGTAGCCAGTGACTGTCAAACCTCGGCGCTAGGTATCTATAACGGGGATATGACTCGGAATCACTTATCCGTCTCCAATTAAGGATGAAACGGTCACCCTGGATCTGGATCAGCTCGGTGTTCGCTCTGTTCAATAACCACAAACGTATGGGTGGGACGCCGGCGCTGACCTCAAAGTTGAACCCTGCGGGACCAAACGGACCGCCAGTGGGAGGAAGCGCGGGCTGTTCTTGCACGATCGGATAGTCGTTCGCCCAAGTCCGCGCAACATCTACAAGCGGCACGACAGTCAGCGCAGGGAGGGGAAGGAACTCCACTCCCATAGCCACCTCGACTACAGGAGGCTGGGCAAACGAAGGCAGCGCCATCGCACTCGGCCCCATGTCAACCATGCGACAACTCTAGCCACAGATAGCTCGGCTCGTTCACGTAGCTCCATTCTGACTCGTTTCAGAACTTTCGAAACGGCACGCACACCCTCTCATCTGTCAGAACAACGTTCAGCTGTAAGGGATCGTTCCGCTCGTCGCTGAGACCGATCTGAGACACCTGCTGCCCGCGAACGTGATGCAAAACGCCCGTACTCGCGCTAGCCCGCCATGGAAGCTAGATCGACTACGACGTCGGCCGCGTGAGACACCTGCTTGTCTCGTTGCAACCATTGCGATGGCCATCTCGGAACCTAGATGTAGCCCGTCAACGTCTGCGGTTCCGATTCCCGCCGGCGCTGCCGAGACTGTGGATGCAGCGGCGTTCTCAGTCGTCATCTGCGTAGCGGAGACGACGACCGAGACGTAGGAGTAGTACCGGGAGGCCGATGTGCCCGCACCTGCCACGGTGATGATGCGACCGCGGTCGGCTCTGCTGAACGCGGCTGTTGCCCTGGTCGTCGTGCTCAACCCCGATGTCATGGCGGCGTCTGTGGCGATGCGATTGCCCAGCTCCCAGTTGCCTGAGTTGCGTGCGCTCGACGGCGTCTGCAGCCTCAAAATACTCCTCCAAAGGGGTTTCCGGCCGCGCCCGCCCGTACGACCACTCCGTTGGCAACCCCCAGCGAGCGCAGCGAAGGTTGTCGGGTGCAGTGTGGTGCGGCGTCTCGGATCCGGTCGTTGTACTGAACTCACGGCGCATTTGACGCCTTGGTGGCCTGCCCCGCTTCGGTCGACCACCCATCTGTCGACAGCGAAAACGGTGTCAGCGTGGTCGCCAACAACTGGCACCCACTGTCCGCCTGATGTCGCCACCCCTTGATCGAGTCGGCTGCGAGGTGGACGAATGTGCGGGCTGTTTCCCAGGTCATTGATTCCGTACTTGCAGATGACATCGGTGCATCCGGGCATCTAGGACCGGCGTCGGAAAGACTTCTGGATCAGCACGAACTCCACCGCGCGCTCGCCCGCATTGGCGCGGTTGATCGTGGGAATCCTGCGGTGAACAGGGCGCGGTTGATGTATCCCCAGTAAGCGTTTCAGTCCAAAGCGACCGACTTATCGCCCTCGCCGCGCCGATCGAGTCACCGAGTACGCCGACAATCCGAATCAACTCGGTGCTTGACTCCGACAATTGCAATCGGGCCGTAAGCAGGGTTGTTGCCGATGGTGTTTACGCTGCCGGAGCTGTTGCCATTCAAGGAGGGGCAGTCGGCGTGGTCGGTCAGGGGACCTGTCGCCCGCCCATGCCGAGTGCGGTCGAGCCAGAGATGACGCGACCGTATTTGGTGGCGGCGTCGGCGAATTGCTTCGTCGATCGCGAGGATGTCCATCAGGCGTTCACGGTCTCACTAGACGCGACGCGACCGCACTGTCGCGGCTGTACATGGCGGTCTTGCCCGCCTTGATCTCGGACTGAATGCACCCCGCAGAGTCGCGGGCATAGGTGACGGAGATGGCGTTCTGGACAGCCGATGTGATCCGACCGGCACTGCCGCAGGTGAGCTCGGTCTCCACTTGGGGCGAATAACGTATGTCGACTTCCACTTCTGGAGGGAACCGACGGCCAGATCATCGAGGCACCAGCCGTGACGAGGCAACTAGTGGGGGCCGACGACCGGCCCGGGTGGCGCAACAGCGGTGCCGGTGGACGTCGCGATGAAAGCCAGAACCGAGGAAGTGAACAGTCCAATGGCAACAAAGCGCCGGACATTCTTCATAGTGCCCGCCACGTCATCGGCCAACCATCCGATTCCGAATAAGCACAGCAACTCCCATCCCGATCGAAGCCAGGATCAGCGGTGCGGCTATTGCCATGTTCGCACCGACGGCGAGGAACAGGATGAGTAGCGCCAGAGCCGCGAGGAAATACACGGCCGCAAAACTGGGTGCCCCAGAAACTGTGTGCATGGAATCCCCAACGTCAGAAGCAGTCTCATTCGGACCGGCGGACGAGAAAAATCGCGGACATGCCCCTCGCCGTTAGCCAGGGTACTAGTTTGACTCGTTAGTCAAGTGTCAGTCGCACACTCACTTCTCGGGTATGTCTGCAGCGGCCAGCGTGAATTGCACGACGTCGATGCGTGAACTCTTGAATCGCGCTGACGAGCCGGTGAGGTATTGCACGTATTTTTCGTACGTCGCCTCCGAGGACACGGCAATGGCCTCGTCGCGAGATGCGATCAGTTTCTCGGCCCAGGTATCGAGTGTCCTCGCGTAGTGCAACCTCAGAGGATGCTCCCGCAGCAACTCGAACCCGGCGTCGGCCGCCTTGGACTTGATCACCTTGACGAGCGTCAACTGTCCGCCGGGAAAGATGTCGCGCAGGATGAAGCGGGAGAAGTGCGCATCCTCACGGGTGAGTCCGCCGCCACCCGAGGCCGGGTCGGGTGGCGTGATGACGATGGTGTGCAACAACATTCGCCCGTCGGCGGACAGTACCGAGCGGCACTTCGCGAAGAATGCCGAGTATCGGTTACGCCTGAAATGCTCGAACGCGCCGATGCTGACGATCCGGTCGACGGGCTCGTCGAATTCCTCCCACCCCTGCAACCGAATGTCGACGGTGCGGTCGGTCGACAGCTCGGCCACGACGGTGCGCCCGTGCTCGTACTGATTTCGGCTCAACGTGAGACCGATAACGTTGACGTCGTACTTCTCGACGGCCCGCTTGGCGAGAGCTCCCCAGCCACAGCCGATGTCGAGCAGCGTCATCCCCGGCTTCAAGTCGAGCTTGCCGAGGGCGAGGTCGATCTTGGCCGTCTGCGCCTCCTCCAGCGTCATGTCCTCACGCTCGAAGTAGGCGCAGCTGTACGTCATACTCGGGTCGAGGAACAGTGCGAAGAACTCGTCCGAGAGGTCGTAGTGCGCTCGCACGTCATCGACGTACGGCTCCAATTGTTCGCTCATCACGCCACACCTTTCCCCACAGCATCGGTGCCGATCACTCGGCCTAGTGCACGGGCACCGAACTCGCCCAGCATGTCTTCGTGTTCCACATCGACCCGGTGAACCGACATCCGCCCGCCCACGAACTGCGTCCACTGCTCCGCACCGTGCGAGCCGCGAGCGGCGAAGAAGTGCACCGGCCCCACGAACACAGCAGGCTCGTACGACGCCACCCAGGTGGGAGCCTCCGCGACGGGACGATACATTCGCCGCAGATGATCCACGGTGAGAAACGCCAGTTCACTTATGTTCTCGCGCAATCGATGCACGATGGTCTCGAACGAGTCACCCTCGACCCCGAGCTGACGAGCAAGGTCGTCGATGCCGAACTCTGCGGCACCCTCCGGTGCAGAGAGCTGCGCGTCGACGAGCGCCAACAGCGCGACGTCCTCACCTTCCGACTGCAGTTGCGTCGCAGCAGCATGCGCGATCACGCCGCCGAGCGACCATCCGAGCAGGTGGTAGGGGCCGTGCGGCTGAACGCCTCGGATCTCGCGCACGTATCTCTCGGCGAACTCCTCGATCGAGGTCGGCGCAGCGTCATCGTCGGCGATACCGGGCACCTGAAGCCCGTACAGCGGACGTTCGGTCTCCCCGAGCAGCGAGAGGTAGCTCCACGCGATTCCGATGGCCGGGTGCACACAGAACAGCGGCTCACCCACCCCTTCGGTTCGCAGCGGTAGCACCACATCGAAGGCACCGTCCGCACCGTGATCGCCCGCGTCGAGTTGGGCTGCCAGCGCCGAAATAGTCGGATGTACGAGCAGCAGACTGATCGGGAGCCGACGGTCGACCCGGTCCCCCAGCGCATCCATCACCTGCACCGCCGAGAGGGAGTGCCCACCGAGATCGAAGAAGTTGTCGTCCACACCGATGTCCTCGCCGGCCATCTGCAGGACGTCGGAGAACACGGCATGTACCAGTACTTCGTTCGCGGAGACCGGGGCACGTCGTTCGGTCGACATGATCGAGGGCTCGGGCAACGTGCTCGCATCGACTTTGCCGGACAACGTCATCGGCAGTGCATCGACGACGGTGACGGTACTGGGCACCATGTACGCCGGCAGTGTCCTGGCCAGGAACTCGCGAGCCTCCCGTGGTTCGACGCCTCCCACCACGTAGGCAGCGAGCGACTGCCCACGACCGATCACGCTGGCCTGACGCACATCTCGGTGACGCAGCAGTGCCGCTTCCACCTCGGACAGCTCGACGCGATGACCGCGAACCTTGACCTGCGAATCGACCCGACCCAGATACTCGAGTTCACGATCGCTACCCCCAACAACCCAGCGCACCAGATCGCCTGTCCGGTAGAGCCGACCGTCACCGAACGGATCGGCAACGAAGCTGCTCGCCGTCGTTCCGCTCTGCCCCAGATACCCTTCGGCAAGGCCGGCCCCGCCCAGGTAGAGCTCCCCGACGACATTGTTGCCCACCGGGCGTAGACGGGCATCGAGTACCACCGCGTCGAAGCCGCGAACCGGTCCGCCGATGGTCACCGGCACCGCCGCGCCCCACGCACGCTGGTCCGTGGTGCAGGTGCTCATGACGGTCCCCTCGGTGGGGCCGTAGGCGTTGAATACCGAGCGTCGACGCGACCATCGTTGCAGCAGTGCCGAATTGGCTGCCTCACCTGCCATGACGATCACTCGAAGCGACGGCACGGCCTCCGCATCGGTCACCTGCAGGACGGTCGGCGTGAGGCACGCGTGGGTCACCTGGTATTGCTCGATGAGCGCTTCGAGTTCACGCCCTCCGTGCACCTCGGGCGGAACGATCACCGTGCTGGCTCCCGCACCGACGGCCATCAGTGTCTCGAAGATCGACGCGTCGAAACTCGGCGACGCGAACTGCAGCACCCGCGATCCCGGCTCCACTCCGAAGAGATCTCGTTGGCTCTGCACCAGATTCGCGATGCCGCGGTGCGTCACCCGCACGCCCTTGGGCACCCCGGTCGAACCGGAGGTGTAGACGACGTAGGCCACGCTGTCGAGTGGTGCATCGCGACCATCGACACGATCGCGCTCGTCGCCGGTGACGCTCATCCAATCGGCACCGACCGAATGGAAGTCGGCAGCCGAGATTCCCGTGACCGGGGCAGCGCGATCCAGGATCTCCTGCACCCGAGCCACGGGTTGAGACGGGTCGATGGACAGGAACCCGGCACCGGTCTTGGCCACCGCCCAGATCGCGACGAGGTAGTCGACGGAGCGAGGATAGGCAATCGCCACCAGGGCACCGGGCCGAGCACCTGCACGTATCAGTCTGTCGGCCAGCGCATTCGACTGTCGGTCCACCTCACGGTAGGTCAGCGATCGCGAGCCCTCGATCACCGCGACATTGTCGGGCCAACTCTGCACTGCCTGCTCGAACACTGCCGCCAGCGTGAGTCCGGGTGCGCTGTCGCGATGGGAGGTAACGGCCGACGGGGCGTGCCCGAACTCCGCGCTGCCCAGCCGAATGTTCGGCCGCGTGGAGACCATCGTCAACACCTCGGTCAGACGCTCGGCGAGTCCGCGAATCACCGATCGCGAGAACCGTGCGGGCGAGTACCCGAGATGGCCGATCAGTCCGGCCTCGGACTCGTCGACCAGGACTTCGAGGTCGAACTGCGTGTCCGTGATGTCCACGCGACGCGGGGTGATCGACGTCGACCCCAGTTCGATTGTCGGAGCTGCCGTATCACCGAAGGCCAGCAGCACCTGGAACAGCGGATGGGTATCGACTGCGCGCGTGGGCTGCACAGCGTCCACCACCTGCTCGAACGGGACGTCCGAGTTCGCGAATGCATCGAGATCCCGGTCGCGGACCGCGGTCACGAAGTCCTCGAACGTCGACGACGGATCGACCTCCGTCCTGAGCACGACGGTACCGACGAACATGCCGACGAGGTGATCGAGTGCCGGGTCGGTTCGGCCACCCACCGGGGTCCCGATGGCGATGTCCTGGGTACCACTGGCTTCTGCGAGGACGGCGGCCAACGCTGCGTGGACCACGACGAATACCGTTGCGCCCACACGATGCGCGAGCGAACGCAGCAGCGTGAGGGTGTCCGGGCCGACAGAGAACTCCACGGCCGTCGCATCGGCCGAGGGATCAGGGGTTCCGGTCGGCAGGTCGAGGAACTCCGGCACGCCGGCCAGGGTGCGACGCCAGAACTCGAGCTGATCCGACGCCACGGCGTCGAGCACATTCCGCTGCCACACTCGGTAGTCCGAGTAGTCGACGGCGAGAAAACCGAATTCCGGTGTCGATCCGGCCATTCGGGCCAGCAGGGCGGTCTCGACGTCTCGGGCCAGCGGACGGAGCGAGAGGCCGTCGACCGCGATGTGGTGCGCAACAACGGACAGCACCCGCTCGCCGCCCCGATCCAGCAGGCCGAGTCGTAGCGGTGCTTCGAGAGTCAGATCGAAGCCGTGCAGGGCCAGAGCATCGTGCCCTGCATGAGCATCGTCCAACGTCGACAGCACGATCTGCGGGTCGAGAACAACGGTGACGGGACCGTTCGCGGTCGACGGGTACACCGTGCGCAGCGGTGTATGCCGTTCCAGCACATCGGCTATCGCGGCGCGCAGAACATCGAGGTCCAGATCTGCCGGAAGCGGTACCTCGACGGCGATGTTGTACGCGGCCGAGGTCGGGTCGTATCGATTCTGCAGCCAGATTCGGCGCTCGGCCGGGGCAAGACCAGGGTACGACCGCGCGTCGGGATTGTGGACCAGAGCGGGAAGCGGAGTGTAGTTCTCGGACAACAACTCGATCGCCGACGCGAGCTGCTGCGCCGTGGGAGATTCGAAGACGGTCCGCACCGGAACGTGGGTACCGAGCGCCGCGCTGATGCGGGTTGCGGCACGCGTCGCGACGAGGGAGTCCCCGCCGAGGACGAAGAAATTGTCGTCGACGGCAGGATTCTCGATGCCCAGCAGGTCGGCGAAGATCCCGAGCACCACCTCCTGCGCCAGGGTGCGCGCCGCCGCCGAATCGCCGCCGGGAAGCGCCTCCGAGTACAGGGCGGCGAGATCCACTTTGCCGTTGCCGGTCAGCGGAATACCGTCGATCCGGGTGATGACCGCCGGCTGCATCGACAACGGCAGTCTGTCCAGCAGCCACTGCGCAGCGCCCTGGCCATCGAGACCCACCACCCAGGCGTGAATCCTGTTCTCACGCACCGCTGTCACCACTCCACCGACGTCGGGATGCGCCGTCAGTGCACTCTCGATCTCCCCCAGTTCGACGCGCACACCGTTGATCTGGACCTGGTCGTCTCGGCGCCCGCGGTAGTCGAGCATGCCCGACGGCTGCTGCCGAACGAGATCACCGGACCGGTACATCCGCGTGCCGTCGGGTGCCGCAACGAAGCGCGCGGCGGTCGACGCCGGGTCCGCGTGGTAGCCGCGAGCCACGCCCGAGCCTGCGAGGTACAGCTCCCCGACGCCCCCGAGTGGCACCGGGTGCAGTCGGTCGTCGAGTACGAGCGCTCCCACATGATCCAGCGGCCGACCGATGGTGACCGGTTCCCCGGCACGCAACGACTCTGCCAACGTGGCCACCACCGTCGCCTCACTGGGACCATAGGCGTTCAGCATCGACCGCCCGGCCGACCAGTCGTCGACGACACCGGTGCCCAGCACGTCACCGCCGACGGCGACGGTCTCGATCCCGGGGGTCGGCGGCACGGTGGCGAGCACCGCGGGTGTGGACAGGTAGTGGGTGACGCGATGCGCCGTGAGGAAGGCCGACATCTCGTCCCCGCCGAGTAGGTCGGGCGGCGCGATCACCATGGTCGCCCCGGCCCCGAAAGCAAGGACGAGTTCGAGAACAGCGGCGTCGAAGTTCACCGAGTAGCCGTGGAGCACGCGCGAACTCGAGGTCACGCCGTACCGCGGAATGACCTGCTGCGCAAGCGAATACACACCCTGATGCGTCACCACCACGGGCTTGGGTGTTCCCGTCGAACCCGACGTGTGGATCACGTAGGCGGGGTGCGTAGGTTTCAGCGCTGCCAGGCGATCCGCATCGGTCAGGGCCAGGTCGCTGAAGTGCTCGGCCTGCGTCTCGTCGAGCCCACGCACTGTCGGCTCCAATCCGCCGAAGCCGATCTCGATGTGCCCCAGCATCTGTTCCCGGCGAGCGGCCGGGTAGCGCGGGTCCACGGGTACGAACGCGCCGCCGGCCTTGACCACGGCCCACAGCGCGACGATGTACTCGGCCGAGCGTTCAAGAGACAGGGCGACAAGAGTTTCCGGTCCGACGCCATGTGCGATGAGCAGCCGCGCGATCCGGTTCGAGCGAGAATCGAGCTCGGTGTACGTCACCGATTCCAGGCCGTCGATGGCCACAGCACCGGACATGGCTGTGCCACCGCTCAATACGTCGAGCAGCGTGCCGTCGGGCATCGACGACGGCAGCGCTGGCGTGTCGGCAAGCGCAACATCACCGACGACAAACGCCGGGTTCGCAACCGCTGCGTTCAGGATGGCCAGAATCACAGACGCGAAGTGTTCGACGGTGGCCCGCTGGTAGAGGTCCACCGCGTACTCGATCTGGCCGGTCGACGACGCCGAATCACCCTGCTCGTCCGCAAGGACGAGCGTCAGATCGAATTCCGAGGTGCGAGTAGGTACCTCGAGCACCGAGACGGGCAGGTCCTCGACCGATCGGTGCGGTGCATTGTCGAATGCCAACATCACCTGGAACAGCGGATGCCGGTCGAGGGATCGATCGGTCGCCAGGGCGTCGACGATGCGCTCGAAGGGGATGTCGGAATGCGAGAAGGCATCGAGGTCTGCGGTGCGGACCGCGTCGAGCAGGGACGCGAAGCTTCCTGATGGGTCCACAGTGACTGCGAGAGGCAGGGTTCCGACGAACATCCCGACCATCTCGTCGAGTGCTTCGTGTCCTCGCCCTGCCGTCGGAGATCCGACCACGACGCGGTTCGAGGTGCCGAAGCGGCTCAGGGCGGCGGCCACGGCGGCGTGGACGACCATGAACGTGGTCGAGTTGGTCCGTCGAGCCAGCTCACGAATACCTGAGTGCAGGTGCGACCCGATCTCGAACGGAACTGCGTCCGTTCTCATCGATTGCACCGCAGGCCTGGGGAAGTCCGCAGGTAGCTCTGCCGCCGCGGTGTCGGCATCAGCCAGAACCGACGACCAGTACGAGAGCTGTTCGTCGGCAACCGAATCCACCACTGCCCGGTTCCATACCGCGTACTGACCGTACTGCGCGCGCAGACGTGGCCAGGTGGGCGCGTGACCCGCTGCCCGAGAGGCGTGGGCGAAAGCGAAGTCGCGTACGAGTGGGTCGACCGACCACCCGTCCATCGAGATGTGGTGCACCACCACCACGACGACGGTGTCGCCGGATTCCTGCACGCGCAGAAGCGTTGCGCGGATGGGTACCTCGGCCGAGACATCGAAGCCCTCGGTCGCGGCTGCTGCCACAGCGGAGTCCAGATCCCGCTCGGAGACAGTGCGTTCGGGTACGTCGACGAGGACGGTATCGGTGGGCCGCACCACCTGCCGCGGACCGTCGTCGTCGGCCGGGTAGTAGGTGCGCAGGGCTTCGTGTCGCTCGATGACGTCGCGCAGAGCCGTCACAACCATCGAGGGATCGTCACCGGCTCCGACTCGCACTGCGACCGGCATGTTGTACGCGGGCGATGCGGGGTCGAACTGGTTGAGGAACCACAGCCGCTGCTGCGCGTACGACAGCGGGATACGCCCCGGCACAACGGTATCGAGTAGTTCGAGTGACGGCTCGGAAGAAGAAGACGCGTCGATGGCCGCCGCGACTGCGCGGACTGTGGGGTCGGCGAACAATACGGTCAACGAGATTGCGGAACCGAGGCGTGCGAGAACGCGGGTAGCACTGAGCGAGTCACCGCCGAGCTCGAAGAACGAGTGCTCGCGCCCCACCTTCTCGACACCGAGGACGTCGGCGAAGGCTCCCGCCACGGTGCGTTCGGTATCGCTCTGCGGTGCAACGTATTCGGTATCGACGAATGCGGTGGGGGCAGGCAACGAACGACGGTCGACCTTGCCGCTCGCGGTCATGGGTAGCGCATCGAGAACCACGACAGTGCTGGGAACCATCCATGCGGGCAGGCGGTTCCGGAGATGACCGTCCAGCTCAGCCGAGCCACCGGTGACGTACAGAACGAGTCGGTTGTCGCGCACGACGGCCACAGCCGCGGTCACTCCCGCACACGATGCTGCCGCAGACTCCACCTCACCGAGTTCGACACGACGCCCGTGCAGCTGGATCTGCTGATCACTGCGGCCGAGGTACTCCATCGTGGACCCGTCGAACGACCGACGGACGATGTCTCCCGTGCGATACAGCCGAGCTCCGGGTACCCCCGGGTCTGCGACGAACCGCGTCGACGTCACACCCGGCTGCCCGCTGTAGCCGCGGGCGAGTCCGTCGCCACCGAGATAGAGCTCGCCGACGCCTCCGTACGGCGTGGGCCGCAGGTGCGCGTCGAGCACCAATGCCCGGACACCCGGCAGCGGCGCGCCGATCGTCACCCGTTCGGCGGCGCGCATCGGGTCGGACAACGTGGCCAACACCGTCGCCTCGGTCGGCCCGTAGGCGTTGCGCATCGTTCGATCGGCCGAGACGAACCTGTCCCGCAACGCGGGCGGACACTCCTCACCTCCGACGTCGAAGACGTCGATGGAGCTGAGGTCGTCCGGGTCCAGAGTGGCCAGCACTGTGGGCGAGGTGATCAGGTGTGTGATCTTCTCGCGGTCCAACACGCCGGCAAGGGCGGGACCGGCGTAGACGTCGGCCGGAGCGATCACCAGGGTGGCACCGGCAACGAACGCGGCAAGGAGCTCCTGGATGGATGCGTCGAAGACCGGAGACGCCGCCTGCAGTACGCGCGAGTCGGGGGTGACGGCATATCGGTCGACGACGTTGGCTGCGAGTTGCGCGAGCCCACGGTGAGTGACGCTGACGGCCTTGGGTTTTCCCGTCGAGCCCGAGGTATGGATGACGTAGGCCTCGTTGTCGACGTGCAGGGTCAGTGGCGTGAACGCAATCGGGTCGGCGTCGAGCAGGTCCTCGATGAGCAACCATCGGACAGTGCCCGGAAGGTGGTGCACACCGGCGCGAGTCGTGATGCCGAATTCCACGTGCGCATCGGCGAGCACCGCAGCCAACCGCTCGGCCGGCTCGGTGGGGTCGAGTGGAACGAACGACGCGCCCGCGAGTGAGACCGACCACGAGGCCAGTAGGGATTCGTAGGAGCGTTCGATCGCGACGGCAATTCGTTTCTCCGGTCCTGCACCGATCGAGACGAGTTGCGCAGCAATGTGTTCCGCGACCCGGGTGAAGTCGTCACTGGATTGATCGACTCCGGTGGCCCGCACCACCGCGCCGGTCGTCAGCAACGAGGGCAGCAGTGCGGGGGCTACGGTTGCCGTGGACTGCGCGTCGAGCAGCGCGGCCTTCTCCTCGGCATGGAGTACTTCGAGCTCGGACACCGCGAGTCCCTCGGGGGCGTGCACCACCTCGCGCAGGAGTGCCAGGAAGCGTCGGTGGTGGGCCGCGAGTTCGTCGGTGCTGTAGAGGGCCGGGTTACCGAGGAAGTCGACGCGGGTGCTGGTGCCTGCGACACCGGGGTACACGTTGACCATCATGTCGTCGATGGGGCCGCTGGAGAGCACGCGGTATTCGCCGATGACGTCGCCGAGCCGAATTGTGCTGTTGTACATCATGATGTTGACCGTGGGACCGAACACCCCGCGTCCGGCTGCGGCGCTGCCGGTGCCGTCGCCGGTCGCCCGCTGCATGTCCTCGACGCGGAACCGCTGATGGCGAAGTGCGCCGGTGAGTTCCACCTGAATCCGTCGTAGGAGTTCCGCGACGGTGACCCCTTGTTCGACGCCGATGCGCAGCGGCACGACGTTGGACATCATGCCGGACGATTCCCGCAGTTTGGTGGTCGCTCGGCCCGATACCGGCAAGCTGAGCATGACGTCGTCGGTGTCGGTCATGCGCGCGAGGTAGAGCGCGAAGGTGGCGAGCACAACGGGGACGTCGGAGGAGTTGTACCGATGTGCCACGGCTGCAACGGCTTCGGCGATGTCTGCGTCCAGCACAGCACCGACACTCACCGTCACTCCGCTGGGAGCGGCCGGTTCACTCGGGCTACCGGCCAGCCTGGGGGCTTCGAGGTGGCCGTCGAGTCGACCGAGCCAGTACTGGCGGTCGGTCTCGTAGCGGGAGGAGTTGGGGTACGCGGCCTCGTAGTCGTAGATCTCCCGCACTCCGATGGCGCGGGTCTTCGGGATCTCGGTGCCCGAGGTCAACGCGGTGTACACCGCAGCGGTGCGCTCCTGCACCGAGATTGCGCCGAGTCCGTCCATCACGATGTGGTGAGCCCTGCTGTACCAGTAGTAGTGGCAAGCGCCCACCTGGATGATCTCGGACGCGATCAGTTGGTCGCGAACCAGATCCACCGGTTTCCGGTACTGCTCGTCCATGTACCGCTGGGCATCGTCGATGGGGTGGTCGCGGTCGGTGAAATCGCGGTAGATCATCGCGTACGGCACCCGCAGGTCCGACCACTGGTACGGGTGACCGTCGTCCACGCCGATCCGCACTGCAGGCGATTCGAGCCGCCGGCAGGCAATGTCCGTTGCACGAATCAACACGGCCGGATCGATGTCGCCGTGGATCTCGACGTACTGAGCGATGGTGAACGGCACGTCCGGTGCCAACTGCTGGGCGAGGTAGATGTTCATCTGAGCAGCCGACAGGGGGAAGCGGCCATCCTCGAACCGCTCATCCGCCTCTGGCGACACTCCCGACCTCCTCAACGCACACACCGTCACAGCTACGATTCGGCCGGCGCGCCGCTCATCAACTTCGATCTTTGATCGCCCATTACAAACTAGTCGACCCGGTGTGAATGCTCTACCTGGATCGAGCGACCGGTACGCCAGATTGCCTACTCCCCTTTAGGCTGTGCACTCGAATACATTCCTCGACCGAGAGGCCACCGACGATGGCAACCAGTTCCACCGATACCCGCGGTCGGAAATCGGGCAGAAAGCGGCCGATTCTCGTCACGGTGGGGGTATTACTGGTCATTGTCATCGCATTTCTGGTGTGGCTCGGTTACGAGGCCTATACGGCGCAGTCGAGCCTGACCGCCACCCGCGATTCGGCCACACAGGCCAAGGACGCGCTGCTCGACGGCGATTCGGCCGGGGCCGAGGCAGCGGCGGCGCGAGCCTCCGACTCCGCGAACGACGCGGTCTCGGCAACGACGTCCATCCCGTTCTCCATTGCCAAAGCCGTTCCTTACCTCGGCAGTCCCCTGAAATCGGTGGCGCAGATCAGCGATGTGGTGCAGGGGTTGGCCGTGGACGTGCTCGCCCCCGCGTCGGCAGCGGGTGCCAGCCTGAACCCGAGCAGCCTCGTGGAGGGCGGCGGCAAGGTGGACACCGCGGCCCTGCGGGACGCGCAACCGGTACTGCAGCAGACCTCCGCCGCAGCCGACGAGCTCAGTGAACGGGCCCAGCAGGTGGACGAGCCCGCCTTCCTCGGCGTGGTGGCCGAGGCTCGCACGTCGCTGATCGATCAGACACACGACCTCGCGAATCTGCTCACCAACACCCGGATCGCCAGCGAACTGCTGCCGTCGATGCTCGGCGACAACGGCCCGCGCAGTTACTTCCTCGCGTTCCAGACCAATGCAGAGGCTCGGGGCACCGGCGGCTTGCTCGGCGGCTACGGCATCATTCGGGCCGAGAACGGTACGGCCCGGGTCGATACGCTCGGCAGCAACAACGAACTCGAGTTCGCGGAGCAGCCCCTCGATCTGGGGCCTGAGTACAACGCACTGTGGGCTCCGCGCAACACCACCACCGACTTCCGTAACTCGAATGCGAGCCCGCACTTTCCGTATGCCGGCCAGATCTGGTCTTCGATGTGGACCGAGCAGACCGGTGAGGCGCTCAACGGCGCTATCGCCACCGACCCGATTGCGTTGAGCTACATCCTCGGTGCCACGGGCCCGGTCACGTTGGCCGACGGTGAGCAGATCACGGCCGACAACGTTGTGGAAATAACCCTCAGCACGGCGTATTCCAGATTTGGCGACGACCAGTTGGCTCGTAAGGCCTACCTGCAGGAGATCGCCGCAGCAGTAGTGCAGAAGATGACGACGGGTGCCGCACCCACCAGGGCTCTACTCGACGCGGTGGGCCGCGCCGGCAGCGAGGGCCGTATCTCGGTGTGGAGCGCAGACCCGGCCGAGCAGGCAATTCTGGCAGGCACCAAGGTGGGTCACGTGTTGCCGGACAGCCCGGCACCGTACGCCAACGTGGTGGTCAACAACGCCGGCGGCAACAAGCTCGATTACTACCTCACCCGCGACATCAAGTACTCGGCGGAATCCTGCACAGCAGGTACCCGCAAGTCGACGGTGACGGCCACGCTCACCAACAACGTGGATCCGAACGGCCTGACGCCTTACGTGGCGAGCACATTCCAGCCGACGGCGGAGTACGGCACCAACGAGTCGATCGTGTACCTGTACGGCACTCAGGGCGCGAAGATTACGTCCATGAAGGTCAACGGCATCACAGGATTTTCCATCCAGGCCGGCACCGAGCTGGGCCGGCCGGTGCAGGCTGCCTACCTCACCATTCCGCCGGGCAAGTCGCAGACGGTGACGTGGGAACTCGAGGAGCCGACCGTACCAGGCGAGGCAACGGTGCCCGTGCAGCCGTTGGTGGATGAGCCGACGGTGAGCATCGACGTTCCGCAGTGCTGAAGATCCGCGGCGTTCTCGTCACAGTCAGCGAGACGGTAGTGCGGTCTCCGGAAGACTGACCTACAGTTTCGTTCGTGAGCGGAAAAAAGCGAAACGACGAGATAAGGCCGCCAGAACAGACACATCCATTTCTTTGGATTGTGCTGGTGATCCTTGTAATTGCCGTTGTGGCACTGTTCGTTCTCGCCGAGTACGAGGGTCGGTTCTGACGACCGGTAGCGCGATGAAGGACGAGGCGGCCGGACATCCGCTTACGTCGTGCGCTGTCATTCAATCGAATGAACTTCCACCACCGCACTGCGCAAAAGAACGCGCCTTCGGTGCGTAACGCTTGTCGAGTTCGTCTTCCGAGCGGGGCATAGCGCCTGAAATGTCCTGCTGCACGGCATTTTTGGCACAACAATGCCGTGCAACTTCGACGATGCAATCAACGAACGTGGCGATGACCCGCGCGGGGATTGTCATCAGTGCAAGCGGAAGGCCGAAGCCCAACTCTTCGCTATCGAGCTGAGTCCGGCCTCCTGATAGCTACTTCCGCAGTCTCGGGTTGTCGGTGCCGTTTCTGGGCAAAGTCTCCGGCCGATCGGATCGGGGGTAGTTCTCGGATTCCCGCGTTGACACGGGCGTCCTCGGACCGGCAGCAGGCGATGCGGACGCAGACCGAGGGGAAGACTGCCGCGCCTGCGGAGCATGCGCCGGTGCGGGAGTGGGTGGGGCAACCGGTGCCAGTGACGCAGCGGGTGCCTGAGGTGCAGGGGCAGGGGCAGGCACCGGCGGTGTCACTTGCTTGGGCAGGTTGGTATCGGCGGTGTAGTTGTACGAGTAGCTGTACATGTCGCCCTTCTTCGAGGGCGTCAATGCCAGCACCACACCGAGAACGTGCGCGCCGATCGTGTCCAGATTGCCGATGGACCTGGACAGTTCGTTGCTCTTCGTATGTCCGTAGCGGGTCACCAGAAGGGCACCGTCGGCATGGGTCGTCAGCACGGCCGAGTCGGTCACCGGCAACAGTGGTGCGCCGTCGACGATCACGTAGTCGAACTTCGAGCGCAGTTCCACCAGCATGGCGCGCGAGGCTTCCGAACCCAGCAGCTCGGACGGGTTCGGCGGAATCGGGCCCGACGCCATGGCTTGCAGACCTTCGTACTTGGTCGGCTGCAATACCTCGTCTACCTTCGCTTGTCCGGCAAGCACGGTACTCACACCCACCGAACCGATGAGGCCCATGTACTTCGAGATGCGCGGACGCCGCAGATCGCCTTCGACGATGACTACGTGGTGGCCGGCCTCGGCAAGAGAGATTGCCAAGTTCAGCGCAGTGGTCGTCTTTCCCTCACTCGGAATCGCACTGGTGACGACGATGACGCGAGGCGGGTAATCGACTTCGAGGAACTGCAGGTTGGTGCGGAGCTCACGGAAAGCCTCGGCGCTGGCCGACTGCGTAAGGTCCTGAAAGTCGACGGCCGGGTGCGTTTTGCGCTCCTTGTCGAACGGAATGGTGCCGACGAGCGCCTTGCCGGAGATCGCTTCGATCTCGCGGCGATTCTTGATGGTGTTGTCCAAACGATCCCGCAGTACCGCCAACGCGATGCCGAGCAACAGTCCTACCGCAGCACCGAGGGCGAGGTTGCGCTTGGTCTTGGGACTGACCGGGGTTGCCGACGCGTCGGCCTGTTGGAAGGTCTTCACCCCGGCCGACGGGGTTCCCCCGTCCTCGGGGGTTTCGAGCTCGCGCACCTGGTTGGTCAGCTCGGTCGCCATTGCGTTGGCAATGTCGCGAGCCCTCGCGGCCGACGCATCGGTGACGGTGATGTCGAACAGGACGGTATCGGGAGTGGACGACGCCCTGACCTTCGCAGCGAGCTGCGACGCCGTCATACTGAGCGGGAGTACATCGAGAACTCGGGCGGCCAGCGCTTCACTGGTGACCAGTTCGGAGTAGGACGCCACACGTTGCTGTGAGAACAGGTTGCCCTGGTACGTCTCGCTTACCGAGGTTCCACCGGACGTGGAGACGAACATTCTCGCGCTCGACTCGTAGAGCGGAGTCGTCAACAGGGAGGTGCCCAGGGCCCCAAGGATCGCTACGACCACGGTGACGGCGATGATGATCCACCTCGCCCTCAGGATTCTCAGATAATCCTGTATCTCCATGATTCGCGCTCCTCGTTCGTTTCGTACTACCCGCAACGTCTGACTGCGTGGCTCAATCGTTACATAGCTGCTTGCTTTCCGTGCACCGGACGAGCCCAGGCGTAACACTCGTCAATTCATTCGTTCGATACTTGAGCACAAATAAGTCAATTCCCCGTTGTGACGTGTCACCGGGGAACCGAGCCCGATTCATCCGCGCGAACTTCACCGGTTGGCATTGTTTCATCAGTACGGCTGTGCAGAGACGATAGACAAGAAGGCACCCGTCGCATCACTCACGGTGATCCCTACCACCGGCTGGCTGCCCGCGTTTTCCACCCGGACCAGCTGATGTCCCCGACGCGATAACGTAAACACGCTATGCGGCACCGGTGAAGAACCCCAATGTGACCCCGCCTGCCGCGTAGCGCGGCAGGCGGACTGATCGCCGATGCCGACTTGTCGGCCTCCTCGTCAATCTCGGCCTGGATCGTCCGACGCTCTGCTGTTATGTCCGATCCAGAGCGGCGCAGCCACCGCCGATTCGTTTACTACGTAGTGCCGCCCCGGCGTTCGCGAATCCTCCGGTACAACCAACCATCGATCGTCACACAGTGCACCACACTCAGTGCGGAGGCCCCTCGTACGGTTGCCGCGCTGCGACGCCGGCGTACGTGGCGAGGTGACCGGCTGATTTGAATGCCGAACCGTCGCCGACTTCGAGGAGGATGCGTGCTGCTGTTCTGATTCCGATGCCTGGCATCGAGATCGGGACCGAGGAAAGAGGGTGGGCATCGAGCATCGCCTGGACGTCCACGGCGATTGTTTTCCATTGTTGCAACGCCTCTTTGAGCGAGTACGCGGTTTGGGTAGAGCAGTCTCTGCAAGCCGCGCGGCCCCGGGCACCACTACCGTCTGAGACTTGAAGGCGGCGTAGATCTCCGCAACCAGTCTTGCCCCCATCCTGGGCGCGTTTTTGGCGGCCATAGCGGTCAGTTTCCCTCAACCAGCAGCGCGGATGCCGGCAGGGCCACCGCAGCGGGACAGGATCTCGAGCACTGCCGGGTGTCACATGCGGTCCAAGGAATCGTTCGAGCGCGGGATTAACGCCGGTCTGCAGTCCGCGGATTCGGTTGCTGGTGCGGGTTGCATCACCGGCGAGATTGTCATCGAAACCGATCAGGACATCCAGCTCGGCGAGTGTGTCATCGCCGGTAGCTACTCGCCGCAGCGAAAGGGGCATGATCCGGGCCGTGTCGGCGATGATGGACGTGTCCCGCGCAATAGTTTTCGCTTGCCCGGGATACAGATCTGCGATGCGGCGTATGGACAAACCTGGAAGGTACGCGACCTGGTGACCGCAGGAGCGGCCGACGGTGACCGGTAGGGCGCCGATCGTGTTGCGCTCATCGACGACGATCAACAGCGGCCCGCGTGTGGCGAGGCGGTCAAAAACTGCGCACAGTCGGGCCTCGTCATTGGGCAAGGCTTCGCCGTAGAGACGAGTTACGTCGACGGCGAGACCGACAACGTTATGTTCGGATTTCGCACGTCGATGCCTCAAAACAAAACCACCTCGTGTCCATGAAACAGTCCTTCATCCGGTTACCACCGGTCGCCGATCCGACGTCGACACCCACGTTATGAAGAGACCTGCTCACGATCAACGGCCCTGTCCCTATCAGCGGTCTTTCGACGCCCCCCACACCCGGCGACATCACGCCCCGGATCATTGATGACGTGGGCGAGAATTCATACCAAGTCTGGCGACCGTAGCCCTCGGTTTCAAGGACCAGCTAAAAGATAACGGGGATGGTCTCAGATCGGATCCCGTTCAGGAGCACTGCAGGCAGCAGCCAACCCTTTTCCATACCCATTCCGGATTCGGAGTACTTAGTCGCTTCTCTGAGTGACTCGTACAGCACGGGCATCGGTGCATCGGTGCTTCGCTGAATGAACAGCGACGATGGGCGCTAAGTCGGCGGCGATGGGATGGTCGGAGCTCAACCTCGCCCCGGGGCGCGCCTCCAGGTAAACCACGAGCCATCCCGGACAGAAGACCGACTACGGAAACATGGTAGGCGTGATTACCGCATCCCCGCGAGGCATCGCCGTCTTATCCGGTGCCACAATGATTTAGAGGCCGATACCGCCAGGATCACGGGATCGTTGACTTGTAACTGTTCAATGCCATCAAACCTGCGACACCGCGCGCCCAACGGTAGCCGCTATTAAGACATTTATGCCTCCGATGTACCGGCTATCCGCGCCGGAATCCCCACGGCTGTCGCTGAATCTGGCACGTCTATAAGGACTACCGCATTGGCACCCACCTTGGCGTTATTGCCAATTTTTACCCCACCTAAAATCCGCGAACCGGCGCCCAATAATACCTCGTTACCAATTATCGGATTCGAAAGATCGCTAATGGAACTGATGGACTCGCCGATTGTGACTTGCTGCAAGACGGTCAGCTTCGCGCCAGCCGACACCGTCGACCCAACGACTATGCCATTTGGATGTTGCATCATCAGTCCCGGTCCAATTACACAACCTGGAACAAAGTCGGCTCCAGTCAGAAACAAGTTCAATGATCTAATAAGGGTTTTCAAGATTCCGAACCGAGAAAGCGGCGAATTTTCCTGCAGACGGAGCAGCGCGGTCGATCGGGCCCCAGGGTGGACTACGAATATACGCAACATCGAGTAACGACCCAACGCCGGATTGGGTACATATCGCTCGAAGTCCCGACGTAGGTAGGTAAAAAAACCGCGCCAAATATCCATATCAGCTCGCACCGCTCGCAATCCGATCTCGACCATCCGTTTACCTCTCTTCGTCTTTATGAGACTACAGCAATGCTCTGCGATTGCCCTGTCGATCTGCGCATAGACGCTCTCCAGCCCCTGCTGCGGCCCGCCTGCCGCGAAAGCATTCACTCACCAGGCATCGCGCTCCTCGCAACAGCTCAGCGCTTCGACAGTTAGTAAACTGGCACTCCAGCTAGTGACCGTAACCAACGTCTGAATCTCTTGGGCACTCGACGTCCTAAAGGACCCGCTCCGTAATCTTGACCCTGCGAACAACTCGGAACGCGTGTTATACCTGTTGATAGACGACCGGGTCTTCACGGCGTCGGCTCACAGGCTATTCGCGCAATAGAACTGATACCACGCGGTCGGCGATCGCGCGATGCCCAATGTCGTTGACATGGTTCATGTCGGGCAGGATCATTGACGGACTAATGACAGACGGGTCCATGAGCGAGACATACACTCCGGATGCTTCGTCAGCCGCCGAGCGTACAGCCCTATCTAAGCGCAGTCTGCCAGCTTCGGTCTCCACATCCTCGGCTGGCGTCGGGAAGCTCGGACCCACCGCCACGATTTGAACATTCGGAAGCGCTCTTCTGATCTCGCGGTATGTCTTTTGTACCGCTAGTTCAACAACGGACGGGTCTATCAACATCGCAGCCATATCATTTTGACCACCAGCAACAACAACTACACTAGGAGAAAACTGCGCGATAATGCCTACTTGATCCCTATACGCGGAACACGAAGCACGCTGGCAATCGCTTGATTCCATAGCGTTCAAATACCCAGTACCGCCAACCCCGAGATTAATTTCGTACCAACCCATGTCGGCAGAGACTTGCGAGGTCCAACGCAACGACTCCGATGAAGACCCCACTCCCTCAGTGTAGGAGTCTCCGACGAACACCGCTGAGGTTGTTCGACCCCCGCCTATGCCGGGCTGAGCGAAGCGAACCGCGTCCCCGCCCGGAACGTCACGGTTGAGTGAAGTGATGCCAGCATAGATTGCAAAACAAACTACAAGCAACACAGCAACTGCGCTGGCCAGTGCCGACAAGCCGAACGACACATTTTTACTTCCCAATGGATTCCTTGGCATAGGGACTATCATGTCAGAGCATTCGAGATACAGCTGGCTAGGGGACGACGTTTACCAGCTTCCGGCAGTTGACATCAAGATTTCAGCTCTTACCGTTTTGCCAATATTCCGATCGAGTACGCTTCCGAGATCGCTCCAATTGCGCTACCAGGCAAAACCGCTTAACCGGCGGAATAAGCAAAACTTGTCCACCGCCATCGACAGCTGCATCAACCCAGCACGAGGTCGCTGCACCACAATTTCCGTATCTGCTCTCGACGCCAAAACGTGTCAACACGGACGACCCAATGCAGCGGCGGCAGACAAAAAGGCACACAAAGAGCATAACTTACTTAAGCGCCTCTAGTTGGTATCCCTGAAAAACGGATTATTCAGGACCACTACAACAAACCAGGATTCGTGGCTTGAATAAACTGAGATCATGCACTTGCAAATTCGCACATCCAATTGAACGCCGAACCGAGGAACCTGAACACCCGTCTTACCAGAATAATCTAACTTCTTCTTACAGATTCTCTATCCCGTGTACGAACCAGACCCAGCCGCTATCGATCTGCGTACCACGGTATTGCACCCAATAGTTACGCCGCGACCAATTTCAACGCCCCTTAAGACCACCGCGCGGGCCGCAATCCATACACCGTCCGATATAACGATCGGACCATTGTCGAACTCAAACGTCTCTCCGAACCGATCGTGGCTCCCGGAGCACAACAGCACACCCTGCGAGACGCAAACGTTTGATCCTATGGTCACCGGTTCCAAGTTCAGAATCCAACTAGCCTCACCGATCCAACTGTGGTCGCCCACTTTCAGTTTCCAAGGCCAATGAATTTTGACTCCATGCCGTAGAATCACACCAATACCAATATCCGCACCAAACACACGCAGGATAGAAATCCTTACACGATTAGGGCACCACCAACGCTGGCCGACGGTTCCCCATATGAAAAGCCAAGCTACTTGCCAAACAACGCTTCGGCCACGTTCGTACCCCGAGCCAGTAAATCGACTCAAATCCCTAACAGGTATCTCGTCCATGCTTATCAATATAGCGGATTCTACGCACCAGCACATCCGCCGTTTCCGACCAATTGCATCATCCTGTCAGCTACCACACTGATGCATAAATCGCCACCAATTTGCGACATACGTCTGCGATTGAATGAGTCTCTTTCACTGCTCGGAGTCCACCTTCACCACAACGCCTCCGTAAATCTGGGTCTCTACAAAGTTGCCGAACGGCCTCGCTGAGAGACGCAGCCGAATCCTCCACCACCAGTCCAGCTCCGTACTCACGGATCGAAGCCGCCAAACCCCCACTACTGGTGGCAACAACTGGCACCCCAACGGACATAGCTTCAATCAGAGTCATTCCAAAAGGCTCGTCGATCGCAGTTAGCACATACACGTCCGCAGAGGCCATCCTTGCCTGGATCATCTCTGGGGGTACGGGCCCAACCCACCTTATGCTATCCGAATACTTCGTAGATCGAATCCTCTTTTCCACCGACGCCGCTTCGCCCTCATCGGGGCCAATCAAGACAAAGTCCGCATCCAGACCTTCATCGAGCAGCAACACGGCCATCTCAACGAATGTTAGAGGGCGCTTCCTTGGATGCAAACGCGAGACAAACAGCACCTCCATCCGTGCCGCTGCCGGCGCAGCGGTAGCCAGATCGCGCGGAGCAATCACTCCATTGCCCAAAATTACTATTTTCGATCCTGCTTCACACTTTGCAACCGCAGCCACTGAATGCGCCTCAGATTCATTCAGACAAAGAATGGCACTGGCCGCCCTTAAAACACGTCGGGTAATCACAGCATCAAGTAATCGGGCGAGCTTCGATGTTTTCTGAATGACCATTCCATGACACTGAACAACAAACCTCGGGTGCAACGCACTCAACAACGCACCGACCGAAAGGGAGAAGATATCCCGGGCGAAGTGTAGGTGAACAACATCATAGTCTTTATATCTTCGCAACATCCATAGCATAGATGCCATCGAGAAGATCGCAGAAAATCTAGAAGACCATAGTGCCCTTCTCGACAAAAAGAGCATCGCACTGACCCCCCCGAACTCCTCGGGCGGGCTTTGCCAACCGCGGTAAGTCGCAAGCAAATCGACGTCGTGTCCCATTTCCTGTAAGGCTGCGGTTTGAGACAAGCAGACACGAGTGGGCCCCCCGTATTCACCATCAGGAGATACTAAGGTCACGACATGCAAGATTCTCACTTTAAACTCCTTTCGCAATGCACTCAGCAGATTCCCCGTCGAGTTGGAAAAATGACACTAAAATCCTTAACCTGAATTTCCTATCAGATGAGGCTGACTAGACCCAACGACTGAACGCTTACGGGACAAACGGTAGGGAACCAGAAATATGTCTACAACGAAGTGAAAAATCAGAATAGACAGTACGAGCGAACCCGTAGCCCCGACGGCACCAAATTGACCAACCATCATCGGCCCCAAAGCCAGAACGCTGAGCGTCACAAACATCACACTCAGGGCCTGAAGCCACATTTCGATTGGTTGGGTCAACAACATTCCGGACACGACATGCGCACTTTGTACAACCAGGAGAAGGCCCAGCATAATTGCCAGGCTATAAGATGTACGTATATCGCCACCTGAGACAATACTGGACGCCACGGGCAGTGTCGCACTGAATAAGGATCCAACTAATATGCCAACCAATATGAAGGTTAACGAAGACCGAAACCATAGACCGTAAACAATCTTGAAGTTACCGCGTCGACTGCTAAACGCTGGCCAGAAAGCGGCAGCCGCAGTGGCCAGTACCGACCAAACCGCCGTACAAAGCTGAGTGGACAGGATATACGAACTCAATTCTGATGCGCTGTTCTCTTGGACCTGCAGGCGGCCAACTTGACTAGAAATGGGAAGCCCCACGGTAATAATCATCATCGGCATTATGGAGGCAGTCCCCGGAAGACGCACTCTCCAATTGACTACAAACCCACAAAGTGTAAGACGCAACGAACGCCAAGCCATTACCGTAGCGGTCGTATTGCTTACCGTATAGCCTAAAATGAGTGGCAAACAGTAAAGAGGCGGCCACGCCCTTTGAACGGCGAAGACTAAAACTACTACGATGCTAACTAACGGCGCGGCCACTGAGATTATAGAAAGGTGGTGATTTCTGTTTCTCGCTATCAGAATCTTCGAACCAGTCAACAATGGCATGTTCACAGCGAACAAGATGACTGCCATCGTATACACAATGCTTTCGTTATGACTGATGTCACTGTTAAGCAGCCTTGACCACAAATTCATGGGCACCGCGAGCATTGCCACGGCGGAAATCAACACCGACATGCATCCGAGCACCCACGTTATCGAGTACACAATTTGCTGGACTCGAACTTGCGGCGCATCTACACCACAGAAATTAAAAATGATCGCACCTAGCCCCAGATCAGCGAAAGGGATCAGTAGCGCGAGAGTTGCAACGATGGATACACGCGTGAACAAATCACCTGCGCCGGCAACCGTGACCGATGTGACTACGAGCACCGAGAAGGCATATAGGGGGGCCGATAAAGCACGTACACCACCGCCTCTGATCACTGCACGGCGTTCGTCTTTATTAAGCACGTTCACTGGCCAGCGTGTACTGAGGGTTCGAAAATTGGCGCCTCGGATCGACGGTCCTTCGTCGCTTTGGAACAGATGTTACAACCAGGCCTAATGCAAGCGGTATCGCAAGCTGAATCCTTGTAGTATCGCCCAGCGGTGAAAAAAAGAATGCCCAAATACCCGTAAGGCTCAAGTAGAACGCGACTGATGACTGAAGTCTAAGCGCCTCAACTAGAGATCTATACAAGCCAGATGCGAAGCATAGAACCAGAGGAATCGCAAAAATGCCCGCCGTTGCAAATAGACCCAACACAACGGAGTGTAGTGACAGAGTAGGTACCTTAAACAACGACTCTATCTCGAAAGGTTGCAACTCGTACCGATGTTCGACAAACCACAAGGCAGCTTGGTTACGCACTGACGGGGGTGGGGAAGGGGCCGGACCCCAGCCAGCCAATGGGCTTTCCTTTATGCTAAATAGCAGAGGTACGATCTCTTTCCGAGCTCCGATCAAAGGTCCAAGATCTCCAGATTGGTTCGTAAGCTTACGTTGCGCTATCTCGCCAAATGCGCCGCCAGCTAGAAGCTTCACCAATGTAAAAACGGCAAGACCTGCAAGGGCGGCCGCAAGCGCTATGCGTCCGAGCTTAATCCTATGCATTGACTGTTTTATACGATCCGCTATGCCCTCTTGCTGGTACGAAAATGTTACAACTGCAAAAATTATCGAAATTGCGCCGAATACCGCTAAGGAACGTGAGCCCATATAGATGTTTACAACACTGACAGCCAAGCCGGCGAGCAGTGCCCAGAATAGTTTTTTTCGACGGAGCAAGCGGTCGACAATAATAACAGAAAACAAAGCTAGAGAGACTCCAAATCCAAACTTCCACGAATCTTGATTCTGAGAAAGGGTCGGGCTCGTGAACACTCCAGCAATAACTCCGAGCGCTAGGCCGATAGACAGCTCCGATAAACGCGCAAGACCGTATTTTTTCAGCAATGCTGCGATTAGCACCGCGAGCGAGATGGTGAACAGAACATTAGCAACGGCCGGTGCAATCAACGCTTCTGGCTTATTGAATCGCCATCCACTATAAAATAAAGCAATTGCGACTGTGAACGCGCTGGCAAAGAGCCGAAAGAATCTCGGTCCGTTTGGAACCGCCAGTATCAGCAACGGGAAGGAGATCACAGAGATTAACTCTGTAAGCGAAAACCTTCCGCCAAAAGAGATGTAGATCGACGCGAGAAAACCGACCGCCAATGCTTGCAATTTTCCAGCGGTAATGAGTGGATCATTGGTTTGGCTGGGTTGCGCATGCAGCATCTTCGGCCTACTTCCTTACTTGTTGGGACGAACTGTGAGTTCGCGTGCAAAGATATATGCTTTCGACTTTCTCACATTCGTGGTGGCAATTGATGCTAGCTGCAGACAGCCACCTAAAGCGCTCAGCCAGTAGTCGATTACAGTCTGGGAATAGGCCAGGCGGATCCGACTGGCCTCCCCCACGAAACGCAACGGGCCAGAGCCGGTCTTAGACCCCGGATGCAACCTCAGAACGCCCGCGGTGTGATGCACAAGAGTTTGGCTATCAGCATCTTTAGGCAACCTCAGCATCAAATCCAAATCCATACCAAAATGGAGGTCAGTGTTGAACCCACCCATCTCCTCAAGCGTGGTCCGTCGTATAAATAGCGATCCCGAAAATACGTAACAACCTAAAATCAGCAAACGGCGCTTGTTTAATTTTTGTGCCCGATACGTCCGAAGGACTGTGCCGTCAGCGGTACAAGTTTGGTGGCCGCCGATGATTATCGAACTATTGTCGATTCTTTCAATCGCGTTGTAAAAGTTGCTAAAGAAACCCGCCGCGACGATATCATCTGAATTGAGCCAGCCGACATACGTGCCCGTAGCCCTGGCGAGCGCCTTATTTAGGGCATCTGACTGACCGGAATCGTCTTCCGAAGTGATACTTACTCTCGGATCATTCTGCGCTATTTCACGGACAATGTTGATCGTGCTATCGGTTGAGAGACAATCCTGAACTATTATCTCGTCTTCGTCACGCATCTGCGAAAGGACCGACCGGAGCGCGCTGGCGATATATGTTTCACTATTCCTAGCTGGCATGAGCAGCGATAGGCTGGTCATTACTGTAACCCCCTGATGTTGGTAGCCGACAAAATTTCCTCGAATTCGTCAACGGCGCTTCTAAGACTAAGCCTGTTCTCGACGTGCTGGAGACCGTTCTTAACTAGACCGTCCCTAAATCTCTGGTCGCCAGATAGGAGCTTTATGGCCTCAATTAGCTGGAGAGGTTGTCCAGCGTTTACGACAAGAGCAGCGCCAGTACTGTTAGCTTCTGCCTGAGTATTACCGCCTGGCTCCACGGCACATATTACCGGCTTGGCTGCCGCCCAGTACGAGGTCAACTTGCTGGGCAGCGACATCCCTTTGACACCGGGTTTCTCGTTAACGAGTAAAACGTCAGCCTCTCTCATTGCCGACACGAACATATCCGAATCGAGCGGGCCTCGGACTTGAAGGTTCATCACGCCCTCCGCCAAGTGCTCTATTTTTGTCCGCTGGTTTCCATCTCCGATAATGGCGAAGTAGATGTTTGGTTCTGAGACCAGAGAAATCCTTGCGGCCTCGACTATGTTTTCAAGCCCCTGCTTTATTCCTATATTACCGGAATGCATCACGACTACGGCGTCCTGGGGCCAACCCATAATGCTTCGAACATCTGGGGTAAAGGCTGCCAAGCGGGTTTCCTTTGCTTTTATCCAGTTCCGGACTACTCGCACTTGGGTCTCGCCAGCAGAGAGCACTGCCCGAATGCCCTCCGCAAAATTTTCGTGAATTACAACAACGACATCGACATGTCTGATCAAGAATTGCTCCAGATAAGCAATGATTCTCGACGCTAGCGACGATGCTTGATCCGTCTCGCGTGCTGCCATCGCGTAGCTGTCTTGCATCCACAGAATGATTCTCGGCCTACCCCGCCGACCTATATATCGTATGCAAACCAAGAGGCTAGAGATCAATGATGGGCTCACCAGAATCACCGCATCCAGATTCTTCGGCTGCCACTTTTGTAGTTTAATGAGAGCACGGAATGCGAAGGTCGACTCCATCAGTAGTCTTCGTAGAAGAGTAGGCTGTTCAGGTACGTAGTGACTCACACGTGTGACCGTCGGCTGTCCCGGTTTGTTGATCGGAGTTCGGCCAAGCTCCTCTTTGTAGGCTTGGTCTACCTTCCACTGAGGGTAATGGGGAAGTCCGGTAACTACAGATACGGGCTGTCCGCGTTTGACAAGCTCATTCGCTAGCTCGGTCGTATACGGTCCAATTCCCGCCGTTTCCGGCTCGTAATTCAGGCCGAGAATGTAGACGCGTCCATTTTCGCTTTGCATCTAGCAAACCTCATCGGAGTCGACGATCGCAGCGTCCAGTTTCACATTTTGATTGACCCAAGTATGCGGTTCTTCCCGGTCGAACCAGGCTCCGGTCATGCCCTTGACATTTTTTGCCGGCCTTCCCGCCCATAGACCAGATCGCATTTCTGACGTAGCTGCTTGCTTAGTCAGGAGAGAGCCTGCCGCGAGCAGAGATCTGTGCGGTAGATTCGAACCCTTTAGGGCCAAACAGTTTGAGCTCACGAAGCAATAGTTTCCGATAGTGATGTGACCGATAGTCGTCACGTTTTCAACCACATCGATTTCGTGGGTTTGAAAAACAGACCTCACGCCGGCAATTCCCGACATTTGTCCAATTTGGATTCGGCCCGAGCAATCAAGGTAGTGTCGGCTAGTTATGAACGATCCGGAACCTAATTCCAGTGCACCGGCATTGCCATCAAAGTCTTGATATGCGCGAGCCGCGCTGAACCAGTTCCAGGACCCGATAAGGTTGTCCCCGTTGAGCATCACAGAGCGAAGATCCCGAAATACATTGAACGGTCCAACCTTGACGCCGGATTTCATATCAAAGTGCGAGCAACCCCAAACGAGGTTTGGTCCTACAACCACATGACGAGCGATAGTGTGGCCGAAGGCACGCAGTAAAGATAGTTTGAGCCTGCTCTGAGGCATTAACCATACGAGTGCCTGAATGGTTTTGAGTGCGCGACCCTCACTGGTCATTGTTTTCTACCTTATTTACGGTTGGTTGTCGGGTCTGCGAGGTGGTTGCCCTACGGGTCGCTACCGCCTGAGGACTCTCGAATGGCTTTGGTACCACTCGATGGTTGACCGGATTCCCGTAGAAAGGTCGATCTGCGGCTTCCATCCCGCGTTCCGGAGCTTACTGACATCAAGCAGCTTCTGGGGCGTCCCATCCGGCTTTGTGGTGTCCCACTCGGTCTCACCCTCGAAGCCGACCGCGGATGCAACAATACCGGCGATCTCCTTGATCGTCGCGTCCTCGCCGGTACCGACGTTCACTTGGTCCGGTCCGTCGTAGTGCTCCAGCAAGTGAATGCACGCGGCCGCCATGTCGTCGACATGCAAGAATTCACGCCGCGGAGATCCGCTACCCCAGTTCGTCACCTTTTCTATACGATCTCGGCGGGCCTCGTCGTAACGACGAATAAGCGCAGGCAAGACATGCGAGCCCTTCGGGGAGAAATTGTCGCCCGGACCGTACAAGTTGGTCGGCATGGCGGAGATCCATGGAAGTCCGTACTGCTTACGTACCGACTGGATCTGCAGGATGCCAGCAATCTTCGCGATGGCATACGCATCGTTGGTCGGCTCAAGGTGCCCCGTGAGCAGGTACTCCTCCTTGATCGGCTGCGGTGCCAACTTTGGATAGATGCACGACGACCCGAGGAACAACACACGCTGCACGTTCTGCGCCAACGCTGCGTCCAGCACGTTCACCTGGATGCGCAGATTGTCCGAAAGGAAATCTACCGGATACGTGCTGTTGGCGAGAATGCCACCAACTTTGGCGGCCGCGAGCACCACAGTTGCCGGCTTGGTCGCCTCGAAGAATGCGAACACTGAATCACGGTCCTTGAGATCCAGCTCTGACGAGGAGCGCCCGATCAGATCACTGAATCCCAATGCCTCGAGCTGTCGCCAGATGGCGGATCCGACCAAACCACGGTGCCCGGCCACGTAAAATGGAGCGTCGCGATCGAGCGGAGCTGGTGTGTAGTCGGATGCAGCCGACCCATTCGTATTCACGGCGCTCATGCCCAATCCGGCAGTGCCGGACGGTCGATCCACGGTCGACCCTCGTGCTCGAGGGCCGCGATGTCGGCGTCGACCATGATTTTGGCGAGCTCCGGCGTGTGGACCGTCGCCTTCCACCCGAGCTTTGCTTCGGCCTTGCTCGCGTCACCGATAAGAGCGTCCACCTCGGTGGGACGCAGATAGCGCTCGTCGAACTTGACGTGCTTCTCCCAGTCCAAGCCAGCTCGCTCGAAAGCTACGACGAGGAAGTCCTTCACCGAGAAGTTGCCGCCGGTGGCCAACACGAAGTCGTCCGGCTCATCGACCTGCAGCATCCGCCACATGCCCTCGACATACTCGGGGGCGTAACCCCAGTCGCGGATGGCATCCAAGTTGCCCATGTACACGTTCTGCTCCAGGCCGGCCTTGATGCGTGCAACGGCCCGAGTGATCTTGCGGGTGACGAAAGTTTCGCCACGACGCGGTGATTCGTGGTTGAACAGAATGCCGTTGACGGCGAAGATGCCGTACGCCTCGCGGTAGTTCTTGGTGACCCAGTAGGCGTAGACCTTGGCTGCCCCGTACGGGGAGCGCGGATAGAACGGAGTCTCTTCGTTCTGCGGAGGAGGAGTGGCTCCGAACATCTCGGAGCTCGACGCCTGATAGAAGCGGCACTGGAGGCCGGCAAGGCGTACTGCCTCGAGCAGGCGGATGGAGCCGACGCCGGTGGTATTGCCGGTGTGCTCGGGTTCATCGAAGCTGACGCGCACATGGGACTGCGCACCCAGGTTGTAGACCTCGTCGGGCTGGATTTCGGTGAGCAATGTGACGAGACGTGCACCGTCACTCAGATCGCCGTAGTGCAAGAACAACTTTGCATCTTTGTCGTGCGGATCCTGGTACAGGTGATCGATACGCGAGGTGTTGAAGGTGGACGAACGTCGAATGAGTCCGTGCACCTCGTAGCCCTTGCTCAGCAGCAGTTCGGCCAAATACGAGCCATCCTGGCCGGTGATGCCAGTTATCAATGCGCGTTTCACTTTTTCCACTCCTCTGATGACCAGCACAGATCTGGCGTCGTAACGAAATTGGACATGCCGCTCAGTAAGCCCCGTCGCTTCCGGCAACGGCCTTCATGGTTTTTGCAATGATGAGCAGATCTCCCACCATCGACCAGTTCTCCACATACGAAAGATCCAGTCGCACAGTCTCTTCCCACGACAGATCGGACCTGCCACTGACCTGCCACAGACCCGTGACGCCCGGCTTGACCAGCAGTCGCCGACGAACCTCACCGTTGTAGGTCTCGACCTCACGGCGCAGCGGAGGCCTGGGCCCCACCACACTCATCTCGCGCTTGAGAACGTTGATGAACTGTGGAAGCTCGTCGAGGCTGTAACGGCGCATCACCTTGCCCACGGGTGTCACGCGCGGATCGTCACGCATCTTGAAGAGAACTCCGCCGGCACCCTCGTTTCGGTCGAGCAGATGCGCAACCTGCTTGTCCGCGTCGACAGTCATGCTGCGGAACTTGATCATCGAGAACGGCGTACCGTCGATGCCCATTCGCTCGGACTTGTAGAACACCGGACCGCGGCTGGTTGTCTTCACTGCGATAGCGACTGCCACCAGGATCGGCGAGATCAGCACCAGTACCAGGGCGGCGAACGTGAGGTCGAAGGCTGTCTTGCTGAACCGGGTAGCGCCGTTGTACTGAGGCTTCTCGACGTGGATCAGCGGAAAGCCGGCCACAGGACGCATCACCAGGCGCGGCCCGGCAACGTCGACCACACCCGGAGCGACGACCAGGTCGACATCCTTCTTCTCGAGATCCCAGATCATCTTGCGAATGCCCTTGCTGCCGAGGTGCTCGGTGGCCGTCACCGCAACTGTGTCGGCACCGCATTCTTCGATCGCTGCGAGGACGTCGTGCTCGTCGCCCAGAACCGGGATGTCGGATCCTTCGACACTGACTACTCCGTCACGCGGAGCCTCGTAGCCTGGCATGCAGATTCCGACCACGGCGTAGCCCGCGGATGGCGACTTCTCGAACGACTGCGCCATGGATACGGCGGCAGATCGACTACCCACGATCAGCACCGAAGTCTTGTATTCACCATTGTCCCGTGAACGGGCAACAACCTTGCGCCACACCCATCGACTCAGCAGCAGCGCGATCAGTCCGACCGGCAGAGCAATAGCCAGGTAGAGCCGTGCGATGTCGACGCGGAACAGGAGCGACACGATCGCGATGACACCGAACAAGCGAAAGGTAGCCGAGACGATGCGTCGGTACTCTTCAGCACCGTTACCGATGACTCGTGGTGATCGCGTGCGGAAGATGGCGAGGAAGGCGATCCACACAGCCGCCATGACGACAGACACTCCCGTGTACGTGAGTGCCGACATCAGACCGGTGGACTCGACACCACCGAAGCGCACGATCTGGGCCAGACCTACGGACGGAACGACAACGACGACGTCGGTCACCCGAAGCCGCCGAACGTATTGGTCCTCCCACACGTGTCGCGACGTGAGCCGTCGAGCCACCACCGCGCCGGACCGTCGCGGAGTTCCCCACAGAGAGCGTTGTGCAGCCCCGACAGATGCCACGTGCTCCCCTCCTCTGCACTTCTGCGCACACCGCGCGAGTTCGGCTCGAACCAATCCGGATTGCAACCGGTTACGAAGTGGAATAGTCCCACGCTGCTATCCCATGCACCACGCGAGCGGCGTAGATCACAAACAAATAACAGCAGGCATTCGGTCTACCACACCATCTCCGACTCGGCGACATGGATGACAGGAACCCATGGGGCGTTAACCGTTCTGCTGCTCAAAAACGTTACAGATGAGCACAATCGACGTGGAAATGTGAGACTCCACAGACGAGAGCGGTCTAAACTGTGCGATCGACAGTGTCGCGCCTGCCGATTCCGTGCTGAACAAACCGAAATACAGCCGGAGCAGGCGTGAAACAGGTAGTGGGCCCGCATCGAAGTTCGTAGGAAGTCGACTCGCCGACTAAGCAGCTGAAAAGAATCACCGCACAAATTCATTCCAATGAATGAGTAGTTGGTCGGAGTGTGGTGACGTAATCAGGGACGCCCGAGCCCGCGGTAGCTCCATCCTGCCGCCCGCCACTCCTCGGGGTCCAGACAGTTGCGTCCGTCTATCAGCGTCTTGCTGCGCACTGCGCCCTCCAAGTCCTCCGGAGCGAGCGCCTTGAACTCTTTCCATTCCGTCAGCACCAACACCACATCAGCGCCCTCGCACGCTTCGAGCGCGGAGTTGCTGTAGGTCAACGTCGGGAACAATGCTCGCGAGTTCTCCATCGCCTTCGGGTCGTACACGTTGACCGCGGCACCCTGCAGCTGGATCTGCCCGGCCACGTTCAGAGCCGGTGAATCACGCACGTCGTCGGAATCGGGCTTGAACGCGGCACCGAGCACGGCAACCCGAGCACCGAGCAGTGACCCGCAGGCCTCGCGGGCCAGCTCGACCATGCGGGTACGGCGTCGCATGTTGATGTTGTCGACCTCACGCAGGAACGTCAGGGCCTGGTCCGCCCCGAGCTCACCCGCCCTCGCCATGAACGCCCGGATATCCTTCGGCAGGCAACCGCCACCGAAGCCGATGCCAGCATTGAGGAACTTGCGGCCGATGCGCTCGTCATGGCCGATCGCGTCGGCCAGCACAGTGACGTCGGCACCGGCAGCCTCACACACCTCGGCAATTGCGTTGATGAACGAGATCTTGGTGGCCAGGAACGCGTTGGCCGATGCCTTGACCAGCTCGGCGGTAGCAAGGTCGGTGACCAGGAACGGGATCTTCTCGTCGAGCAGCTGCGCGTAGACCTCGCGAGCCAGCTTTTCGGCGCGACCCGGACGGGCGCGGTCCACACCCAGCACCAGGCGGTCGGGGTGGAGAGTGTCTTTGACTGCGAAGCCCTCGCGCAGGAACTCCGGGTTCCAGGCGACCTCGACGTCGTCGCCGGCGGGCGCGAGTTCGCGGGCAATCTTGCCGAGGCGCTCCGCCGTACCAACGGGGACGGTCGACTTACCGAAAATCACGGCCGGCTTGGTGAGCAGCGGCGCGAGTGTCTCGATGACCGAGTCGACGAACTTCATGTCCGCCGCGAACTCCCCTTTCTTCTGGGGTGTCCCGACACCGAGGAAATGCACCTCGGCGAAGTCCGCAGCTTCCTGATAGGACGCGGTGAAACGCAGGCGTCCGGCGGCGATGTTGCGCTGCAGCACCGCTTCGAGACCGGGCTCCCAGAACGGCACCTCACCGGCTTCGAGCTTCGCGAGCTTGGCCGGGTCGACGTCGACGCCGAGTACGTCATGACCCAACTCGGCCATACACGCGGCGTGAGTGGCACCGAGATAGCCGGTCCCGAACACTGTGATTCGCATTTGCTTCATTCCCCGTCAGTCGTACTGAACAATGGCGTACTCGACAAGAGCCCGTGACGGAGCGTCACAGCAAGTTCCTGGAGGACACCGCCTTCAGGCCACGCGCACACACGGGAATAGTAAGCACAGGTGATCACGGTCGTCACCCAGGAGACGGTGGTCACAGAGTCAGCTGAACGGCCGGCAGACGGAAGGTTTCTCAGCGACGAACGGGAAACTGCGGGTTCTCCGGCTCTTCGACGGCCTAGGCGCAGCGGTGGATGAAGTCGCTCAGTTCGTACACGCATCGACGCCATCGGCAATCATGGCCATGATACGAACATGTCCGACCACCTGCTTCCACCAGGTGTGTCGACTTTTCAGCGCGATCGGACCACGCGCGCAATTGCGCTGTGCTCGTGCACATTTCCGTAATGAAGCAGGACCGTGGCGCGAGTACGTGACGGGTGGCACGGTTCGTTGGCATGCAGGGCGCGATAGCCCCAGAACAGGTAGACGTTGCCCGGCACCGGCCGAAGGTGCACGAATTCCTCGGGGCGCGATCGCCACTTACGCCGAAAGTACGATTGCGCAATACGATTCGATACCAAAATCTGGTCGAGGAGGTTGGCGACGTACCATCTGCGCAACGGCCTCGCATTCGGCATCAGCAGGAGGTCACCCGGACTGTCCGACGGGATCATCACCGGCACAACTGCAGTGAGCGCGTAAGAATCGAAATGAAAGTTCAGCGAGCGGTTGGCACCGGACAGCCCGGAGATGCAACGCAACACCCTGAAAGGCCGCCCAGCGGGGGCCGGACGACCCACACCTGCAGCAAATACACCTCTGATGACGCGATCGACCTGAGACTCCTCCGGCCAAGCACGTGCAAGGACCTCTCCGAAGGCATCGGAATCTTTGAAATGAACATACTCGCCGCCAGCAGATACAACCGCGGCTTCGACGAACTCCACGAGTGCATCCACCGTTGCTGCCGAGACAACCTGTGGCAGAACGGCATAGCCATCCCGCGCCATGGCCGCCAGCGCGGTGGCTACGTCGAACGCCATCGCATGTTCGGATTCCTCGGAGTGGGGATCAGCTATCTCCATTGAACCTCCGGGGCGGCCATCTCATTGCACGTTCGTGAGTTTCGTGGATTGCACAATCGATGATGGTGCACATCTCGGTTCTTTCGACCTATCCAAAACCACATTTTCTATTGTTGCCCAGAACTGTGAAAAAACAAACCACCGCAGCTCCGATTCGACGAGGCGACCGCAGGACGCGACCCAAAACGCAGCTTGATCCGCGGGCCAGCTTGATTAAAACAATTGTTCAGCCTGCAAAGAGGACCGAACAAGAATCGAAGTACGCTTTGCCCGCCTCAGGTGAATACTGTTCGAGTAAATCTGCATAAACCAGCGAGCAAATCACCGGGCATGACCTGTTCTCGACGTAGGAAAGATCGGGGCCGACGCCTTCTCCCCACGACAGATCGGACCGGCCACTCACCTGCCGGAGCCCGGTCACGCCCGGGTCGACGAGCAGTCGAGATCGCACCTACACCTGACGCGTGCGGGCCAGTCAGCGACGAACAGGAAACTGGGGATTCTCCGGCTCCTCGACGGCTTGCACACACGAGAAGAGAAAGTCGGCGAGGCTGTGCCGACTGTTGGCATCACCGAGATCGAATGCGTCGGCCCTACCACTGGACTCGACGACCGCGGAGTAATACGATTCGACGGCGTCGGCCAATACGGACCGCATCGACACAGAACGGTCGAGGTGTGCGCGCGAAATGAGCTCGACGCGTTCTTGCAACAACCAGCCGAGAGTCCCTTGTTCCGAATCGATCATGAACGTAACGCCTTTCTTCTCCCTAAGAGTGGTCGATACTCAGGACGTTGTTCGGGGCCTCGGCTTCTGTTACCTCGGTCCCCTTGTCGTCCACGCTGCGGGCGCTACCGAAAACTGGGGTCACAACGTTGTCCAAGCCCATCCACTTCAACACATTGGTTTTGAAACGCGCCTTGTCGAAATCCCGCGCACGCAGGATGGAACTTTCGCGGCTGGCGTTCGCGGCGCGATGCAGAGCAGCATCGACATCGGTCCAATCGTCTATGTCGCAGCTGGCACCCGTAACTCCGTCGACAACGCTCTCGGCGGCTCCCCCGGTTCGGTTGGCCAAAACCTTGCCACCCGCTGCCATTGCCTCGACCGGCATTATTCCGAAATCCTCGACCCCCAGGAACGCGAACACCAGAGCTCGGCTGTACAGCGTGAACAACAGCTGGTCCGAAACACGTCCGAGAAACACCGAGTGCACCCCGAGATCCTCGGCCAGCTGCCTGAGCCTGGCCTCGTCAGGCCCCGAGCCGGCTATGACCACAGGAACGCCGTTGCGAGCGGCCGTCTGGATGGCTGCGTCCTGACGCTTGTAGGACACCAATCGGCCTGCGCCCAAGATGAATTCAGAGGGCAGTCGATCCACTATGCGGCATTCGTCGTCAGTGAGTTCCGAACGCCAGTCCGAGACCGACTGAATACGTGACACGTCGACAGGGGGGTACACCACGTGCGCTTCTTGCCCCCAGCTGTCCCGCATTCGATCCGCTATGAAGTGGCTGTTGGCGGCCCACGATGCAGGTGCCTGCGCGCGCGATTTGTCGATCCGGCGAAATACCGGGGCTGCGGCTTTCACATGCGCCTTCTGCCCGCGAGGATCGAGCGGTGCTGCCCACAGATAGCGGGCCGGGGTGTGCACATACACGAAACGACGCCGATCGGTGTGCCCGTAGCTGCCCGCGTGGTGTGCAAACAGATGTGAGCTGATCAGCATCCAGTCGTATCGATCCACATCGAGCATCCGCCAGACAAGGGGAAGAACGGACATCGCCAGCTGCTTGTTGTGACGCAGCGGGGTCCGCGACAAAAGGCTCTCCCGTACCGGATTGCTCGGGTACCGGCCAGGCGCGTCGTCCCAGGAACAGAAAATCGGCAGACCCGGGAACAGCTCGGCGAAGGCGTCCAAAACCTTCTCGGCTCCACCCGATTCTTCGATCCATTCATGAACAAGCACACCATCACCCGGAGCCGAACCGACTACGGGATTTGCGGGACCACGGTCCATTGAAAAACCTCTCTGGCTGCATCGCCCCGACGCAAACACAGATCACATCTCGTGTTCCACTTCGTGGTGAAACAAATCACGGGTCGAACCGAGCCGAACAAGCTGACAACACTGGACACGCAAGCGGATCCGTCCGTATCCGCGATCGAATGGCCGCGGGTCGTGTTTCCTGGATGATCCGTACCGGGGTTAGGGTACCTAAGGTTGGTGAATAGTGCTCATCAGAAAGCGCAGGCGCGCCGATAACCACGGTATTCTTCACAACGGATATGTTAGAGATCACAAGATCTGCACCAGACTCGAAAGTGCGGTATGCACAGACCATGCGAACACAGGCCGTTCTTCTGACGATGCTGTCCTGCGCCCTTCTCACGGCATCCTGCGCAGAAGAATCGGAATCAAGCGAACGTGCGGCGGATTTCGTTCGCTACCCCACCACCAGCGAGGCCGCGGCCGTAGCGCCGGTTACTCCGGTGGAGGACACCGAGCTGAACGCAATCCTGGCGTGCCAGGAGCAGATACTGGGCAAACTGGTTGCACCCCAATCTGCATCGTGGGGGGAACAGCGCGCCCAACGCGAGGGCGTGGACCCCGAGATCACCAACAGTGTCCGCACCGGCGGTTACACAGGTGAGTACGACTGGGTGGTGATCGGCACCGTCGACTCGACAAACCTCGCCAACACACGTGAGAAGACCGAATATGTCTGCGTCACAACGATGTCGCCGGAAGGCGCGATGATCGGCACAGTTTTGCGAGATCAAGTTCTCGGCCCGGTCTGACGCATCGATGGGTCCTACGGGCCGGCACTGTCCAACGCGGCACCCACCGCTGGGGCCAGAGTCAGCGCTGCAGTCGCCGAGATGTGGCGGTCATCGCGGTAGAGCAGCTCGTTTCCTGCGAGCGGGAAGCACGAATCGACCGAACACAGCAGATCGGCTGCATCGAGGAAGGTACTACCCGATTCGTTGGTCACCGATTCCATCGCCGAATCGAGCTCAGGATCCATGGCGTCTCGCCGATCCAGCGTGCAACTGGCCGTGTCGTCCAAATTTGCCGACAGACACACCGCGGGTGCCCGCGTCCACGTTGGAGTGTCACCGATAGCGACCACCTCGGTGAATCCGGCCAGCTCTGACAGCACTCGGGCGAAGCCCGAGACATAGTCGACCTCGAACTCACCGGAGCCCGCGTACAGGTCTCGATAGCCTGCGGCATAGCCACTGACGACTACCATCGCCGGCTTCATATCCTCTATCTCGGCCAAGGCATTACGACGAAAAGCGTCGCATTCCGGAAACGGCCGATCCAGTTGATACGCATCGATGGGTACATCGGCCGGGGTGCAACCGGACTTCGTCATCGCCACCAGCCGCATACCGCGCGCGACTGCGTAGGCCTCGAGTGCCGGGAACCATTGCGATGCACGGGAATCGCCGAACATCACCAGAACGGAGTCGGAATCGGCGTCTCCGTAAACGCACTCCTTGCTGGTCACGTCCAGATACTGCGCTTCACAACCGTCGCCGTACACCGCCGGAATGTCGTCCAACGAGGCCTCCAACGAGGGAGTGACGTTGCGCGGAACACTCGATGGGAACAAACTTCCACTCGCGACATCGGCGGCTGTGGGCACCGCCGCGTCGCCCCCTCCGTACAACTGAGGCACCCGTGACAGGCCCAGCCCGGCCACCACCGTTGTCACCGTGAGGACCAGAGCCAACACCGCATTGAGCGATCGTCTCTTCACCAGTACCGGAAGCGCCCGCATCGGCTCTTCGACCAACGTGTAGCCGAGCCAACCCAACACGACGGACAACACCCCGAGCGCCAGCCCCTCCGGCAGAGTCAGGGGCCGGTTCCACATGATCGCCGGGATGATCATCAGCGGCCAATGCCACAGATACGTCGAGTACGAAATACGCCCGAGCCACCTCATGGGACCGCGATCGAGAAGAAACGCTGCACCCCTCCCCTCGCCGTCGCCGATGATGACCGCCGCGGTTGCGATCACAGGAACAAGTGCCAGCCAACCGGGGAAGGCCATCGAGCTGTTCATCGTCAGTCCGCCGATGATGAACAGCGCAAAGCCCGCCCAGCTGACCGCGATCTTGGACCGGGTGGAGATGCGAGAGACCCACGGCCACGCCAGAGCAAGTAGCCCACCCACGCCGAGTTCCCATGCGCGCGTGGGCAATGCGAAGAATGCCCAGGCTCGGGAAACCCCGGTGAGCCACACGCACAGAAGAAACGACGCCGCGACCAGAATCCCCAGCACGATAGCCACACTGGCCCGCCTGTTTCGCGCCCACTTCACACTGAGCAGGAAGATCACCGGCCACACCAGGTAGAACTGTTCTTCGATGGCCAAAGACCAATAGTGTTGAAAGACAGACGGAGTGGTATCGCTGAGGTAGTCGGTACCAATCCAGGCGAGCCACATGTTGGTCACGTTGAACGCGCTCGCGAGACCATCCTTGGCAACCTGCGTCAACAACAGCGGAGGCAGGAGCAACTTCGACGCAATGAACGTCGCGACGATGACCACCGTTGCGGCAGGTAACAGTCGACGGACTCGTCGGGCATAGAACGTCCGTAACGAGATACTCCCCGTCTTGGTCACCTCGGCCATCAACAGACCTGTGATCAGGAAGCCCGAGATGACAAAAAAGATGTCGACCCCGATATACGACCCGGGCAACAGCCCCACACCCGCGTGGTACGTCACCACCAGGATCAGCGCTAATGCGCGAAGTCCTTCGATATCGCGCCGAAAGGGTACCTTGGGCTTTGCCGCCGGATACAGAACAGCATCAGTGACGGCATGCTTGGCCAACGGTGAGTCTCCGCCGGTCGATCAGTGCTTCGAAGCGCGAGACACGGCATGGCCCGAGCTCGAATCGTCCACGCCGGCATCGGCCTCGAACTTGACCATAGGTTCGGAGACTCCGCTGTAGCGATTGGTCTTGCTCTTCTTGCTCCTCCTGCTGGTTTCGACCGGGGCACTGGGCGGCTGGGCCGCTCGTACCACCGCTTCCACCTTGCCGAAATCTGCGATCACGCCGGCTGGGTCCGGGATGCTGTTGGTCAGCGACTCCAGATCTGCCACCGACACCCTGTTCAATCCGACGACCACAACACTGACGTCGCCGTGCGTAGAGATCACGGCCGCATCAGTGACGGCCAGGGCAGCCGGCGAATCGATGATGATGTAGTCGAAGCTCGCACGCAAATCGCTTATCACCGTTGCCATTTCGACCGACCCGAGCAACTCACTCGGGTTGAGAGGAGCAGGGCCACCGGTCAACACGGTCAAGCCCTCGTCGGTGACCGCCACGGAATCCTCCAGCGTTGTCGAACCCTGGAGGACCTGTGTGAGTCCCCGACTTCCATCGACACCGAGCAGAACCGCGGCGTCGGGATTTCGAAGATCGCCTTCGACGTAGACCGTTCTCGAACCGCTGACTGCAATAGCCCTGGCAAGGTTCAAAGCGACGGTGGTACGACCTTCGGCAGGAGTGGCGCTGGTCACCGTGACCACCAGCGCCGCGTTCGAGGAAGACAAGTAGCCGACACGCGTGCGCAGCTTGCGGAATGCCTCTGCAGTGGCCGACGACCGGGAATCGAAATCGACCAGCCCCGTCGAACCGAGCTTGCGGTCACGCGGAATCTCACCGAGCAGCGGCGCGCCGACAGCAGTGGCAGCGTCCTTGGGTGAGGAAACCTTGTTGTCCAGACGGAACCACAACATCGCGATTGCCACACCGACCACAAGACCCGCGCCACCGCCGAGTGCCAGGTACCGGAACAGACTCGGTGCGATCGGGGTCCCCGGCAGTGTGGCGAACTCCGTCTGCGTCACCTTCACGACGGAAGGCGGTGCACCCGGTGGCGACTGCAGCTCGCTGATGTAGCCGATTGCGTTCTCTGCGACCGCGTCTGCCAGATCCCGTGCACCTTCACCGGTGTCACTGGTGGCGGCGATCGTCAATGCCACGCCGCCGGTGGGAAGTGTGACACCCACCTGCCCGGCCAGCTCACCCGGTGCAGCATCGAGACCCAGCTGCAGCGCGGTACGGCTCAACACCTGCTGGCCCACGATCAGCGCTGTGAACGACGACGCCTGCTGCTGCGCCAATGCGTTGCCCTGATAGGCCGAGACCACGTTGCCCTGATCGCCTGTAGAAACGAACAACTGCGACGTCGCAGCGTACGTGGGTGTCTCGACCATGAACCCTACGTATCCTCCGACCAGCCCGATGCCCAGCGCTGCTACGACGGCGTACCATCTTTTGACCAGCGCCCGTAGGTAATCCATGATGTCCACCGAAGTAGTATAAGAACGAATTTCGTTTCGTGAGCTCCCGAACGACATCCATTCAGACGAGATCTAGATCTCATCTCGCCGATTTGTGACGCGGTTCCCATTCATTTCGTCACTTATTGCCGTGTTAACGAACTGGAGATTTCCACGCCATGAAACTGCGGAACAATTCGCGATTCTTCGGTCTGTTGATCATGGCGCTACTCGGCAGCGGATGCGCTTCCGGAGCAATGGACACAGAGTACGGATCGGCCGACGCCCCGGAACCCGAGCCGCGCGGCGGCATCGTGGACTTCGCCCCGTGGGCGACGGACTACCTGCCGCTCGCCGACAACACGACGTCTCTGCTACGGATCCGGTACGAATCGTCATCAGGCCTCGACGCCGACGGCCACACTGTCTCGGCCGTTGTTGCTGTCCCCATCGGCACGCCTCCGCTCGGCGGGTGGCCGGTCGCTGCCGTGGCGCACGGCACCACCGGCATCACACAGGACTGCGCCCCGTCGTCCAATCCAGGACTGTCCGGTCTGGCCTCGACGGTGGCTGCATTCGTCGACCGCGGTTACGTGGTGGTCGCGACGGACTATCAGGGGCTCGGTGAACCCGACACCCATCCCTACCTGGAGCCGAAAACCGCCGCATACAACGTCATCGACTCCGTCCGAGCCGCTCGAAGTCTCGTTCCCGGAGCCTCAGGACGGTGGATTGCCTACGGCGGCTCGCAAGGAGGCCAGGCGGTGTGGGCAGCAAACGAGGAGTCTGCCACCTACGGTTCCGGACTCGATCTCGCAGCCGTCATCGCGCTGTCCCCGGCCGCGGATCTCACCGGGCTGGGACCTGCCGCCGAGAACGGAACCCTCACCGCCGAGCAACTTTCGGTCTATCCACTCGTCGTCGCCGGAATAGCCACCGCGTATCCGGACGTCGACGTGCAGAACTTCGTTGACGGCGCTCCGCTCGAGTCCCTGCCGATGCTGCAGAGCTGCACCGGTGAAAATCAGAGAGACAAGGACCGCGTGCTCAATGAATCGAACCCCGGTGAGTTCGAGCCCGCCGACCGGGCCGCGGCCGACAGGTTGAATTCCTGGCTGGAAGCGATCCGACTGCCGAAGGCGATCTCACCCGCTCCCATGCTGATCATCTACGGCGGAAACGACGGACTCGTATTGCCCGAGTGGATCGAAGGCGCAGCCGAACAGGCCTGCAGCCAGGGTGCGTCGATCGACCTGTTGCAGCAACCGATGGCCGGCCACGCCGTCAATCCGGTGCCCGCCCTGGACTGGCTCGCCTCGCGGATGGAAAATCAACCGCGAGGCGAGCAATGCCCAGGAATCTTGGAGTAGGCCCCGGACCGATCGACATCAGCCCACCGACAGCCCTGCTGCAGCACGAATGTTGTCGAACGCCAGCTTGGGGGAAAAGTCACGCCTGACGAGTCCGAAGTTCGCCTCGGCATCCCCCGCATTGGTTCCGGTATTGCGGAACGTGTGAATGAAGACCCCGGCGACGTAAGGCAATTTGCCGGCCTCCCTCAGACCCGCCAGCACGATCTCCGACTGCTTGGCTTCACTGGCCCCGTTCGTCTGCGTCGGGACACCGAACTCGGTGATCCAGATCTTCTTGCCACCGTCGCCGTGATAGTTCATCAGCGCGTACACCTGGCTGATCTGAGCCCAATACACACCTGCCGGTGGAGTAACCCCCGCCGGATAAGGATGCAACGCCAACCCATCGAAGAACGGTTTGCCGCCATTGCTGTAGAGGGCCCGCACAAAGGTGAACGGGGACGATCCGAAGGCCCAATCGGCAGAGTTCGCCAACCCGGCAGCGATCACCGTCGACTGCGGCTGCACGGCCTTGATCGCAGTGTAGGCAGCCTTCAGAGTTGGCAAGTAACTCTTCCCGGTAGGCGAGGGATTGTGGAAGTACGCCAGGTTCGGCTCGTTCCAGATCTCCCAGGTGGAGATGCGATTGCCGTACCTCGTTGCAGCAGCGGCGGCAAAATTGCCGAACTCGTCCGGATTCCGCGGCGACCCGAGGGTCCACGCGTTCGCTTGCGGGTTCGTCGCCCAGGCCGGCGCGTAGGTCGGCAGACCCAGAATCGCCAACCCGCGGGCGGACGCAGCATTGACCAGTCTGTCGATCGGAGCCCAATTTCTTTGGCCCTGAACCGGTTCCACCTTTTGCCAACTGATCTCGAGACGGATCCACGATCCGCCCACGGATCGGATGCCGTCCATCTCACGACCCAGATCCGCGTCGGACATCGTGTACACCGTCGATCCGTTCGAGAACCCGAACGGCTTGAGGCCAGCCCCTTGATTCTGCGCTCGAGCATCGGTAACCGTACTGATGGTTAAAAGGCCCGAAATCGCCAGAATGCCCGCTATTCGCGCTGGCGATCGTAGACGTCGCTGAAACTTGAATCGTTCGATGCGCATGGCGTTCTGATCCTTACTGTTCGGTGACCTACGGTCTTTTCCCCCCGAACACGCCGATGGGCCCCAGTCCGAAGACTGGGGCCCAACTGGTTTAGTTCTAACATAGAGACGGCACCCCCGGTGCCCCAATGTGCAACTCCGCGCCGCAGCGTTGGACGCAAACGGAACAGATCGACGAGGAGTCAGCAATTGAATTCGAGTACCCGTAGCGCCAAGCGCCCCCTGTTGTCGACGGTTCTCGCGGTGGCCTTATCGGTGACGGCATGTTCGAGTGGAAGCAGTCCACAGGTAAATCTGGACGGCGCAGTCCCCACTCCGCCTGCAGGCGACGATCGCGGCGCGATCGTGTCCTCGGAAGTTTTCGAGACCGACTACCAGCCACTCGCAGGCGCAGCGCTTCGCAAGGTCCTCTACAAATCCACCTCGGGTATCGACGGAACCGAAAAGACTGTCTCCGCCGTCGTGGTCGTACCGAGTTCCGCTCCACCGCAAGGCGGGTGGCCGGTAGTCGTGTACGGACACGGAACCACAGGTATCAAACCGGAATGCGGTCCGTCGAACGACCCGACACTCATGGGCGGTGCCGCGGCCGCTGCCGTTCTGGCAAGCAAGGGATACATCACTGTCCTGCCCGACTACCAGGGCCTCGGCACAGTGCAGGCCGGCGACATCCATCCCTACCTCGAACCGAACACCGCAGGCCACAACATGATCGATGCTGCCCGCGCAGCCCGCTACCTGGTACCGAACACCTCCACCCGATGGGTCGCGTACGGCGCCTCGCAGGGCGGTCAAGCAGCCTGGGCAGCAAACGAACTCAGCTCGACCTACGGCACCGGACTCGATCTGGTCGGGGCCGTGGCACTCTCGCCGATCACCGATGCCACCGGGCTCGTCGACGCAGCCGTTGCCGGCACCTTGACCGGTGCTCAGAAGCTCGTCATGCCGATGCTGCTCGAGACGCTGGCAGAATCGGACCCGACCATCGAACTCGGCGATTACATCCACGGTGAAGCACTGGCCAAAAAGGATCTACTCACCACGTGTCTGAACGTGAACCCCGAGGCCATAGACGCCGTCGGCCGACAGATCTACGCACTGGACTTCGCACCCTCGACCCCTGAATCCGAAACTGCACTGCGGACCGTGCTGACGGAAAGGGCATTGCCGAAGACTCCGACGCAGGCACCGATGCTGGTGATTTACGGCGACGAGGACGACACGGTCCTGCCCGCCTGGACCACCGCGTCGGTCGCCGAGGCATGCGCCAAGGGGGACATCATCGAGTCGATCCTGCAGCCCGGGAAAGGGCACGCCGTGGACCCGACGCCTTCCGTCGATTTCCTCGCCGAAAGATTCGCGGGAGCCTCTCCCACCAACTCTTGCTGACCTTGTTCGCGGAGCGGCGCGGCGGAAGCTCGAAGGCAACCCGCGTCTTCGGCCAGCGGCGCACCATCCACGTGGCCGCAAATCCTCCGAGTGTGCCGGCAACAATATAGATCGGAAACGCGACCCAGGCGGTGCGTATGCCCGCGGCGTTCACCGCTAGTACGGCACCGATCATCACGGGGTAATGGATGCAGTAGAAGATGAGCGAGTTCGATCCTACGAACACGAGCGTTCTCGCCAGCCGACCGTCACCGACAGTGAAGCCGGATGCGGTCGCCACACAGATCGCACAAAGCACCAGCAGCGCATATGCGGGGTGGAACCGAATGTCGATACCGAGAAAGCTCGCGACAGAAGTACCGATCGTGATCAGAATCAGTAGCGGCAGGACGAATCGGTTTCGGCCGATCGCACGCCAGATGCCGGGATTGAGGGCGGCCCAGTAGCCGATGATGAAGAACGGCCACAGGTAGAACGGACGTACGTTGAATCCGGTCGTCGCCAACCCGAGCGCGACCACACAGCTCGAGGCCAGAACCCAGAGGGGAGCCTTTTTCAATACGAAGGCGACCGTATAGAACAGCAGGAGACACCACAGGTACCACGTGTACAGCTCCGGCTGAACCGCTATGCGCACCAGTGGGCCGGGTGCCAATTGACCGACCATCCCGACGGTGATCAGCGACCACACGACGTACGGCCACGCGATTCGACGGAGTTTGCCACTTGCGAACCGGCGCAACGGCTTCTGCAGTGACCTTCCGAGCAACATGCCGGACAGAAAGATCAGCATCGGCATACGGAACGGCGACAAGATGTTGTTCAACTGCCACAGGATCGGCGGTGCGGATCGATCGAACCACGTAAGCGCCTCTACAGCATGGTGCACTATGACCGCGAAGATGGCCGCACCGCGCAGCACATCCATCCACAGCGCCCGAGTCGTCGTCGACGGAGCCTCGGCATCGACTCGCACGGTCATTTTTCCACCGGGGAACGCACTTGCGACGCATCACGGGAGCGGTCGGTTCGTTCGGGCCCGGCGGACAACGCCACGAGGAACCCGGCCAGGCAGACCATAGCTGTCATCCACGACGTGCCCTCCCAGAACTGAATTGTGTCCAGCAGGCCGGGATGTGCGCGCCACACCTCCACGACGTTGAGCGCCGACAGGGGAACAACGAAGATTCCGCAATAGACCAGCAGGCTCCCCGGAAATCCGAAGGAGGTAGCCACGTATGCCACGATCACAGACGCGACGACGAAGATCCCGACGAACACGGCCATGTCGAAATTGCCGCCAACCATCCGATTCAACTTGAAATACACGTGCATCGGGCCGTCGTAGGTGAAGCTCCGCGAATCCCACACCATGTAGCCGAACCACCAGATCAGACTTGTCGCAGCACTGATCGCCGCCAACAGCAACGAACTTCCCCGGTGCCCACGCCGGAAGAACATCGGCAGGCCGAGAGTGAGGAACGGAAATCTGAACTGGGACACGACGATGGTGGCAGGAACCAGGATCCACAACGCAACCTTGTTGTCCGACAACGACAATGCGATCAGCGCCGCCAGCGCGAATCCGAACGTCAGGAAGTCGTTACCGTTGGCGAGCGACAACCAGAACCCCGGCGTCAGCGCAAGCAGAACCATGAAACGATTGAGCGTGGCCAAGCCGACCGTTTTGCCGATCACCAGCAGGCACAGTCCGATGAGCAGTGACATCGTCAGCGGGTAGCCGATCACCGCTACCGGCGCATGAGCCACCAACCACCCGGGCCCGCAACTCATCGCATTGCCCGTCGACATCTGAGACGCGTCGTACGGCCACTGCCCGGTGAGCATCCGATCGACACCCACAGCCAAGCATTCGCCCTGGTCGCTGCCTCGACCCTCCCCGCGCAGGGATGCCAGGCGTGGCTGTACGACAGCGACCATGAACAGCACAGCAACGATGGTCGACGGCCCCAACCAACGTCCGAATCGGAGAAAGTAGCGATGAAAGAACGGAAGCGCGCACGCTGCAATGAGAACCACGAGCAAGATCGGTCCAGGCAACGGCAGCAGCGAACCGATCAGTTCCGCCTTCGCGAACACGGCGATCCCGGTCACCACTCCACATCCGACGTAGATGCCCGTCGTCACCCGAGGTGACAGCTCGCGTGACTTCACTTGTCCACCGCGACGTCGGCAGCCAACGGTACCGATCCTTCGGCCTGCTTTCGCTTACGGTTACGCAGATTCATGAACGGTTTCTCCAAGATCTGGTAGGACAACGTGCCGACGATGAGGGTGGCAACAAGCCCAACAGGCCAGTACTGAAGGATGCCCCACGGTGTCAGCAGAAACATCTGCTGCCACAGGTACATGCTGTAGCTTGCGATTCCCAGCCACTTGATCAGCTTGTAGTTGAAGAGCCGCCCAACGAGCGATTCGTGATGGTAGACAGCCATTGCAATGATCGCGACGATAGCGATGTTCTGAATGGAGAAGCCTGCAACCAGCATGAACTTCTTACCCAGGAGCACCTCACCGAACAACGACACGATGAGCCCGAAGACCGCCACCAATCCTATCGGCCACGGCTTGGTGAGAAGTTTTTGAACGCGTTCGGTATGCCAGACGAGGGCGAGGAGACAGCCCACGGCCAACGTGTCGAACCGAACATGGAATTGGTAGATCATCGTGTCGCGCAAGCCCGGCAGCAGAAAATAGCTGGCAACCCGTACAAGCGGCGCAGCCACAATTGCAATGGCCAGGGCCCTTGGCAAGTTCTTGTACCCGATAGCCAAGATCACCACCGGCCACACGAGGTAGAACTGCTCTTCGAGCGAGAGCGTCCACGTATGCCCCAGAACCGCGTCTGTCCCCTGATCCAAGTAATTGGTGACGAACAACAGCGCGGACGCGAGATTGATCGGCTCCACCTCGACGTATCCCAACGCACCGAGCAATGCCGTGACGCCGACCAAACCCCACAGCGCCGGCCACAGGCGCACGGCCCGACGAACGTAGAAGTTCTTCAACGAGATCGACCCCGAGCGCTGCTTCTCGCGAATGAGAACGAGAGTGATCAAAAAACCCGAGAGCTGGAGGAAGGTCGAAACTGCCACCATCCCGATGTGGTGGACCGAAACGTAAGCGGGGGTGTCCGCCGTGAGCCGGAAGAGCACGATGTGCACGACCATGACGGTCAGAAGCGCGTACCCGCGGATCCCGTCCAACGACGGAATTCTCTTGTCGCGACCCGTACCGACTGTCGGCGGTTGTACTTTTGTGACCACAGCGATTCCCCCTGCCCCTAGATCCAGTAGCGACGGTAGGGTTTCAAGTTCTTCTGGCCACCCGGATCGCGATGCTTGATGAGTTTCGCCGGATTACCCGCGTAGATGCCGTTCTCTTCCAGAACGCCGAATGCGACTGCCTTGGCACCCAGGACGACACCGTCCTTCAGCACTGCACCGGACATGACCGTCGCGCCGGTGCACAACCACACCCGGTCACCGATCGTGGTAGGTCGGTATCGCGTGCCGTGATCGGGGTCGTTGGGATCGTGGTCACCGCTGTGGATAGTGACGAACGGAGCCATGTCCACGTACGAACCGATTTTGATCTTGCCTCGACCGTCCAGGTGCGAGTGGTATCCGATGTTGGTGTTATCGCCGATCTCGATTCCCCCGAGATCCGAAACGAACGTCCATCGCCCGATCACGACATCGCAACCGACAACCCAACGCATCAACGTTCGGGCAGACAGATTTCGCAACCGCTGAATCGGGATCCGCAACACGAAATTCGCGAAAGCCACGCGGGTCTCGACGGCGAACCGACGCAGTTCTCCCACTATTCCGTTCTCTCTCATTCGATGAGAATACGAAACATCCGCTACGTCGGCACTTCCACCGCCGTGAGATTCTTCATAGTCCGCTGCTGATCAGATTTCTTACGCCTGGCCAGCCATGCTGTTCGCATTACCGATCCGAACGCCAAAGCACCGATCAGTCCGTTCGCAGTCGCGAACGGATTGAGACTCAGACTGAACACCACGAAGAACACGGCTACCGACGACGCGCCCGTGGCAGAAGGATCCAGTCGAATCGACAAGGCGTCGATCATGACCTTGACAAACAGGGCGACCACCGCGATCGCCACGAACGGGCCTGCCTTGAACAAGACGTCGACGAACATGTTGTCCAAGTTCACCGTGCCGCCTCCGGCGATACCACCCTTGCCGAGCGGATACAGCATCGCCTCGGGTGCCAGCTGAAGCAGCTTGAGGCGAGTCTGCGCAGAACCGTCGGTGCTGGCGTCGAACTCTGTCAGTCGGTTGGCGTTGAGAATCGACGAATCGTCACCGAACCTGCCCACCACGGTGACAACCAGGTACCCCGCCGCCACTGCGATTCCGACAGGAACAACTCGGCTGACCCCGCCGCGTCCGGAAATTGCCATCCACGCGAGAGCCGCAGCCAGGCCGAGCAGTGCCGACCGCACTCCCGTCAGCACGAGCGCGAACGCCATCGCACCCATGCCGGACAATAGAAACACCTGTGTCGCAAGATTTTTGGTCGCACGGATTCTCGCGATCGCAGCCAACAGAGCCGCCGAGAGCACCGCCGAGAAAGACGCGGGAGACTCGGCTGTCCCGAACACCCGGAGCTGTTGAACGAACGGCTGCCCGATGCTGTTGAGCTTGGACGAGAGCATCCACAGCCGATCCCACTCGAACAGAAGGAAGAACTGCGCGATGCCGTACGCCGCCACGACGGTTCCGATTATCGGCAGCAGCCTCTCGACGGTGTCCCACACATCGGGCAACCGACCACCGCGAACCTGAACCACGATCAGCAGCATGGAGCACTGCACGATGAGCGTGAACAGCGAAGGCACCGCAAACAATTTGTGCGCAAAGTTTGCGAGCACGAACACGCCGACCGTCACGTACACGAGCCGTTGCCAGATGTCGCGTGGACCGTCGTACTTCTTGTCCGCATACAGCAGGGCCACAACCGCAAGCAGGACCGGAAGCAGGACCAAGGGATCCGCGTCGATGCGTCCGTCCTCGGCGAGGATCCGCCGCACGAACGCACCGAAACAGGTGATCAGCGCCGCGACTACCAAAGATGTCTTGGGACGCCATGCAATGGCGGCCATCAGCACGAACAAGAACACGATGTACATCTGGTAGCTCAGTGACGACCCCATCACCGCGAAGAAGAAGACAACGAAAGCGGCCCCGCACAGCTTCAGGCCGAGGACGACAGCAGCGCGATGACGGTCCCAACGGCGTGCGAGCGCATACATGGTCACGTGTCAGATCCCGTCTACAGCAATGGATGGTTCGCGATGCATCCGCCTGGTGACGATCTCGAGCCCCACACAACGTACAGCGGCGGCGACCAGAGCCACCGACGCCGCCTCGACTCCGGTGAGCCCGTCACGCCCCAGGAGCAACAACCCGGCCAGTGCGACGATGGCCGTGACCCACGAGGGCTTCACCAACTTTTCAGGCTTGCCGATGCCGGCGAAATACGAGATGTCGACAACGTAGCGATCGTTCAGGATGCCCGCCAACACGAGCAACGCCATGATGGGGCGCAGGCCCTCGAACTCGGGTCCGAACACCAGCCCGACGAACGGTGCGCCGATGGCGATGACGACGATGCCCGACGCCGTACTGAGCAGCACACTCCGGCGCCTCGTCTTCTTGTGCAGCAGAGCCAGATCCGAGTTCCCGTCGGCATTCCTCGAATCGGGATACATCATCACACCCACAGCGCGCGAGAGCGGGTTCGCCACGAGTACTGCGGTGGTCGCGACGGCATAACGACCCAGTTCCGCGGGGGTGGACATGACCACCATCAACACCTGGTCCATCCGGGCAGTCACCGCATCCGACGCCGCCGATGCCCATCGCGGCAGGGCATACGAGAAAACCGAACGGGCCTGCCCCCACGCCACGCCCCGACCGAGCCGGGGAACCAACAGCCCGATCGCGACCAGAATGTAGACGACCATCGAGCCCAAATACACCGCGATAGCGCTCTCGACGGACAACGTTCCGGTGAGCGCAAGCACCACGACAGCAATGCTCGGCAGCACCAACGGCGTCGCGCGAAGCAGATTCCACAGATGCATCCGTGATTCCGCATATGCGATTTCCTGCGAGCAATATGCCACGCCCACGAAAGGCAACAGCACCGAGACCACTCGGAGCCCGGTAGTGACATACGGCGGATAGTTCTCTGCGAACCACGGCGCGACGAACCACAGAACGATCCCTGCGAGGGCTCCGAGAACGGCAGAGAGAACGGCCGCGACCGATACCGTCGACGAGCGGTTCTTGGAAGACATGTATCCAGCGGCATTCGGCACACCGAAATACACCAGCCACGCCAACACCGTCAGCGTCACCATCACGGCAGTGACTGCGCCGCGCCCGTCGGCCCCGAGATGTCGGGCGATGAGCACGCCACTGACGAGCCCCATCAGAGTGGTGCCCGCCTCGGTACCTGCGACTCCGAGTAGCTTCTTGTACTTGCCGAGGTTTGCCATAGTTGCCTCGTATGTTCTGCGAACCAGCGCCTCGGCGCAACTTGGCCGCATGGGTCGGCCACCGAGGACACGCGAATTCGGGCCGTCGGCTGCATAATTCCCGGTGTGGCCAACACCCTGTATCTGACCCATTCGGCGGTGCCCGCCGGTGCCGAGCTCCATCTGATGAAACTGCTCGAGCACGCGACGACCTGTGCTGGGGTTTCGTTCGCAATCGACGGGCCGGTTGTCGAACTGTTCCGTCAGCGAGGAATACACGTCGAGGTGTTCGGCGGCCCAGCGGATGCACTATCGATCAAGCGCGTCGAAACAGGATTGACCTCACGGCTACGTGCGCTCGGCGGCTTGGTTCGCTACGGATGGGCCCTCGGCGGCCAGGTGCGCACACGGGACTACGAGCTGATCGTGGCCTGGACGATCAAGTCCTTGCTGTACGGGACAATCGCGGCAAAGCGGGCCCGGGTGCCCCTCGTGTGGTGCGTCAACGATAGATTGTCACCCGAATATTTCGGCCGGACAGCATCTTTCGTCTTGTCCAAACTTGCGACGTTCTTGCCGCGCGCTTTCATCGTCAACAGTCGCGCGACACTGGACACTGTCGACACGCACGGCAAACCTGTGCTGATTGCCCCGCCGGGGCTCACCGTGACCGGCCGGCAGCGCGTCCGATCTGCAGTGACCGTTGTCGCAATGGTCGGGCGGATCGCGCCGTGGAAGGGACAGCTCGAATTCGTTCGCGCATTCGACGCTGCCTTCGCGGGCACAGATGTGCGTGCGGTCGTCGTCGGTGGGCCGCTGTTCGGCGAGGACGACTACTTCGACGAGATCCGTGCCGCAGCGGCGGCAAGCACATCAGCGCAGCAGATCACCTTCACCGGACATGTCCAGAACGTCGCCGAGGTTCTTCTCGACTCCGATGTACTCGTCCACGCATCGATCATCCCCGAACCCTTCGGTGCCGTCGTGCTCGAAGGACTGGCAGCCGGAAACGCGGTCGTGGCCACCCGACCAGGCGGCCCAGCAGAGGTGATCACCGACGGCAGAGATGGCCTACTGACACCCTGTGGCGACGTCGCAGCCCTGACGAACGCACTCGAGAAATTGCGTGACGATCCTGCTCTGGTGGAGCGGTTGTCGTTCGCCGCAACCACTCGTGCGCGAGATTACGACGTGGAGGCCATCTCGATGTCGATGCAGGCCTGGCTCGAGACCGTCCGTACCGGCGCTGCACGGGGAGTGACCTCGGCGGTGTGACCGCCGGGGGCCGTTACAGGATTGCTTTCCACTGTTCTGCAGTGCGCGCCCAGGATACGTTCTGTACGGCCCACCGATATGCGTTCTCGCCCTGAGCCTTTCGGGCGGCCTCGTCGACTGCGAGCGACTCGACGAGGTCCGGGAACTGATTCCGCTCGTGCGCGAGCAGCAACGAGTTGCCGTACCACTCGACGTCGGTGTCGGCACCCGCCGTCGACACGACTGCTCGGCCTGCCGCCAACGAATTCGCGATTGTCGAACGCCGACCGGACGCGCCGTCCGTGAACGGAAGCAACACGATGTCCGCGTCGAACAATTCCTGCGTGACCACATTCTCGGCGCAGTAGCCGAGCAATGTCGCCCGAGAGTCCGGTGCAGCCGCAGTTCCGACCACGCGGAGCTCGTACGCGACGCCGATCGAGTCCAATCGATCGAGAGCGTCGACGATGAGCGAGAAGTCACGAGAGGGGTGCGAGGATCCGAAATGCAGAAGCCGCAACACACCGCCGCCGGTGGGGGTACCCCGCCTGATGCCCCGCAACGTGGGGGAAATGGGGATGACGCTTATCTTCTTGCGCACCCACGGAATTCGGGAACCCAGCGAGCGAGCACGCGAGGCGATCGTCACTACCGTCCGATGGGCCGACGACGACAGCAGCGCGACGATCGCGCCTTGGATCGGGAGCAGTAGCCGAGGCTTGAGTCGCGCTTGATTGGACGCCATTTCGTGAAACAGAACGACCAGATTCGAAGTGTGCCACCGCATCAGCAACACCAGAACCGGAATCATCACCGGCACACCCTGCTTTTGATACATATGTGGCACGTAGTGGAACACCACGGAGTCAGGCCGCACGGACCGCAGGACCCTCCGCACACTCGACGGCGTCCATCGCTCGATCTCGACGGTATCGACGCCGCCGAACGGCTTTCGTCCCACCCACGGCTGAGTGAGGATCGTGACGTCCCAATCCTCGGTCTCTCCGATGACCTCGTCGAGCCACAGGGCGCAGTAGTCGGCCACGCCACCGGGTTCGGGTGGAAACTCTTTCGACACCACCAGCAGTCGGCGGCCCATCTAGTCGGCGTCGAGTGAGCGCAGCGGCTTCGCGGGAATGCCGCCGTACAGAGTGTTGGGTTCACAGTCCTTGGTCACGATGGCACCCGCGGCGATCATGCAACCGGCACCGATCGTGACACCAGGCAGAATCACCACGTTCGCACCGACCCAGGTTCCGGCCCCAATCGTGATCGGCTCGGCCTCGACGATTCCCCACCTGTCGTGCGACGGACCCATGGTGTGACTCGCCGTCACCAGGCAGACACCGTAGGCCAGTCCGACATTGGCGTCCATGGTGATCGGCGCATGCGCATCCAAGGTCACGTTCGCATTGATTCCGCATCCGCGGGCAATGCGCAGATTGGAGATCTCACCCTCTATGTGAAGGTGGGGGTACACCGCCACGTGCTTGATCCCAGCGCCGCCCATACGCATCAGGAGTGCCCGCGCCCGAAGGCTCCATACCGGGTGGGCGGCAACTCCGTTGATCCAGAAACGCTGCAATGCTCGCATAGCTTCCGGACGCTACCGTGGAATCAGCACACTCTCCATCCGAGTGATCTGCATCTCCATCATCGCGCTCGAAGTGCAATTTTCGGCAGAACGCCCTTTAATTCTATTTGCGCACATACTCCCTGGCAGGAAGAGAACTACCGGTGAGCATTCGTGTACACATGACCGGGTCCGAGTGGTTCGGTTCCCTGCCTGGTGGTCTCAACAGATACTTCGAGTCTCTCTATCTCGCTTTGAAAGCACTCGACTCGACCACCGAGTGCAACGTCACCGCTGCCGCATTCGGTGAGGCATTGCCCGGAGGGCAGACCTGGGGTGCACTCGATCGACCGCTTCCTGTCCGGCTCGCCGCCGCGAGCACTCCGATCGACGTGCGACCGGACGGAATAGTCGACCGCCACTTCGCGCTGTACGGCTACACGGCACCGGTGAGGGGAAAAGCCGTGTCGGTGACTCACTTTCACGGACCATGGGCGGCGGAAAGTGCCGCGTCAGGGTCTCGCGCCGGAATCAAATTCGCTGTCGAGAAACTTCTCTACCGGCGATCGGATGCCTACATCGTTCTCTCCGAGAGCTTCAAGAACCTCCTTGTCGAACAGTATTCGGTGGCCCCGGACGATGTACGCGTCATTCCTCCGGGTGCCGAACTGGGACACTTTCGATCGACGGACATTCCGCAAGGCCCACCGCTGGTGGTCTCTGCGCGCAGACTCGAGAAGCGAATGGGACTCGATGTTCTCCTCGCCGGGTGGCCGTCCGTCGTCGCCGAACACCCGGATGCGCAGCTGGTGATCGTCGGTACCGGCAGCTATGAGGTGGAGCTACGCCGAATTGCGTCCGAATCTCCGGCAGCGGCCAGCATCACCTTCGAGGGACGCGTCAGCGACGAACGATTGGCGCAGCTGTACGCACTCGCCACCGTCACCGTCGTGCCCAGCCTGTCGCTCGAGGGCTTCGGCCTGATCGCGCTGGAATCGCTCGCTTCGGGCCGAGCACCGATCGTCACGAACTGCGGAGGCCTCCCGGACTCCGTCGTCGGGCTCGACTCCTCACTGGTAGTCCCACCAGGCGACACCGGTATGTTGGCGATGCGTATATCCGACGCTCTGACCGGTAACCATCCGACTCCTGCTCAGTGCAGAGCCCACGCCGAAACCTTTGATTGGCAAACCATCGCACGCCGCCATGTAAATCTCTATTCGACGCTACTCGAGAGGCACTCGTGAAACGTGCACTGGTTCTTGTACTCCTGATCGCCGCCATGTTCACGGTGACCGCACCGGCCAACGCTGCGAACGGTGACCTGCAGCTGGGGTTCGCCAGCGGGTCCGAGCTCGGTCGACTGTCACCGGAAGACCTCGACCGGCAACTCCAGTCGGCAGCGGATGTCGGAGCAACGTGGGTACGAGTCGAAATGGACTGGGGCGATATCGAACCGGAACCGGGTGTGTTCACCTGGGATTCCACCGACCGAGTGGTTGCCTCTGCCCGCGCACACGGGCTGCAGATCCTGGGGCTGTTGACCTACACCCCGGTATGGGCGCAGCGCGGCTTCGTGCTCCCCGGTTCGCAACAGGCCGCGCCCGCCGATCCGAACCAGTTCGGCAATTTCGCAGCAGCCGCAGCATCCCGATACACGGATTCGATCCAGACCTGGGAAATATGGAACGAACCGAACATCGCAGTCTTCTACGGACCATCCGTCGATGTGCGTTCTTACCTCCAGGTTCTTCAAGCAGGTTACGTTCGCATTCATGAAATCCAGCCCGGTGCAACGGTTCTCAGCGGTGGGCTGTCCAACGCGCAAGACGTGCTGCCCATCGGCCTATCTCCGGTGGCCTTCCTGAATCAGTTGTATGCGCTCGGTGGTGGAGCTTTCCTCGACGGCGTAGCAATGCATCCGTACACCACACCCGGCTACGCGCCCGACAACGCCAACTGGACCCAGATGGCTGCAATGCACACCACCATGCAGAACAACGGTGACGGCGGCAAACAGATCTGGATCACCGAGTACGGCGCGCCGACCGGGAACATCGGTTCCGAGCAGCGCCAGTCCGATATCCTCACCTCCGCTCTGGCTTCCGCGAACACGGTCCCTTTCATCGCCAGGCCTATGTTCATCCATTCGATTCGCGACGGTGGAACAGACCCGGCCAGTCCGGAAGCCAATTACGGCGTACTGCGGAAAGACTTCACACCGAAGCAGGCTTTCTACACGCTGCAGGGGATGTTCAGCTGATTCTGGCAGTCGAACCGATCGGGCCGGCGCGGGCGCAACCGAGCACAGCCTGGTAGCGACGCGCTCGAGGGCAAGGTTGCGCCGATTGCCGTCAGGGACAGAGGTACTGCCGAGTCGCACGCGCAATACAGACACCCGACTGGGAGTCGGGCACCGCCGTCGGGTCAGCGAGGAGCCGACGGCATGGACTGCTGCGCACAATCTTCCCTGCGTATCGCCGAACAGCAAGGCGACCCGATCGGACTAGCCGATCGGGTCGCCGTGAATAGATGCCGGTCAGGTCAGTACGCGCCGTCGCTCCCGGCCACGGCCCGGACAGTTTTGGCAATGATGAGGATGTCGCCGACCATCGACCAATTCTCGACATACGAAAGATCGAGTCGCACAGTCTCTTCCCATGAAAGGTCCGAGCGTCCACTGACCTGCCACAAGCCTGTGATTCCGGGCTTGACCAGGAGGCGACGCCGAACCTCGCCGTCGTAGGTCTCCACTTCGCGGCGGAGCGGGGGGCGCGGACCGACAACGCTCATCTCACGCTTGAGCACGTTGATGAACTGAGGCAACTCGTCGATACTGAACTTGCGCATGATTTTTCCGACTTTGGTGACCCGTGGATCGTCGCGGATCTTGAACAGAACCCCGCCTGCGCTTTCGTTCTGCGCCAATAGGTTCGACACCTGCGCGTCAGCGTCGACGACCATGCTCCGGAACTTGATCATCGAGAACGGCTTCGCATCGATCCCCATCCGCTCGGACAGGTAGAAGACGGGTCCGCGGCTGGTGAGCTTGATCGCTGCTGCCACCACCAACAGGATCGGCGAAATCAGCAGCAGCACAGTTGCGGCGAACACCATGTCGAAGGCGGTTTTGCTGAATCTGGTTGCGCCGTTGTACTGCGGCTTCTCGACGTGGATGAGCGGGAAACCTGCAACGGGACGCATCACCAGCCGAGGCCCGGCGACATCCACCACACCGGGAGCGACCACGAGGTCGACGTTCTTCTTCTCCAGATCCCAGATCATCTTGCGGATACCAGCGGTGCCGAGATGTTCGGTAGCCGTTACCGCGACGGTGTCTGCACCGGAAGCCTCGATCGCGTCGACTACGCAGTGTTCGTCGCCCAGGACAGGTATCTCGAAACCGTCGATCGTGACGGCGGCGTCGTCGGCAGCGGAGTAACCCGGCAGGCACATTCCGACGACTGCGTATCCGGCCGACGGTGACCGCTCGAACTGCCTGGCCATCGACACCGCGGCCGCCCGGCTCCCGACGATCAGAACCGACGTCTTGTACCCACCCTTGCTTCGCTTGACCGAAACATTCTTTCGCCACAACCAGCGGCTGAGCAGCAAGCCCACCAGGCCGACCGGTAGCGCGATCGCCAAATACAAGCGAGCGATGTCCACCCGAAACAGAAGCGACAGAATCGCGATGACGCCGAACAACCGGAAGGTCGCCGACACGATTCGGCGATACTCCTCCTCGCCGGTGCCGATCACGCGCGGCGAACGAGTGCGGAAGATCGCCAGAAACCCGACCCACAGCACGATCAGCGCGACGGAAAGCCCCGAGTATCCGAAGAATGCAGCCATCCCGGAGGACTCGAGCTCCCCGAACCGAACTATCTGAGCAATCCCCACTGCCGCCAGTACGACGAGCACATCCGTGACTCGCAAGCGATCGATGTATTGGTGTTCCCACACCCGACGCGATGTGAGACGACGGGTGCGCCACCGCTGCCTCGTGCCGACCGGTTCGTTCTCGAGACGCGGGTCGACATCCGGACCGGTGTATCCCAGTGCTGTCACAGTCAATTCCTCCTGGCATCCCGATGCTCCGGGACCGCGGCTAACGGTTCTCTACGAACCGGCTCCCCCCACATCCGCGTCGACGTGAAGATTCGTTGCCTCTTGCTGGTTGAGTATCGCGAATGTCCGAGGTTGAACTCGAACGAAATGCGACTTGGTGGTCAACTTCACAGGCATGCCGAACGCAATGTAAATCGACTCGAGCGGACAGGTCGTTACAGGAATCCACCGATTGAATGACAGGGCCTGCCGCAGCTCAGAGTATTTAACCTCGTTGAAACATAGAGTCTTTCAGCTGTTCGCAAATGGTGCCGATTTCGAGTCGGGTGCACGAACCTACCGACGACTGCGATCGCGGGCACGCGCGCGGAATTCGCCGATTGCGAGGATCGTCAATGCGACCCCCAGCAGGGTGAGGGGGATCTGGCCCAAGGGAGCGTCGATGTCGAGTACGACGATCTGCCACACCACCCATCCGATGGTCACCAACCCCACCAACGCGACATACACAGCGGCCTCGGAGGCGTCGACGAGCACGGCAGCGACGCAGATCAACGGTCCGAGACCGAGGAAGATCAGCACGAACAACCCGGAGATGCGGTAGTCCCAGGTGTGCCAAGCAGGAAGCATTCCGACGTTCAAGCCGAGTGACCGCCCACTGGGGTCGGAGGTCAACGACAGTCCGTTAAACGTCCCGGCCGCACCCAACAGGATCAGCAATGCCACCGTCGACAGCTTCTTCACGGTGGTGTCATGCGTTCGTCGTCCTTCGGTTGTGGCCGGCAGCGGTTCACGTAGAAGTTGATACTGCCAGAACGAGTCCGATTGGTCTTGTTCCATTCGAGAGTGTCTGCCACGTGAGCACCTGCCCGTCGAGGCTGCGTCTAGGCTCGGTGGGTTGCGCGCCCGCCGTGGGCCGTGCCCCGACCGCACAGGAGACTCCGCATGCCCAAGCTGAAATCCATCAGCGAGTTCACCGGCAAGTGGTTCGCTCTGATCGTCGTGGCGGCAGGAGCGCTGGCCCTGATCACTCCCGATACGTTCAGCGGCGGCACACCGGCCGTTCCGTGGCTGCTGTCGATCATCATGCTCGGCATGGGAATGACGTTGCGGCTCTCCGACTTCGCGGTCGTCGCCCGACGACCGTGGGCGCTGCTGCTCGGTGTGGCCGCGCAGTTCCTCGTGATGCCGCTCCTCGGTCTCGGAATTGCCAACCTGCTCGGCCTCTCTGCCGCGCTGACCGCAGGCATGGTGCTGGTCGGTTCGGCACCGGGCGGCACGGCGTCCAACGTGATGGTCTACCTCGCCAAGGGCGACACCGCACTGTCGGTAGCCATGACGTCGGTGTCCACCCTGCTCGCACCGATCCTCACGCCACTGCTCGTACTCTGGCTCGCCGGTGAATTCCTGCCGGTCGATGCAGGCGGATTGTTCGTCTCGATCCTGCAGATCGTGCTGGTTCCCGTCGTACTGGGAGTTGTTCTGCGCCTGCTGTTTCCCGCAGCCATCGACCGCATGCTCGACGCTCTGCCGCTCTTGTCGGTGGCGGGGATAACCGCGGTGGTGCTGTTCGTGGTTGCCGCCAGCGCACCGACACTGCTGTCCATCGGAGCTCTCATCGCCCTGGCCGTCGTGCTGCACAATTCGCTGGGACTCGCCGTGGGGTACGGCATCGGCAAGGCATGCGGACTCGACGTCGCCAGCCGACGCGCGATCAGCATCGAGGTCGGGATGCAGAATTCCGGATTGGCCGCGGCTCTGGCATCGGTGCATTTCAGCCCCGCGGCAGCCCTGCCCGCAGCCATCTTCTCGGTATGGCACAACGTCTCGGGCTCACTTCTCGCCGGCTACTGGTCTCGGCGTTCGATCGAACCGAAGCCGGCCGAGCGCGCGGAGGAGTCGGCACGCTCGAGCACCGACTGAGGCTGGATTTCACACAGAATCCGGTGCAGCCGACCGCGCTAGACGCGGTCAGCTGCACCGGATTCTTCGTTTCTGGTCGCAGTTTCCTTGCGTTATCTGCACTCGTTATGCAATATTTGCAAGAGTGCTTTGCATCCGCCGAGCTCACCGTCGAGGAGGCCCCATGATCACAGTGACCAGTGCCGCGGGAGGCGTCGGCCGCTTGCTCGTTCGACAGCTCGCCGAGCAACAAGTACCGGTTCGGGCGGTGGTCAAGAACGACGCGCAAGCTGCGACCACCCGCACGGACGGGGCAACCGAGGTCGTCGTGGGCGATCTCCGGTCGGAGGACACGCTTCGGACCGCCCTGGCAGGGGCCGACGTCCTGTACCACGCGGCACCGACCCAGATCATCGACGAAAAGCCCATCATCGATCACCTGATCGAACTGGGACCGGCAAACGGGTTGCAGCACATCGTCTTCCACTCCGTGATCCATCCCAACCTGCATCAACTGACGCACCATCATCAGAAGGACATCGCCGAAGGAATGCTGAGGGACAGTGGAATCCCCACCACGGTGCTCAGACCGTCGCACTACATGCAGAACTACCTGGAAGTGTGGGAATTCCTGCAGGCCGGAGTGATGCCGTACCCGGTTTCACCGGACAGCGTGATGGGCGTAGTCGATCTTGCCGACGTCGCAGAAGCAGCCGCGAACATCCTCATCGACCCATCACCGCACACCGGGCGCGTCTACGACCTGTCCACCGTGGAACTCACCCGACACGAGATGGCGCGGATCTGGTCCGATGTACTGGGCCACCGAGTCACCGCCATTCGGATTCCCCCATCGTCGTTGACGAACCAACTGAACGTGCTGCCCGCACTCGCCTCGGTTTTCGGGCATGCAGTGCAATCGACGAAGCTGAACTCCATCGGCCACCTCGTGCGCGGTGCCAAGGCCGCGTCGAACCCTCGTGACATGAAGAATTGGCCGGCCGATGCACGCGAGGCGTACCGCACCATGATGACCCACTACGACGGCCACGGCCTGCCGGCCGGAGACCTGACCGTTCTTCCGACGCTGCTCGGTCACGCACCGACGTCGTACGAGGAGTTCGCACGACGCTCGGCCGGTGAGCTCGGGTACACGCTCGCCGGTTCGAGCCGATGAGCCGCCGAGGTTTTCGCTACCGACCCGGCCGCTCGCTGGTGACCGGCGCGAGCTCGGGAATCGGTGCCGAGTTCGCCCGAGCACTCGCTGCCCGGGGATCCGATCTCGTACTCGTCGCGCGACGAGAGGACCGACTGACCGCTCTGGCGAACGAACTCGAGCAGAACCACGGAATCCACTGCCGCACAGTGGCCTGGGACCTGTCCGAGGACGCAAGCGGACGCCGTCTGCGCGAGATCGTGCCCGAGCAGATCGATCTCGTGGTCAACAATGCGGGGTTCGCCGTACAGGGGCCGTTCGCAGACGGCGATGCCGACGACTTCGAGCGCCTCATCGCCGTCGACATCCGCGCGGTGGTGGACATCTGCTCGGCGTTCCTCCCGGACATGATCCACCGCAGGGACGGCACCATCGTCAACGTCGCCAGTACGACTGCGTTCCAACCCGTCCCGTCCCTCGCGGTGTACGCAGCCGCCAAAGCATTCGTGCTGAGCTTCAGCCAGTCCCTGTGGTACGAATCGGCACAGCACGGGGTCAGAGTGTTCGCGCTCAATCCCGGCCCGACCCGTACCGAATTCTTCGACGTCATCGGAGACACCGCGGCCGCAGCCGGCACCTACCAAACACCGGCCGAAGTCGTCGCCACTGCACTGCGCACACTCGACGCGAGACGTTCACGCCCGCAGGTGATCTCGGGCCGACGAAACACGGTTCAGGCCATCGCGGCGGGCCTGGTCCCCGCGCGAGTTCTACTGCCCACCCTGGCGCGGATGCTCCACTAGATTCGGGCCGGCACCCGACGAGGAATGTAGGGTCACGAACATGGCCAGGGTCTCCAGATTCACACTCGCCGATCGGCAGGAAGCGGTCGCACGCGCTTTCGGCGGTTCCGAGAGCCCGGCAACAGTGGCGACCGCACTGGGCATCCACACCACGACGCTCTATCGTTGGGCCGGGTCTTCCGCCACCGACGAACCCGGGCCTGCGGCGGCTCGACTGATAGAGGCCACCCAGGAACTACTGCGGGACGCCGATTTCGCGGACATCACGATCGAAAGTGTCGCTCTCCGATGCGGTCTCGCACCGAGAACCGCATTCCACCACTTCCCCACCAAACGCGAACTCTTCCAGGCCGCCGTCGACGACGCCGCCACCGTGCTCATCGCCCGCATCCACGAGAAGTCGGCCGCCGCCACCTGGCCGGACACCCCACTCGAGCAACTGCAGACATTTCTTCGCATCGCGGCAGCGAGCATCTACGACACCCCGCGCACCCACGTCCTATTCCGCAATCTAGGAGTACCGAGATCCGAGGGCTCCGCCGAACGCTGGCACGACAGTTTTGTCGAAGCAATCGCCCAACTGCTCCGTTCCGCCGCAGAAGCAGAGCAAATCCACAGCGACACAGACGTATTCGCCGCAGCGCACCTGCTCACCGGTGCCATGCGAGGGATCCACACGGCAGTATTCGAGGGCGGCGATGCCGCCACCGCACTGGGCCTGGTCGGCAGAGTTCACCTCCTGATCCCACCTCGGTGATCGAAGGAGGACAGCCGTCGTCACGGTTGCTTGCCACGCGAGATGAAGCCTCGCCGACCCAACGATCGGATTCGGTCCGACGTCGTACGTGGCCGCAACGGGTCGCTGGCACTGCCCGCCCCGTCGCGCATTCCGCGAACCACCTCGCGCAGCACGTCCGGTCCATCCATTCTCGGACGCCAATCCAGATCTCGTCGAGCGCGATCGGTGCTGAGCATCGGCGTCGCGAACGCCAGATCGACCCAGCCGTGGTGGACCGGAAACACGTGCGCGCCGAATGCAATTCGGGCACTCATGGACAGAAGACCGTGCGGTACCGGCACTGTTCGCGCTCCGAATGCCGTCGCGACATCATCGGCTCGAACGGGTGTCGGGGCTCCCAGATTGTAGGCTCCCGTCGCGCGCTGATCGAGGATCGCGAGTACCGCCGCGGCGACGTCATCGCTGTGCACTGCGGGTACCGCGAAGGATCGGTCGATGGGCAGTAGCGGAAGATGATCGACCACCGAGGAGGGGACGATGTCGGGTAATGCGTATCGCAGGACGGCACTGCCGAACTCGTACTGCCCGATCAGCCCGGGGCGAACTCGTGCGATCTCGACATCGGGATGGGTGGCCTCGAACTCGTCGAGCATCGTCTCTGCCGCCGACTTGTCCATGCTGTACGTCGACGACGGCACACCCGCTCGCGACCACGACTCGTCCACCTCCACGCCGTACGAGCCCGGCGCGTAGATGCCGCCGGAAGACATGTGCACCAGATGGGCGACGCCCGCCTCTGCGCAGGCCGTGACGACCGTGCGCACCGAATCGACGTTCACCGCCCGCAGGTAGGCCCGATCACGCATCGGCTGAAACGCGACGGCCAGATGCACCACGGCGTCCGCACCGCGAAACGTCGTGCGTAGTACGTCCGACGCGCGGTCCGAGGCGACGTCGAGAGCCACCCATTCCACCTGCGCGGTCCCCGCACCGGACGCCGGGATGCGTCGCGCGACCCCGACGACGGAATCCCCGGGCCGGTGATGTGCAAGCGCTGCCAGTATCGCGGTACCGGCGTTTCCGGTTGCCCCGACAACGACTACGCGCATGATTCGGCGCTGGTCAATGGCCTCTCCCGTCTGTACCGCCGGCTCGAACTCTCGTCCGACTCGGCGTCGAACACTCGGTTACCCGACGCTGCAGCGACAAAACGGACCCCACCGCGCCGTTTCCCTGGGCTCAGCCGGGGTACGCGCCACCAATGGTCGACAAAGCAACTGGCCCAGCGCCCACCGAAGCCGATCCCGACGATCCGCGCAAAGCGGACTCCCCCACCGATCTGACCAAGCCGTCGTTCATCTACGTGCTGAAGAAGACGGCCCGAGAGTTCTCCCGCGATCAGTGCACCGATCTCGCGGCCGCGCTGACCTACTACGCAGTGCTGTCGTTGTTCCCGGCGATCCTGGCGATCGTCTCGCTACTGGGCGTGTTCGGCCAAGGCCAGGCGACGGTCGACGGCGTGCTGCAGGTCGTCGGCGATCTCGGACCCCAATCGGCGGTGGACACCCTGCGCGGACCGATCGAACAGCTCGTGCAGGCCCCCACCGCGGGCTTCGCGTTGATCATCGGAATCGCCGGTGCGCTGTGGTCTGCGTCCGGCTACGTCGGCGCATTCGGCCGTGCGATGAACCGCATGTACGAGGTGGACGAGGGCAGGCCCATCTGGAAGCTGCGCCCGGTGATGCTGCTGGTGACGCTCATCGCGCTGGTGCTCATCGCGCTCGCCGCCGTGATGCTGGCGATCAGCGGGCCCGTGGCCAAAGCTGTGGGCGACGCCGTCGGACTCGGCGATACCGCGCTGACGATCTGGAACATCGCTCGCTGGCCGTTGGTCCTGATCGTGGTGGTGCTCGCCGTCGCGATTCTGTACTACGCAACGCCGAATGTGCAGCAGCCCAAGTTCAAATGGATCAGTACCGGCGCAGCGGTGGGCATCATCGTGTGGATCCTGGCCACCGTCGCCTTCGGCTTCTACGTCGCGAACTTCTCGAGCTACAACAAGACCTACGGCTCGCTCGCCGGGGCCATCGTGTTCCTGCTCTGGCTGTGGATCACCAACTTGGCCTTGCTCTTCGGTGCCGAGCTGGATTCCGAACTCGAACGTGGCCGCCAGCTCCAAGCGGGCATCGTCGCCGAGAAGCGACTGCAACTGCCGCCGCGCGACACCCGGGTGTCGGACAAGAACGACGAAAAGGATGCAGAGGCCGTCGAGCAGGGTCGCAAACTGCGGGAGGAACACAACCCGGAGCAGTGATCCGAACCTGTGTATCTCACCGCCGACGTGCGAGGATCGTCCGACTCCCCTGACGAAACGGACCCTATGCCCACCCTTCACCATGCTCCGCTCGCCGGCGTCGACCCGAGCGCCCTGTACCGCATCATGGCGCTTCGGGTCGAGGTATTCGTACACGAACAGAAGATCGTCGACGAGGCGGAACTCGATGGCGCGGACCTACTTTCGACGACGGAGTTGTTCTGGATCAAGGACGAGGACGCCGAGGTGTTGGCCACCCTTCGCGTGCTCGTCGACGACACGGTCCACATAGGCCGCGTCGCGACCGCAGCTCAGGCCCGTGGCCGCGGTTATGCCGGACAACTCGTCGAGGCCGCATTGACGGCATACCCCGGGGTGGTCGAGATCTCCGCGCAGGCGCACCTCGAAAACTGGTACGGGCGCTTCGGATTCGTTCGAGTGGGAGAGCAATACCTGGAAGCGGGAATCCCGCACGTGAAAATGCTCACCCGCGCCGATTGAGTCTGCGTCGTACTGGTGCAATCGGCGCTCTCGGTGCCGTCAGCGCGACCCCCGGGGAGACAGCTGCGCACTATCTGCTCCGCTCCTGGGCTCGATGGGCGGGATCCCCGCCGCGACGGCGTCGAGTGGAGCGAGAGTTGCGGACACGATCCGCCCTCCTCCTGGGAGATCGTCCGACGATCATCGCGCCGCTGAATCGAATCAACATGGGTCATGTGCAAGTCCTCGATGCAAGTCAGTTTATGACGATATCGTCACCCATGAGAGCGTCGCCAGTCAAGGTTTTTGACGAAATCGTCATATTTGACAGGCGATAGGCTGGCCTCACAACCTGTCGAGTAGGAGCAGCCCGTGGTCGAAGGCAACCGTGTCGCGCGCCGAAAGGCTCGCACCAGAGCCGCTCTCGTCCGGGCCGCGCAAGGCTTCCTGGCGAGCGGCAACACCAACGCACCCGTTCTGGAGATAACTCAAGCCGCCGACGTCAGCAACGGATCGTTCTACAACTACTTCGAGACCAAAGAAGAGCTGTGGCAGGCGGCCATCGACGCGGCCCTCGAATCCGCAGGCGACTACCTCGACTCACTCACCGTGGGCCTGGACGACCCGGTCGAAAAGTTCACCCAGTCCTTCAGGCTGTCCGGACGACTTTTCCGCCTCGAGCCGCAACTGAGTCTCGTGCTGCTCAATTCCGAGCCTGCGGCATTCGCCGCAGCCGGCGGCCTGGCACCGCGTTCACGCCGCGATATCGAATCAGCCGTCGCTCAAGGGCGATTCGATGTGGACGACGCAGATGTCGCACTCGCGATCGTGGCCGGTTCACTGCTGTCCATCGGACGACTGCTGCTCGCCCAACCCGAGCGCGACGAAGCGGCAACCGTGGACGGCACGACGCAACGGGTCCTGCGGGCACTGGGAATCTCCGCCGAGGAGGCCGAAACACTGTGCAGCCGGGAACTTCCGACGTCCTACAGCGGCGGAGTGCACGCAGCCATCGACCCCACTGTCCAGCCGCTCGACCAGCCGACCGGAGTCAGTCGTCCTCGGCCCTGAGCGCCACGCTCAGCGCCTCTTGCGCCGATATGTCCGCGTCTATCGCACCGCGCATCTCGGCATCGTCGAGGTCGACGCGCAACGGAACATCGGTGTCGGACTGTCCGCGCACATCGGCGAGTACGTGCTCGCGATCTTTCGCCTGCCGGTAGACGGCAAGGGCCTCGTCCTGCTTCTCTCGTGCAGTGGCCATGCCGTCAGGCCCGGTGGTGTCGCGCGGGGGCGTGCACAGCCACCTTGGCAGGCACCGACACGACTACGGGTTCGACGTTTCGATCACTACCGCGTGTGCTCATCTTCATGAACTTCTGGAGTTCGTCGTGGATAGGTGTGTCGGTCATGAGACTCGACCTTCTCGACCTTCGATGAAGCGGGTCGGTTCGGTTTCGCTGAACCATTGTGTGCGCTGAACGAGCGGCGTGACACCGACCCTACGGCCTTTTCTCCGACGCGGTGCCCGCTGCCGATCAGAACATCGCTGACGCCGCTCCAGGGAATGGGACTCACCCGCTCCTGCGGTCACCACCGAACGATCGGTACCCCGGCCTCACTTGGCGGCGGCGAAGTACGGGGCCCACTGCGAATCCAGAAAGCCGGTGAGCGACGCCCCTGCCTCGGACGCCGAATCTGCGGTACGCCACGCAACGTGTCCGTCGGGTCGCACGAGCACGGCCCCGACCTCGCCCACCTCGTACAGGTCGATCAGCTGATCACGGTCGACACCCGCAGGCGCGTCGGCCGCAACCGTGACCACTCCTGGCCCGGCTGCATCCAACGCCGAGACCACCGGAGCCCACTCGTCACCGGCAAACGTCAACAGCGTCAACCTGTTCCGGTCCAGAGCGTCGTGCGCGTCCACGAGCGTGCCGTCCACGGACAGCACCGCATGCGGAAGGCGGGCACCGGGATAGGTGGTGGGCACGTAGTCCACGACGTCCTCGGCCGGCGTGCTCGACGAGTCCTGCGAGATCAGCGGACCGGAGTAGAGGTAACCGAACTGCAGGCCCGTGGACACGAAGTGCTCCACCTGAAGCGGAATGGCGTCGGCGATCTGCTGCCGCAACCCGGCGGCTCCGGCGACCTGTGGGTTCAGCCTGCGGGAGCGGCTCATCTGTTTTCGCGTGGCCGCGGCAGCGAGCGGGGCGATGAATCGACCGGGGATCTTGTTCAGCGGCGCACGGTCCATCGCAGTGGTGGCCTTGGCCAGCATGGCATTGGTGATGCCTACCTTCTTCCCGATGGCATCCATCCGAAAGTGGTTGTCCACACTCTGTTTCGCGAACTTCTCCACCACCGGGCGACGTTCGGTGTCGTAGGTGTCGAGCAACGAATCCGACGCGGCTCCCGACAGGACAGCGTCGAGCTTCCAGACGATGTTGTGGGCGTCCTGAACTCCCGAGTTGAGCCCGAAGCCGCCGGTATGCGGGAACCGATGCGCAGCGTCGCCGAGCAGCAGGAGTCGCCCCCGCCGAAAGCTGTCGGCCGTCTGCGACGTCATCACCCACGTGCCCGTCGACTCCAACTCGAAGTCGTTGCCGTTCAGCACCTTCGGGAGCGTCTCGGCCCAGAACTGCTTGCTGCTCCGGGCGATCTCCTGCTCGGGATGTAGATACGCCGTCATCAGGATGTATCGATTGTCGGCGTGGGCGATGAGCACTCCACACAGCTCGGGCGTGTATATCCAGCTCAGCAACGGCCGTGCGTCGTCGGGGAAGAGCGTCTCGGACGTGAAGAAGGCACTACCCATGTTCGCCAGAACCGGCCCGGACAGGGAGATTCCGGCCGCATCACGAGTCGGGCTGTTCGCGCCGTCGCACGCGAGCACGTACTGGGCCTGTATCTCGGAGGAATCCCCAGCCACCGTGATACGGACACCGTCCACAGCCGGGTCGACCGACCGCACATTGACACCGCGACGAAAATCGACCAACGGCTCCGCCTCGATCGCGTCCCACAACACCGGCATCAGAATGTGCTGGCCGATGTGCGAGACCATGAACGGGCTCTGGCTCTCGACGATGGCCTTGCGTTCGGGATCCGAGAGCAGATCGATCGACCCGATCGCGCCATCGGCCAGACCGCCGAACCAGCTGATCAGGTTGACGGTCTCGTGCGGCGGCGACATCGCAGCGATCGACTTCGCCAGCTCCGGGCTGTACTCGTTCCAAATCTCCAACGTGCGGGCATTGATCACATGCGCAGCCGGATGGAACAGTGGTTTCTCCCGACGCTCGAGTACGACACTCCGGATTCCCCTGCGAGCCAACAGAAGTGCTGCAGTGGTTCCCGCAGGACCCGCCCCGATGACGACGACGGGTTCGGTCATCGAACCACGGTTCTCTGCAAGCCGAGATCGATGGTGCCGTCCGCGGTCCTGATGCCGGCCGTGACCACGTCGTCCACCGACAGATACTTGGGGTTCTTCGCCTGGCGCGCAAAGAAGAACTTCCACTTGAGCGCAGGCGGGATCAACTCACCGACCTTCTGCACGAACTTCGGCGGAGCAGAAATGGCTGTGCCGATCGGCGTGCCGGTCAGCAGCACATCGCCGGCCGTCATGTTCTGGAACCTGGCCAACCTGGTCAGCGCCTCGGCGGGTGGAGTGATCAGGTCGTTGCCGATCGTTTGATCCTGACGCGATTCTCCGTTGACGGCCAGGCTCAGGTGCAACTCGGGGATTCGGCGCAGTTCGTCGTTGTCGAGGAGTACCAACCGCGGACCGAGCGGCGTGAACGTGGGATACGACTTGCTCTCGTACACCTGCACTTTGGTCAGCTGGATCTCACGCGCAGAGACGTCGTTGGCGACCACCAACCCGGCGACGTACGTCGACAACGTGCCGTCGGTGACCGTTGTTCCGATCGGAATTTCTGCTCCGACCACCACCCCCAGTTCGATCTCGTAATCGAGCAGAGCGACCTCGGGTGGCTGCCTGATGGGATCGTTGGGTCCACTGATCGAGGCCGACGACTTGCGGAAGAACGTGGGCTGCAGAGTCTTCGGGTCCGAGCCGGCATCGATGGCATGCGACCGATAGTTGAGCAGCTGCGCCACCACCCGGCACGGAGCGGTGACGGGAGAGACGAGCTCGAGTTCGGCGACATTCGTGCCCGGGCCCGACGCCGCGGTGATGGCGTCGCGGTCGGTGAGCAGCTGCCCGGTGGTCTCGGCCGTCGTGTCGATCTCGATCGCACGGTCGCCGTCGAGACGCCACCAGGCATCGGCGGTACGAATTACGTTGACAGGCATAGCTTTGAAGTCCCCTACAGAGTTTTCGGTGTGATGGTCTTCTTGTTGGCTATCACCGGACGCCCGGGCCGAGTTCCGGCTTCGCGCCGACGAAGCTCTTCGTGGGGCACGCCGTTGCGTAGCTGGCTGAGCAGATAATCGGGATCGATGTTGACGCCGATCGGGTTCTTCGCGAACTCCTCGGTGAAGAAGAACGCCGCGGTGTTGTCGGGGTCGAAGTTCTCGACCTGGAACTCGAGACGAATCCCGTCGGGATCCTCGTAGTAGAGCGAGATCGTCGGCCCGTGGTTGATGGACCACACCGGGAGAATGCCCAGACGCTTGAGCCGGACGTAGTTCTCGAGGAGCCGTTCGAGTGAGACGAAGGTCAGCGCGATGTGGTCGATTCCGTAGGCCTTGCGCCGAAGCTTGGCCAGCGGGAAGAAGAACCGCACCGGCTTGGGCACCGCGACGATCGCCAGGCGATGCGACTCGTCGTCCCAGGTCAAGAACGTGATCTGCTCGTCCTGGTACGCAATCTCGGCACCGAACACCGTGCCGTACCACCGCACCATCTCCTCGGTACGAGCGGACTTCACCACCCAGTGGGCGATGTAGTCGGGTCCGACCCGCGACGGCGCGCGGCCCTGTTCTTCCTGCGTCGAACTCATCGAACTCGCCTCTCCTCGGCAACGCTGATGTGACCTACGCTACGACGGGTTTGACTATCGGTCAATATATTGATGATCGGTCAAACAGGCAGGCCGTTAGTGCACTAATGTCGGATCGGTGTCGAGCAACGCGTCCCCCGGTGCCGAGCGGTCCCGCCGCGCCCGTCCCCGGATGGACCGTCGCCAGGCCCTGATCGACGCCGCCATCGAGCTACTGGCCGAGGGCAACAGTGCCGACATCAGCGCAGCAGCGATATCGCGTCGCGCAGGGGTTGCCCACGGGCTGCTGTTCTACTACTTCACCGACAAACAGGGGCTCGTCGCGGCCGCGTTGGCCGACGTCCTGACGAAGCTGGCCGAATTCCAGGAACCCCAGGCCGTTGAGCAATCCGTGCGGGCTCGCGTGGAAGGCTTCGTCCGACGCCACATCGAGTTCCTCGAACGTCACCGCGCCCTCTACGTCCGGGTGATTCGTGAGGGAGAACTGGGCGATTCCGTCGTCGAAGACGCCGTCCGGGAAGCCCGCGCGGAGGGTGCCCGCCAGGTGGCAGCCCTCGCCGAACTCTCGGAACCCCTGTCTCCGTTACAGAGTGCCGCGATCTCCGGGTGGACCGGCTTTCTGGACCGGACTGCCGATGCGTACTTCGACACCCCCGACCTCGAACTCGATGCGGTGGTCGAACTGGTCGTCGACACCTTCGAGACGGTCGTGGGGGCAACGCATCCTCGTCCCGACGGAGACGAATGAGGTCAATACGACCAAGTTTCGTCGCAGCAGGTGCCCCTGAACCGTGCAATCTGCACGGTTTCTGACGCATCACTTGCGCAGCAGGGGAAGCGGCTGGTCCACTGTCCCCCATCGCAGCTCAGTTGCACCCATCCGGCGATTCGCAACCCGAACGCCCGCCCGGACCACTGGACCACACTCGGTCCCGCGTCGTCCGCTCTTCTCACGTGCCCTTCGGCCTCGGCCGGCATCAGGACGTTCTTCATCGTCGATTCAGGAGCCATCCGTCATGACCAGCATCAGCCCCGCCGACCGCCGATCGCCGATCGGTGAAGGCGAAGACCTGCACGACATCGCGCAGCGAGTGCTGTGGCTGTCGACCTCGATGATCCACCACGCCAACCGGATTCGACCGAACCCCACCGGACTGAAGGTCGGCGGACACCAGGCATCGTGTGCGTCGATGGTGTCGATCATGACGTCGCTGTGGTTCGAGCAACTGCAATCGGGAGACCGCGTGTCGGTCAAACCCCACGCCTCCCCGGTGCTGCACGCGATCAACTACCTCCTCGGCGAACTGGACGAGAAGTATCTGACGACGCTCCGCGCCTACGGGGGTCTGCAGTCCTACCCGTCGCGCTCGAAGGACCCCGACACCGTCGACTACTCGACCGGTTCGGTGGGAATCGGTGCCACCGCACCGATCTGGGGTGCGATGTCGCGACGCTTCGTCGAAGACCGCTTCGGCCCGGAGGACTCCGCACGAACCGGCTTCAGCGGACGGCAGTATTCACTGGTCGGTGACGCCGAACTCGACGAAGGTGCCGTGTGGGAAGCGATCATCGACCCGGGTATCGCAGAACTCGGCGAGATCGTCTGGATTGTCGATCTCAACCGTCAGTCCCTCGATCGCGTTGTGCCGAACATCGCCGCCCGCCGTCTCGAGAAGATGTTCGACGCCGCCGGGTGGCAGGTCATCACCGTCAAATTCGGCCGACTGCTCGAAGACCTGTTCGCTCGGCCCGGTGGCGATGCTCTCCGCACCCGAATCCTGGACATGCCGAACCCCGAGTACCAACGGCTGCTGCGCTGCACGGCCGACGAAGTGCGCACCCGGCTGCCCGGATCGGGGCCGGACGCGCAGACCATCGCAGACCTGATCGCCGACCTCGACGACACCGTGTTGACCGAGTCGATTCGCAACCTGGGCGGACACGATCTGGATGCGTTGCGCGAGGCCTACTCTCGCATCGACGACACCCGACCGACCGTGATCGTCGCGTACACGGTCAAGGGTTTCGGACTGCCCACCCAGGGACATCCGCAGAATCACTCCTCGCTGCTGACCGTCGACGAGTACGCCGAGCTCGCACGCAGCCTCGACCTGGATCCCGCTGCGCCGTGGGGCCGCTTCGAGCACGACAGCGCACCGGGCCGACTGTGCGCCGCCACCGCGGAGCGGCTACGCCGCGAACCGATTCCGGCGTCGACTCCTCCCGCCGTTCCCACCGACATCGGCCGAACCCCCAAGGGCACCGCCACCACACAGGCCGCACTGGGCCGCACGCTGATAGACCTCACCCGCGAGGCCCCGGAGGCAGCGAAAAGGATTGTCACAGTGAGCCCCGACGTCAGCTCCACCACCAACCTCGGTGGCTGGGTCAACAAGGTCGGCGTGTGGTCCTCATCCGATCGACACGACTGGTTCGGTGACGACGCCGAAACGATCATGCACTGGCGCGAGGGGCCGAGCGGTCAGCACATGGAACTCGGCATCGCCGAGACCAACCTCGTGGGACTGATGGGCGAACTCGGTGCCACATGGAGCCGGTGGGGACAGCCGCTGTTCCCGATCGGCGTCATGTACGACCCGTTCGTCGAACGTGCCCTCGAGCCGTGGTCGTACGGCATCTACGCCGGTGGACAGTCGATCCTCGTCGGCACGCCGTCCGGTGTCACACTGGCCGCGGAAGGTGGTGCGCACCAATCGATCAAGACCCCGTCCATCGGACTGGAGCAGCCCGGCTGCATCAGCTACGAACCCGCATTCGCCATCGACGTCGAATGGACCCTGCTCGCCAGCATCGCGCGCCTCGGCCGGCCCGACGGAACCTCGGCCTACCTACGGTTGTCGACGCGACCCGTCGACCAGTCGAAGGCCGACGTCCCCACCGATCCTGCGGCGAGGGAACGTCGACGCCGCCAGGTAGTTGCCGGCGGATATCCGCTGGTTCGTCGAGACGGTGCCACGGTGACCATCGCGGCCATGGGAGCCGTGATCACCGAAGCACTCGAGGCTGCCGAGCGATTGAGCAAGATCGGTGTGATCGCAGACGTTCTGTGCATCACCAGCCCGGGCGAGCTCTACCGAGCCCTGCAAGCACGGCAGGGACGCGGAGTCGGCGAGTCGTGGATTCTCGATCAACTGCTCCCCGCCGATCGGGCGACACCGATGGTGACCGTGCTCGACGGCCACCCGCACACACTCGCGTTCCTCGCGACCGTAAACCGTGTGGCGTCGACGTCGTTGGGAGTGAGCAACTTCGGGCAGGTCGGATCACTCGACGAGGTGTACAAGCACCACAGGATCGATACCGACTCCATCGTCGAGGCCGCACTGGATGTCACCGGTCAGTGACGCAGCTCTGCAGGGTCTGCCCGACGTCGCGGGGCACTAGCGCACCGAGACTGCCTCACGGGTGCGAAACCTGATGCCCACCGTGGCAATTGCGACCACCACTGCAGCGAGAACGGCTGTCCAGCCGACGGTCGTATCGACGACCTCACCGGAGAAGCGGCCCTGCGCCAACCATCCCAGACCCCAGACGATCGCCAGCATCGGTGCGACCGCACCGCCGGAGTACCGGGCCAGAAACACCCCGACACCAGCTGCTACCACCAGCACGATGACCGCCCACACCGTTGCGCCACTGGTGAATTCGAGACTCACCAGCCATGCGGAGATGTTGGCGATCGTCGCCACACACACCCACCCGAGGTAGATGCCCATTGTTCCGTCGGTGACCACCGCGTCGGCGATGCCCTCCGGCCGATGCTGCTGCATCAGCACGAACACGCGGGCGAGCACCGCCAGCAACGCGACGATGACGATCACGCTCAACCACACCTGCCCGGCTTGAATCGCGAGAATCCACGCCGGATTGAGCAACATCGACGCAACGATCGGTGCGCGCAACGCGTCGTGACGTGCGCTGCGGCCGGGTAGGAACTGCCAGACGGCATAGGCGATCAGCCCCGTGTAGATCACCGACCAGATCGAGAACGCAGGGCCGGCGGGTGCCACCAGCGTCGACGTGGCACTGAGCGCGCCACCTGCCGCCTCGGCAATGGGCGTTCCGATCCACGCACCCGACCCGAGAAACGACACCACCACTGCCACGAGCGCACTGACGACGACCACGATTTTCATAGCAGCACTGATCCCCCGAATGCGGTGGTCGCAAACACCGCCGCCGAGTTGCCGGGCGACGACCACGGTCTGGTAGACACGCGGGAGTGAATGCCATCAGCCGACCCAGCCGCACTCGACGCGTCGGGGCCGCACTCGCGGCGTCCACCTGCGCGGTGACCGCGCTCGTCGGGTGCAGCTCCACACCTGAATCCGAGCCCGCGACCACGCCCGCCGAGACGACGACCGCACCGGCCCCGCAGTACGACCTCACGGGAGTGCCGGGCACCGTTCTCGATTCCGAGGACTTCGGCGATCGATCGACGGAGCTCTCCGCCACCGGTGCCACGCTGTACCGATTCGTCTACGAGTCCACCTCGGGTGTCGACAATTCCCCCACGGCGGTCTCCGGAGTGGCAGCCGTTCCGGCAGGCACCCCGCCCGAGGGCGGTTGGCCGATCGTCGTCTACGGGCACGGCACCACCGGAGTGCAGGCCGACTGCGGACCCACCCTGTATCCCGACCTGCTCGGCTACCAGTTCGCTGTGCAGGACTTCACCGAACTCGGATACGTCACCGTGCTGCCCGATTACCAGGGCCTGGGCACCGGCGGCGGCACCCACCCGTACCTGGAACCGCGCACCTCGGGACACAACATGATCGACGCGGCCCGCGCAGCCCACACCGCACTGCCCGATACGTCCGCCCGCTGGGCCGCTGTCGGATTGTCGCAGGGCGGCCAAGCATCCTGGGCTGCAAACGAACTCGCCGCCACCTACGGTCAGGGCCTCGACCTGGTGGGATCGGTGTCGCTGTCACCGCCGACCGACCTGAAGCCGCTGGTGCAGGCCGGAATGGACGGAACCCTCACCACACCGCAGAAAGAACTGATGCCGTCCGTGCTCTACGGCGCACAACAGGTCGACCCCGACATCGACCCGAAGAACTACAGCGGCAGCGTCGCGGAAGAGAACAACGAGCTCCTGCTCACCTGCTCGGGCGGAGACGTCGAAGGCAAGCAGCGAGCCGTCGAGGCGATGGCACCGGACGAATTCGCTGCCGACTCAGCACAATCCGGGCAACAGCTGCTCGACGTGATCGATCGCTACACACTCCCTCAGGTGCGAACCGAGGTGCCGATGTTCGTGGCCTACGGCGCGAAGGACGACATCGTGCTGCCGCAGTGGACCGCCGAGGGAGTCCGAAAGGCCTGTGCCCTAGGCGATCCGATCGTCGCGCAGGAACAGCCCGAGCAGGGTCACGACGTCAGCGACGAAGCAGCCATGCAATTCCTCGCTGCCGTGTTCGCAGGCCAATCGGTGCCCAGCACATGCTGACGACCGGCTCCGCGATGGAGAGAATCACCGAATACACGCGCGACGGTTTCGTGTTCGACGTCCTCGACCAGGGACCGCTCGACGGCCCGATCGTATTGCTGCTGCACGGATTTCCCGAACGAGCATCGTCATGGTCTGCGGTGATGGCGATACTCAACGATGCCGGAATGCGCACGATCGCCCCGGATCAGCGCGGCTACTCGCCGCGCGCTCGGCCGAACGGTCGGCGCGCGTATCGGGTCGGAGCACTGGTGGACGATGTGGTCGCCTTGATCGACCTCATCGGCAGGCCGGTTCACCTGGTCGGACACGATTGGGGAGCGAACATTGCCTGGGTCACCGCAGGCCGACACCCTCGGCTCGTTGCGTCACTGACGGCGTTCTCGGTTCCGCACCCGGGTGCCTTCATGACTGCCCTGCTCACCTCGAAGCAGTTCCGACTCTCCTGGTACTTCGCGTTCTTCCAACTGCCGATCCTGCCCGAGCGATGGATGACGAGACCGGGCCAGAGGGCCGAGAAGTGGTACGAGAAGAGCGGAATGAGCGAGTCCGATCTCGCCAGAACTGCGGAGGAGGTCGTCGACTACGGGGCCATGCACCACGCGATCACCTGGTACCGCGGACTGCCGTTCTCGAACCCGGGCATCGGCCGTCTGCGCATCACCGTGCCGACATCGATGGTGTGGAGTGACGGAGACACGTTCATCGGACAATCCGCCGTCGAGGGTTCCCAACGCTACGTCGACGCGCACTACACGTTTACGGCGTTACCTGAAGTGTCGCACTGGATTCCGACCCAAGCACCGGATGCTGCCGCCGCCGCGATCCTGACCAACGCCGAACTCGCAGTTACGCAGGGTTTCGGGTCCGATCCGTCTGCATAACTGCGAGCTCGTCGGCGCAGGATCAGCTCGTCTGGGTCTCGATGGTTCGTTGTATGTTGTCGTGGGCGATCTCGATCTTGCGTGGCTTGGCACGGGCCGCGAGGGGAATCGTCACCGTCAGCACGCCGTTGTCGTAGGACGCCGAGATCTTCTCCGCGTCGACACCGTCACCGAGCGAGAGTTGGCGGCGATAGGTTCCCGCGAATCGCTCCGACGAAAGCCACTGCACGCCATCACTGGTGGGCGCGGTGCGATGCGCGGTCAACGTGAGAGTGCCGCGGTCGACGTCGACATCGATCGAGCCCGGATCGACACCGGGCAGATCCGCGTTGAGAACGTAGTGGTCGTCGAGTTTGTAGAGGTCCATCGGCATGAACCTGGGTGCACGGTCCGAACCACTGGTCGCGCCGAGCATCCCGGCAGCAATCGAATCGAGGTCACGGAACGGATCGAAGCGAAGCACAGCAACCACCTCCTGTACGACGATGCGTCCGCCCCAGCGGCGGGCCGCCTCTCACTGTGCGAGACCCAAATTAGCACTCTCCACCGGAGAGTGCCAAGGGGGAATTGCTGCGCAGTGGTGCGATTGGGTGCCGCCCATGGCACTCGACCACACCACTGCCGCAGGCACTTACAGACGTTCGACAGGCCGCCCGCCTCGCACATCACCTGCGGACCGAAACGCTGCTCACGCTCGGCGAGGGCGTGAACCATCGTCGTCATGATATTGAACGGGCCGGATCGTGATCGCCTGGCGTTGTGCGAAGCCCCGCGATGCGGTCAACTGTTTCTGCAGGATCGACCCAATCAGCAATGGTGTTGCGGCGCATGCGGCAATCGGGCGCGCGCGGCACGGCACCACGCCGTCAAGAAGGGCAGATCATGAACATTCCGGTACATCAAGTGGTCCTCGACTGCACCGACACCCGCGAGTCCGCCGAGTTCTACCGGCAACTACTGGGATTCGAGTACGTCCCCGGCGACGCCGAGCCGATCGATCCGGACTGGCTCGCGATCACCGCACCCGACGGTTCGTGGCGAATCGCGTTTCAGCAGGTCGACGCACTACCGGCCGCAACGTGGCCGGACGGCGAACACCCCCAGATGTTGCACCTGGACTTCCGTGTCGACACCGTCGAGCAACTCGACGAAGAGCATTCGCGCGCAATCGAACTGGGTGCGCAACTATTACGAGATCTGCGAGACGATCCGGAAGAGCCGATCCGAATCTATGCCGACCCGGCCGGCCATCCATTCTGCATCTTCGTGGGGGCATGAACTTGCCGATACGCGAACAGGGAGTTCAGCCGACACATTTACGCCCCTAGCAGCAATCCACACCCCCCGCAGGGGGCGTAGATTCCGAACCGGGGCGTAGATTGCGACGCCACCCACACATCCACGCCCCCACCGACACATCAGCTCCCCACATTCGGATACCCGACGCCGATCGGAGTCACATATCCCAAACTGGGGAGCCGATACGCGGACAACGGATATCGAGTGGTGTGGTTGAGCGCCACCCGGGGCACTCAACCACACCACTGCCGCAGGCACTCAGCCCAATTGCACTGTTGCCGTAGCGCGGTGACCGAAGATTCGCTTGCCCTCGAATGTCGCGCCCAGTGAGATCACTGCAGTACGCGTCGCTTCGTCCTTGGACTTGATCTTGCCGGTGAAGACGATTTCGGCGGCCTTGTGGGTGTCCACCGGGATAGGGGTGGTGAAGCGGACGGTGTAGTCCTTCACAGCACCCGGGTCGCCGAGCCACTCGGTGACGTAGCCGCCGCCGACGCCCATCGTGAGCATTCCGTGGGCCAGCACGTTCTCGAGATCGATCAGCTTGGCGAACTCCTCACTCCAGTGAATCGGGTTCGCATCGCCGGCAACGCCCGCGTAGTTGACCAGGTCACCGCGGGTCAGGCGCACCGTGCGCGACGGCAGTTCGTCTCCGACGTTCACGTCGTCGAACTTCTGCGTCGGCCGACCCCGGTACTCCTCTACGATCAGTGGCTCGTGTTCCTGCGGAGTGGACAGCGTGTCGTGCCCTTCGGACTCGGACACGGCAGTCTCCGTCGTCGCACCGAACATCACCAGGTTCTTCGCGGACTCGGAGATGGCCGGATCGATCTCGCCGGACCGACCGACGAGGAGCGTGGTGTACGTGGTCTGCACCAGTTCGTTCTTCTGGTTGGACACGACGTTCTTGGTGACCATCATGTCGCGACCCATGACCGTCTTGAACGAGTCGAGCGAGACATCGCATGTCAGCTGGTCGCCGGCAAGGATCGGCTTCTGGAACACCAGCACCTGATCGGTCTGCAGAATCTGGCTCAGGTCGTAGCCCTCGGCGATGGACTGGAGAAGCTTCTTCTGCGCGAGGGTGCCGACCAGCGACATGAACGTCAGGGGTGCGACGAGGGCACTGTGACCCAGCTCGGCCGCGGCGTCGCCGTCCCAGTGGGCGGGGTGGAAATCCTGGACGGCGCGGGCATATTCACGAACCTTCTCGCGGCCCACCTCGTAGTAGTCCTCGGTGCGGTAGTGGTACCCGACCATGCTCCGAGCATGTTCCGCCGGATCGAATGCTTCCCCGTCGATTGCTGCCGTACCGGACTCCGCTACCTGCTCTGCCACTGTTGTCCCACCGTCTCGTACCCCACTGTTCACCATTACCCGAGCAACTTACCCAACAACGGCGTTCGTTGGCCAGGCCGGAGGGTTCAAGCCGAGCGGTGTCGCGGTGAGTCGTGGTAGCCCACCATGCCCACCATCGAGGCGTGTTGCGACGGCGCAACGTTGGCGATCGTGGCACCACGCGGGCGATGTCGGCGCGACGCGACCGCGTCGACGGCCATCAGAGCCGCACCGTGCGCGGTGAGAGACTCCGGATTGGCAGGTGCGACGACCGGCAGCATCAGATCACGACGAAACAGGCGCCGCAGCGTCGGGATGTTGGCGCAGCCGCCGACCATCACCAGGGCGTGCACGGCACAGGGTGCGTCGACGATGACACTGGCCACCCAGTCCTCCAACGAGCGAATGCTGCGCTCGAGGACATCGTCGAAGGTGTTGCGCCACAGCCTGACCGGACCACCGATGAAGGGTCCGGCGACTTCCGCCACCCGCAATCGAGACAGCTGCTCGCGTGCCGTGCGGACCGACACCGTCAGTTGTGCTCGGGCGTGATCGGACGCCAACTCGTCCGCTCCGTACGTCGAGAGCAAGTAGCGTGCGACCTGCTCGTCGCAGCTGTTGCCTCCGAACAGCGTGGTGCGCACCGAACTGAAGACCGTACCGGTGACCGGGTCCGCGACGGACACCGTGGTACCGGATGCCCCGACGTCACAGACCGCGACGGTACGAGCGCCCTCGAGCTGGCCCGTGCCCCGCAGATACCGCAGCTGAGCTCCGAGTTCGGAGGCGACCAGCAGGCGATCGGCCTCGTACGTGGAGTAGGCGGACGTACGCGCGCGAGCACTTGGATCGTCGGGTACGGCCAACACGATGTCGGTTCTGTCGACCATCTGGTCGCGTGACATGGAGTCCAGCAAATCGATGGCGACCTGAAGGTGGTCGTCAGGATCGAACGAGTGAACGATGTGGGCCGACCGCACCGACTCGTCGATCGCATCGACTGCGACCCCTCGGGCAGTGGCGGAACCCACCGAAACACCAAGGACTGTTCTCATGATTCCTCGACTCGACTGGCTACTCCGACCTGCCGATAGTAGCCGTCGAACCGCCGCCTGGACAGCAATCTCCGTATTTGAATGAACTTTTGGTTTGCTTTGGGAGATATAACAAGCAGCAGGACGCGTGCAGTCGGGTCTCAGGCGACGTGATCGTAAGGATCTCGACGGTCCGCCAGCAGCGGACCCCATTCCTCCTGCGCCGACGTCATCGCCGCACAGGCGACACCGTTGGCCGAATCCATCCCACGCGCAGCCGCCACGATGGAGCGGGCAGACTGCACGAGCGAGACGTCGAAACGGAAGCTGTGCGCCGCCAGCTCGGCGAACGCATCCTCCGGACTACAGCCACGCAGCGCGATGAGAACACCCACCGCCCTGTCGATGGTCGTGCGGGTCACCGGTTCTGCTGCGGGATGGTCGGTCATCGGATACTCACCGTCTACTGGTCGATCACTCGATGGTAGCGACGCGTGAGCAGAAGTTCAGGTGTCGGAGTCGAATTCACATACCCGTCACGCGAAGGACTTGTCCAAGTATCAAAGCCGCTCGCTCACAATGGAATCAACGAATCGGAGACTATTCGACCGGATCCGCCGGCGGTTCTGCATCGGCGGTGGGCTCGGTGGGCTCCGGAACCTCGGTGGTCGGCTCGGACGGGTCCGTGGACGGCACCTCGGGTTCGGGTTCCGGCTCGGGCGCAGGATCGACGGTCGGCGTTTCCTCTCCGCCCGAGTCACCACCACCCGAGTCGCCACCACCGGAATCACCACCACCGGAATCACCACCACCCGAGTTGCCGCCGCCCGCATCGCCGTCCGAGTCGCCACTGCCTGCGTTTCCGCCTCCGCCGGTGACCACGCCGGGTCTGCCGCCACCCGAACCGACGGCACCGGAGTTGCCACCACCCGAAGACACCTCGCCGAACGTGGTGGGGACCGGACCCACCGGGACTGTTTCACTCCAGGTACCGACCGGCATCGGCCCGTACACGGGGGCCTCCGACAACCCGGCCTCGACGGGCGGAACGGCCGACGGGCCAGGAGGTGGGACCGCCGAATCGGCGACCACCGCCACCGACGACGACGCGGCTTCGCCGTCTCCGCCCGACTGCATCTCCGCGACGTCCGCGGTGTCGACCACGGGATTCTGTGTCGGACCGGCCGCCGACAGTGCCCACACCGTGGCTCCACTCAGTGCGGCCAGAACCGCGACGCCCAAACCGATCATCGTCAGTCGTGCGCTGCGTGGCGTACCGGCCACATCGCTCTCGGAACCACTCCAGTCCTCGTCGACGGCCTCCGCAGGGACGGCCACCGGCTCGCCCGTCCACGCGATGGCAGCAGCCGCGGTGCCGATCAGTGCCGCCGCGATGTCCAGCGAATAGTCGGCATCCAGCCGTGGATCTCCGGCATCCACCACCCCGACGTCGCTGACATGATGGGCGGCCAGAGCGGCGCGAACGATCCCGCAGAGCGCGATGCTGTCGCAGACCACTCCAGAACCGCTGATCAGCAAGTCGTTCTGGGCAGCTTGAACCCTCATGATTCCGAGCATGGTGGTGACGGCGTCACCGACACCGCCGGGGACCGCGGAAACGGACACGGTGCGAGAGGAAATGGGCCCGAGTTCGGGCAGATCGGCCTCGACCAGCGAGGCAGACACTTCTTCGACACCGACGTGCACCCCGAGCGCAATGGCCATGATGGTCGACTCCCCCGATTCGATTCCGACTCAGAGTACCCTTCGACCCTCGAATCGGGGAAATACACCGGTTTCTGCGATCAGAACTCCAACCTGCTCGCCTCGTCCCGCGCCATCTCGGCGGCACGGCGCTCGCGCTCGAAGAGCAGGCCGAAGGTGAAGCCGTTCTCCCCCGCCGTCGTTCCTGCCCGCGCGCCGAGAGTCCGCAGAATTTCGGCCGCGATCACCGCGTCCTGATGCTCTCCCAGCACCTCTTGAATCGTCTTGAAGTGCTTGATGTTCGCTTTCGACACCTTCTTGTCCACCACCGGCGCGACCAACTCGGCCGCGTACCGCGCGCGCTTCGACGCCTTCCGTGCGCGATGCAATGCCTCGTCGTCGGTACCGCGCACGGCACTCTTCGTGCGATCGATCGCCTTCTTGCCGGCCTTGCGCGCAAGCTTTACCAACACTCGGTCGGTGACCTCACCGTCGATCGGTAGCCCGCGCGACCACTCCGACAGCGTCGTGAGCAGCGCGCGGTATCGCTCTCCGTCGAGTTCGGTCATCGCAGCCTCGCGGTACCGAATCTGCTCGGCCAGCAGATCGTTCTCGATGCGCGACGCCACCGGCCCGAGCACCAGCTCGGGCGGCAGTTCACGCAACGCCGCAGCGAACCGAGCACGCTGCACCTGACGATCGCGGACCTCGCCGAGAACGCTTGCATACCAGGACAGTTCGGCCTCGAGCTGTGCGGCGGGCTCGTCCTCGAACAGACTCCCGAACACACGGAGGGTACTGCGGTATCGCCGAATCGCCACCCGCGTGGAATGGATCGGATCCAGCCCTCGACGCAGGTAGACATCGCCGGCGACGATCGCCTGTGCCTGATCGTCGAGGTAGTCCGCCAGCAGCGCAGCCCCGGGTTCGGCGGGCACCTGGCGCACCACCGACAGTGCCCGATCCAACTTCGACGGATGCGCCGACGGCCGAGCTCCGGCAGCGCGCAGTACCTTGCCCGCCTTCTTCAGAAACGACTCCGAACCTGCGGGTCCGAGTTCCACCTCGACCTCTCGCCACTGCGGACCGGTCGCCCCGCCGATCAGAACGACAGAGACCTCGTCGTCGGCAACTTCCGCGACCACGGCCCCATCGGCGTCGGACACGGTGTGAATGGTTCGACGCGTCGTCAGAGTCGCGACCGCGGACAACTCCGCGCCCATCACCGCACCGCGCAGCACGTCGTTCAGCTCGTCCGGCACCGCATTGTGCGCACCGTTGCCGAGGGGGAGCCGAATCTCGGTCCGCGCCTTCTCCGCCGGGACCTTCGCATGCCAGCCGTTGTCGGAATCACCGGTACGACGCCGCAGCGTGATTCCGCGTCGCAACAGGTCGTGGCCGGCAGTGTCGAAGTACTCACTGCTCAGGTCGGTCTCGCTCGACACCAGTGCGCCGCCGGTCGGCACCAGTGAAGCGAGAGTGGGCAACTGAAAATCTGCGTCGACGTCGAACTTGTCTTCGCGCTCGGTCTGAATCGACTCCATACTGCTCATCCTGCCTCGAGTACCGGGGCCGGCGGCGTCGGAAAGCGCAGACCGGTCAGCGACGCGGAAAGTCGAAGTCCGGGAACGGAAAATCGAACGTCCGAGTCGACCGCGTGGTGGTGGTCGGACGCGGCGTCGTCGTGGCCCGGGTCGTCGTGGCGGGGCGCGTTGTGGTCGGACGAGTCGTGGTTGCAGGTGGGACCGTCGTCGGCACCGCGGTCGACCGATCGCGGGTGGGCCTGTCGGGTGCCGTCGTCTCCTCTGTGTCCGACGGTGCACTGGTGGTGGCCACGGTGCGCCGAGCGGCGGTGGTGCTCTCCGCGTCCGTCGTGGTCGGCGCTTCGGACGAGGACGACGTTGCCGGCGCGTCGACCGGAGACGAGGTCTGCGTCGTCGTGGTCTCGAGCGGCAACGACGACTCGGTGGGGTCGGCGGGTGACCCGTCTGCGGCAGGCACCACGGACTGCGACCGAGCGGTCTGCGAGGAGTCCTGCGAAGTGTTCACCGACGGTGCCGGATCGTCGCCGCTCGTCCGTGCCGCCGCAGTGACCACGGTGCCGGCTGCACACACCGCGACGAGTGCCGCGAGCGCGCCGCCGAGGTGGCGAGACTTGTTGGCCCTGGTCATCCGCTTGGAGGAGGTGTCGCTGTGCCGCGGCCGCTTGGAGACCACCGGGGCAACCGCGGCCACCTCGAGGTCTGCGGAATCCCGATCCGCAGCAGTGAACCGATCGGTGAGCACCTCGGGCGGTGCCGGTGCGGGCCGCAGACCCACCGTCCGAGCGATCCCAGCAGCGCCGTGCGCAGCCAGCAGTTCCGGCTTCTCGGGCACGTAGACCGGCATCGACACCGCGTCGAACAGGACCTGCCGAATTATCTGCATGTTGGCACCACCGCCGACGGCGACGATGGCGTCGACGTGAACGCCCTGCGCGCCGACCGCGTCGAGCACGTCGACGGCCATCGAGACGGCTCGGTGCACGGAATCGCCGATGAGCTCGTCGAGATTGCCGCGCCACAGCGATGCACGGCCGCCGACGAACGGTCCGATGATCGACACACTGCGAAGCAGAGCCAGTTCGTGTTTCCCGTCGCGGACGTCGTGGACGAGCCGCCTGCGAGCCTCGACCGTCAGCGCCTCGGCCGCACCGAACGTCGCGATCAGGTGATCGCACAGCACCCGATCGCAGTCGTCACCACTGAGGGCATCCGTTCGACGCGACGCGAGGACATCACCGCTGTCGATGTCCACCACGGAGATCGACGTACCGGATGCGCCGACGTCGAACAGAGCGACGCAGCGCTCGCCGGCCAGCACACGCGTCTCACGCAGTGCACCCAACTGCGCACCGAGCTCGGACACGAGCACAACGCCGTCGGAGAAGTCCTGGTCGTAGGCCGTCCTGGGGTCGCTTTCGCGCAGTGCGAGCACCGGATAGAAGTCCGCGGACGCATATTCGGTCGCCAGATTGTGTACCGAGGTGATGACGGCATCCCACGGATCGGGAGCGAGGCCGTTGGGTGCGGGCCGGGATGCGACGGGCTCGTGCACTTCCAGGACAGCACCGGGGCGAGCGTTGTCACTGATCACGCTGCGCAGACCACTCGACCCCAATGAAGCGCCGAGTACGGACACATCGGGAACCGCGGACACTAGAAACCTCGCTCTGGTAGGCCCCAACCCACGTCAGGTCACCAGAGTACCGCTACAACCGGACATTCACCACGTTTTGCGGCGATGAAACAAACTGCGAGATCGTTTAGTCCACGCTCGACCGAACGAAGTTCAGGTAGGCCTTCGACGGCGTCGGCCCGCGCTGGCCCTGATACTTCGACCCCACCGCGGCACTGCCGTACGGATTCTCGGACGGCGACGACAGCCGGAAGAGACACAGCTGCCCGATCTTCATGCCCGGCCACAAGGTGATCGGGAGGTTGGCGACGTTGGACAACTCGAGCGTGATGTGGCCACTGAAGCCCGGATCGATGAAGCCTGCGGTCGAGTGCGTGAGAAGACCCAGCCGCCCGAGCGAGCTCTTCCCCTCGAGCCGACCGGCCAGGTAATCCGGCAGCGTCGTCAATTCAAGCGTGGAGCCGAGAACGAACTCACCGGGATGGAGGACGAACGGCTCACCGGCCGCAGGTTCGACCAGCGTCGTCAACTCGTCCTGCTGCAGCGACGGATCGATGTGGGTGTAGCGGGTGTTGTTGAACACCCGGAAGAGCTTGTCGAGCCGCACATCGACACTCGACGGCTGAACCATCGACGGGTCGAACGGTTCGATCGCCAGGTTTCCCAGGGTCACTTCGGCACGGATGTCACGGTCGGAGAGCAGCACCTCTGCAGGCTACTGGTCCTGGGCGGTCCCCCGCGACACACCCGAGTCCCGATCACGACATATAGCTCCGCAAAGGAAAAGCCGGACAATCGAGCGGCACAACCATTCACATTCGGGCAACTCCTATCAGGAAGAGTGAAATGACAATTCCGTTCGACGTCCCCACGTACTGGGATGACAGATCCCAATGCCTCGTTCTGGCTACCACTCCTGCCGAGAATCCGGCCTTGTGGGAACAATTCTTGGACGGCGCAGAGGAAAGCTACACGCGACACGGTGTGACCACCGCACTCGAAATGTCGACCATTCGTGACGGCAGCACTACTGCACTGTTCTTCGCCGCACTCGACCGAACCGGACAAATAGTCGGCGGGGTACGGGTGCAAGGACCGTATTCCTCGGTCGATCAATCGCACGCACTGATCGAATTCGCCGAATATCCCGACGGGCTACGCCACGTGCACACCATGCTCGACGAACACATCGGCCACGGAGTCGTCGAACTCAAGTCCGCGTGGGTCGCTCAGGACGCACCCCACGGCCGCGCCGTCACCGCGATGATCGCGGAGTCCCCCGCATACAGCACGGCTCTTCTCGGCGCGCGCTACGCCCTGGCCACCGCGGCCTCCCACGTCCGCGCCGCATGGCTCGACACCGGAGCGGTGATCGCCACCCAGATCGCGCCGATCCCCTACCCCGACGAACGCTACCGAACCGAGGTCTTCTGGTGGGACAGAACAACACTCGCTTTCAACGCAGATCTGGCCACCTGGCGCCGGATGCGGCACAACACGGTTACCCTTCTCGCACACCGCCGCGCAGCCGTAGAACTCCCGGAAGCAGTCGCATCATGAACGATCGAAACACACCCGGCCACCACTGGAAGCCTGTGATATTCGACGAGACGGACGCCACACAGCGTGACGCACTCGACGAACTCAGACGCGATCCGACCCTCACATTTCTGGACGAGCGGAAGACACAGAGAAAGGGCCTGCACTCACTGCTTCCCAGCCCTGAGCAGAGCCTTCTCGACGAAAACGACAGGTGGGTATTCTTTCCCTGGCGAAAAACTGTCGTTGCCGTACTCGGACCCAACTCGTTTCGACACCTGAGGCTGGACAGAAACAGGAACAAGATAACCCTCGCGGAGCAGAATTCCTTGGGAGATCTCACGATAGGAATCATCGGACTCAGCGTCGGGCACGCCATTGCTCACACCCTCGCACTCGAAGGAATCTGCGGGACGCTTCGCCTCGCAGATTTCGACGAGATCGAACTTTCCAACCTCAATAGAATTCCGGCGTCCATCCTCGATCTCGGCATCAACAAAGCGGTCGTCGCTGCCCGACGCATTGCCGAAATCGACCCGTATCTACGCGTCGAAATCGCCGAGGACGGCATCACCGAGAACACCATCGACGAGTTCTTCGACGGACTCGACCTGCTCGTCGAGGAATGCGACTCCCTCGACGTCAAGGTTCGCGCCCGCGAGGCAGCCCGCTCGCGCGGGATCCCGGTACTGATGGAGACCTCCGACCGGGGACTGCTCGACGTCGAGCGCTTCGACCTCGAACCCGACCGTCCGGTGTTCCACGGCGTCCTCGGCGAGATCGACTCGACGAGCCTGCAGGGGCTGGGCACGCGCGACAAGATCCCCATCGTGCTCGATCAGCTCGACGCCTCACTGCTCTCGGCCCGGATGGCCGCCTCGATGGTGGAAGTGAGCGAAACGATCGAGACCTGGCCACAATTGGGCGGCGACGTTCAACTCGGCGGTGCAACCATCGCAGCAGCCGTTCGACGCTTCGGCACCGGAGCGCACCTGCCGTCCGGACGAATCCGCGTCGATCTCGAGACCCATCTCGACGCGCTCGCGACCCCGAACCCGACGCCGAGGGCGCAGCAGTCTTCGGTCGACACCGCCGTCGACGCTCACCACGCAGCCGTCGATCCCGACGCGCTCGTTCTCGACGCTGCGCGCCGGGCACCGTCCGGTGGAAACAGTCAGCCGTGGACGTTCACCCGTGAAGGACGCACCGTGCGGATCGGGGTGGATCGTTCCCGCACGTCGACCCTCGACGTCGCCTTCCGGGGCAGCTACGTGGCAGTGGGTGCGGCCGCCTTCAACGCGCGCGTGGTGGCCACCGCGCAGGGCAGGCTCGACCGCAGCGAGGTCACCGACCACGGAGTCGAGATCACCCTGAGTGCGGGCGACCCACAACCCGTCACGGATCGACGCCTGCTCGACGGCGTTCTCGAGCGGTGCACCAATCGAGAAATGGGCACCGGCGCACCCCTGGATGCCGGCATCGCCGCCGACATCGCCGCTGCGGCAGAAGCAGAGGGTGGCCGGGTAGTGCTGCTGACGGCACCCGAGTCCATCGCGGCGGCCGCGGATATCCTCGCCGCCGCCGATCGAATCCGGTATCTCACACCGCACCTGCATCGAGACATGTTCTCCGAGTTGCGCTGGCCGGGAGATCTCGATCCCGACCGGGGAATCGAGGTGTCGACTCTGGGGATCGACGACGCGGACCTGTCCAAGCTCGAGATCGTCAAGCGGCCGGACGTCATGGAGCTCGTGCATGCGTGGGACGCCGGTGCAGCGCTCGGGATCGACATGCGCGACCGTGTGCTGTCGAGTTCGGCACTCGCAGTGGTCGTCGTGCCCGGATCGACCGCAGCAGATTACATCATCGGGGGATGTGCAACGGAGAACGTTTGGGTAACTGCGCATTTGCGCGGATTGGCAGTGCAGCCGGTTTCCCCCGCGTTCCTCTATGCGCGCACCGCGGAGGAATATCGACAACTGGCACCGCACCACGCAGAAACGCTGCAGCAGTTGAGTTTCGAGCTCCGCGCTCTGCTTGAAATCGAAAACACAGAGTCCGTCGCGCTGGTGTTGCGGCTCGGTAGCGCCCCGAAAACTCCGATACATAGTCGCAGACTTCCTGTTTCAGCGTCTGTATCGGGGTAGAGTTCCGGCGGAGACCAGGGGGAACAGTCCTGCACTGCGTCTACGAGAGGCGGGAGTGGGGCCCTGGAGCACAACCAGACGCTCGAGGTCCTCGTCACCGGCGTCGCAACCGAACTCATGGGAGTCGATGCGGCGACGGTGCGCGAGGCCTACGACTCCGTGCTGCGGCAACTCGTGGACTACCTGGGCATCGACTTCAGCTTCCTCCGGCACAACGATTTCGAGGCCAGGGCCACCAGACTCAGCGCAGAATGGCCACCGCGACTGAGCGTGCCCGATCCCGACCCACTGGCAGTGGTCTACTTCGACGAAGCAGACTCGGTGTTCCGCCTGGCCGAAACACTGACCGAACCGGCAGTGTTTCGGCCGGACCCGGAGCAGGAGGACTACCGCCGACGCGTCGAGGACGCGTCGGGATTCTCTGCGACCTCGATGGCCGTCGTCCCGCTGCTGCACTCGGAGCGCACCACCGGCATCCTCGGCTTCATCAAGATCGGCGACCGAACGTGGTCCGAGGCAGAACTCAACGCGCTCAAAGCGATTGCGGCACTGCTCTCCCAACTTCAGGCGCGAGTGAGCGCCGAGGAGCAACTCCGGTTCTCGGCGCTGCACGACCACCTGACCAAACTGCCCAACCGCACAGCGCTCACACAACACCTCCGCGAACGACTCGACCCGGCCATGCCCGGTCCCGTCGCCGTGATGCACATCGACCTCGATCGACTCAAAGCCTTGAACGACTTTCTGGGACACCTCGCCGGAGACCACTACCTCCAGACCATCGCCGACCGACTGCAGAGCTTCGTCGGCAAGTCGGCCGGTCTCGTGGCACGCCTGGGCGGCGACGAATTCCTGGTGGTACTGGCCGGGCCGTGCTCGGCCCGGGTCGCAGCACACCACGCCGAGATGATCGCCGACGCCATGTACGCCCCCGTCACCCTCGGAGTCGAACGCATCAGCAGAAGCGCGAGCATCGGAATCGCCTTCGGCCAGCCGGGCAAGCACACCGCGGAGTCGCTTCTGCGGCAGGCAGATCAAGCCGCCCTGGTAGCCAAACGCGGAGGCGGGCACGACATCGCCCTGTTCACCGAGGAGATGCACGCCGAAGCCGAACTCCGCAACGACGTCGAGATCCATCTGCGCGACGCCATCGCAGGCGACTCCCTCACCCTGCACTTCCAGCCCGAGGTGGACCTCGTCACCGGACGCATCACCGCAGTCGAAGCACTGGTCCGTTGGCAACACCCCACCCGAGGCCTACTACCCCCGTCCGCGTTCATCCCGGTGGCCGAGGACACGAACCTCGCCGGAGAACTCGGCCGCTGGGTGCTCGACCACGCCTGCCGCACCCTCGCCGACTGGCAACGCGAGATCCCCCACCTCGACATCGCCATGCGCGTCAACATATCTCCCGTCCAACTGGTCACCAACGGATTCGTCGGTGCCGTCGCCAGAGCACTCACGGAGTTCTCGATAGCCGGGCCCGACCTCTGCCTCGAGATCACCGAAGTGGCAGTGGTACAGGACCTTTCCCGCACCCGCGTGACACTGCGCGAACTCCGCGAACTCGGCGTGCAAGTGGCCATAGACGACTTCGGCACCGGATACAGCTCGCTGTCGCACCTCAAGGAACTCCCCGTCGATGCACTCAAGATCGACCGCGCCTTCGTCACCGACCTCGGAGCCAGAAACACCGGCGACCTCGCCATCGTCCAATCCATCATCGGACTCGCCGACGCATTCGGACTCGACATCATCGCCGAAGGCGTCGAAACACAGACCGCCAGAAACACCCTGATCGAACTGGGCTGCACTCGCGCACAGGGATACCTGTTCTCCAAGCCGGTACCAGCACACGATGCCCTCACCCTGCTGCACGGCGTGCGAATCGACATCTGAACGCCCTGGTAACCTCGAACCGCACCACACGCCGGTGTAGTTCATTGGTAGAACGCGACCTTCCCAAGGTTGAGAGGCGGGTTCGATTCCCGTCACCGGCTCCACGCTGGCTCCCCCTCGAGTCGCTTCCGCCTCGCCCACACCGCTGATTTCGCTAACCCTCCCTAGTCACTGCGGTCACTCCTGAAACAAACCGACCACCGCAGACCATTGGTCGATACCCTTGCTACCGACCAGTAACATAGGCTAATTCATTCATTGTATTCGCAAGAATTCCTGCATTTCAAAAGAAACTTCTGTCGCCTAGTTTGCCGTGCTAGAAATCAAATGTCGACATTTGTTCACCGACATATGACCCTGACAGGAATCCCCCTCATGCGATCACTATTCACAATTGTCGCGGTCGCCCTGACGACGATGGCCGTGGCCGTCTCGTCGGCGACCGCAGCCCCGTCACTCGCCGCGCCCCCGAGAACCCAGGGCGGAGCAGGAACCGTGCTGTGGGAAGACCAATTCAACGGGCACGGCGGACCCGACCCCTCCAAATGGGGGTTTCAGACCGGCCGCTGGGGCGCGAGTTCCGGTGAGCAGCAGTACTATACGGACTCCTGGAACAACGCCAACCAGTTCAACGGCTCACTGAACATCACCGCGCGTCGAGAGACACCACCGGACCGCAAGCGGGCACCGTACAACTTCACCAGCGCCCGCGTGGTCAGCATGGGCAAGCAATCGGTGACGCCGCCGGTGCGCATCGAAGCATCGATCAAGATGCCGAGCGCCCAGGGCCTGCTGCCCGCATTCTGGACCCTCGGTCTACAACCCGGTGGCGAATATTCATGGCCCAGCCAAGGGGAAGTGGACATCGTCGAAATTCCCGGACTGTACGGACCGTCATTCAATTTGCACGGTCCCTCGAAGTGGAACTCCAATCAAGATGTGAAGACCGGCGGCAGTATGAATCCGGTCGGCAACGGATTCCACACGTACCGCATCGACTGGCTACCGAACAGCATCACCTGGTTCGTCGACGGGGTCGCTCGATACTCCTTCACTCAGGCCCAGTACGAGGCGAAGGGTGGCAACTGGAAGGCGTTCTCGGGCGCATGGCCGCACTACATCCTGTTCAACGTCGCCGTGGGCAACAACTGGACCGGCAAGACGCTGAACAGCACGCCGTACCCGCAGACGATGAGTGTCGACTGGCTGCGTGTGAGTCGCCTCTGACCTGCAGAGCAATCCTTCTCTCCGCACGGGGCCCAGCCACCACGGCTGGGTCCCGTGCGGTGTACGCGCCAGGCACGGTTTCGCGCGAAGAACAATTCTTGTGACTTTTCTCAGTCCACACCCCCACTCATAGGGACATTCCACAGTTCGAGGAATACCGTCTATTCATGCGCGGGCCACGGCGAAGTCTGATCACCCTCGTACTCGTCGCTGCCGCTGCGCTGCTGGCACCCTCCGCGCACGCGGGGCCGCTGATGCCCATCGCCGCTGCCCCCGAGCAGCCCGATCACGCCGATGCCATCCGCTACGCCGCATCCAATCGCGACGCCGCACCTCCCGGAGCCAACGATATGGGCTGCAAGCCCACTGCGGCGCACCCGAATCCAGTCGTCCTGGTACACGGCACCGACGCCACTGCGTACTCCGACTGGGCCGGCTTCGCCCCCATCCTGAAAGCAGCCGGATTCTGCGTCTTCGCCATCAACTACGGCACCTCGCCGGACGGCAAATCCAACGGGTACGGCGTCATCGAAGACAGTGCAGCGCAACTGAAGTCGATGACACTGTCGATACTTCAGGCAACCGGTGCCGGAGCAGTCGACGTGGTCGGCTACTCGCAGGGTGCCGCGGTCGCTCGATACTTCGTCAACAGGCTCGGCGGTGCCTACGTGGTCGACAGATGGGTGGGCATCGCATCACCGACCTACGGCGGCACCATGTACGGAGTAGCGCCCGTCGTACAGGCAGTGCCGGGTGCAACCGGGGTCGTAGCGGGCGAATTCGGCCCAGGGCTCGCCCAACTGATGGCCGGATCCGATTTTCTCGAACGCCTCAATGCAGGCGGCGACACCGTGCCCGGAGTGGAGTACACCTCCATCGCGACGAGGGTCGACGAAGTGATCCAGCCGTACACCAATGCGCTGCTGCGGGATCCGGGAGCGCACAACATCGTGGTGCAGGACGTGTGCCCCGATACCGAGGTAGCGCACTTCACGTTCACCTACGACCCCACCGCGCTGCGGCTGGCGCTCAACGCACTCGACCCGGCGAACGCGCGTCCCCCGACCTGCGTACCGGTGCCGCTGGGAGCCGGAATTCTCGACGTCGTCCTCGCCAGCCACTGACCCTCACGTCAGCAGCTGATACGCCCTGAGCCCGACGTAGAGTTCCGCGGCTTGAATCGGATCACGGAAGTCGCGTCCGGTGAGCTCGGCGATGCGACGCAGCCGATACAACACCGTATTGCGATGGTAGTGCAGCGATTCGGCGGCGTCGCGGGTGGAACCGCCGCACGAGAACCAGGCGTCGAGAGTGTCCAGCAGGCTCTGCCGTTCGGCTCGCGGCAGCGCCAGCAGATCACCGAGTATCTGACGCGAGGCGATGCGGCCCGACGAGGGATCGCGGACCAGCAGCAGCGGTACCGGCACGGAGTCGTAGCGCACCGGCGCGGACGGTGAGGCCGCGTTCGGGGTGCACGACCTCGCCAACCGGGCCTGACCGACGGCATCACCGATACCCGACGGAGACCGGAAGACCGAACTCACCCCCACCCGTCCCGGACACAGCTCGCTCAGCGTGATCAACGCGCAATCGATCTCCGATTCCGTTGCAGCACAGATCAGCCCGACGCTGCCGTCCACCTCGGCGTCCCACACCGATTCGGCACCCGCGGTACGGAGGCGGGAGATCAACCCGTCGATTCCCATCGCTGCGGTCAACGGCTCCTGCGAGACCACCGCGAAGTAGCCGTGGTCGGGAATGCGAAACGTGCGCAATGCGTCCGCTGCCGCAGTCGGATTCGCGCCGTGATCGGCGAAGAGCACACGGATGAGGCGTCCACGGGCTTCGGCGCTCTCCCGCGCACGCATGTCGGCACTCTCTCGATAGGCCTCCGCTGCCTCGTCGGAGTACACGTCGACCAGAGCCCAGACCTGGGCGGCCATGTCCAGCAGCGCATGACTCGCCCGGCCGTCCGAACGTTCCATCAATTCGTCCCAGACCAACCTGCCGCCCAGCCGAAAAGCGTGAAGCAGGGCAGCCAGCGGTACCCCCTGCTCCGCCTTGAGTCGGCCCGCGTCCCGAGCCGACTCGAGTCGCATGGGAGCACGACCGGACAGCTTGCCCAGCATCGACGCCAGATTGCTCCGCGACGCCTCGTAGAGCTGCTCGGTGGTGAGCAGCGTCGATTCCAGGTAGGCGTGCTCGGCCCCCAGGATCCGTCGCACGAGTTCCGTAGCCAGATCGTCGACGCCGTCGAGCATCGTCGCGGCCAGATCGGTCGGTGACGGATGCACGTCGAATTCGGTGGCGGTCATGACCGAACTCTAACCTCACCCGTGTAAGCCACGCCACAGCCAAATTGTGCGGCTGCACAAACCGCTGCATCCGATTGAGAGCCGTGGCCCATAGCGTCCCACGTCCGAGTGCGACCACAATCACAGTGGAAGCGTGTACCCGAACGACGAGTGGAGCCGAGAAGTTGACCAGCGACGTCACCCCACACCTGAAGCCCGTACCGACGCCGGGACCCACCGAGGCAGTCGACTCCGCACTCGCCGATCTGTCCGAGGGAGAGAAGAACTGGGGACGCCTCACCCTGGCCGAGCGGCGTGCCCTGCTCGAACGCGTGCACGCGCTGACCACAGCTCACGCGCAGGAGTGGGTGACGGCGGCAGCGTCGATCAAGGGACTCGACGCCTCGTCCACCCTCGTCGGAGAGGAATGGTTGTCGGGTCCGTACTCGTTCCTGAACGGACTCGGCACCGTGGCGCACACACTGGCGGCGCTCGAAGCCGGTAGCAGTCCGCTGGCCGGTGCCACGTTCGGAACGGCACCCGGTGGGCGCACGACGGTGTCGGTGCTGCCTCTCAACATCTTCGAGCGCCTCCTGCTCAACGGGTTCACCGCCGAGGTATGGCTGAAGCCCGGAATCGACCGTGCAACCGCACAGCGGACCGCAGGCCTCGCCCAGCTCGATCCCACCCGCACCGCGGGCATCGGAGTGGTACTCGGCGCAGGCAACATCACCTCGATCGCGCCGCTGGACGCACTGTACGAACTGATCGCGTTCAATCGAGTCGTCGCACTCAAGCTCAACCCGATCATGGATCCGCTGTTGCCGGTGTTCGAGAAAGTCCTCGCGCCGCTCGTCGACATCGGTGCATTGCGCCTGCTCACCGGCGGAGCCGACGTGGGCACCTACCTGGTCCAGCACGATCGTGTCGACCACGTCCACATGACCGGCAGCGCCATCACGCACGACGCGATCGTCTTCGGTCCGGGCCCGGACGGCGCTGCCCGCAAGGCGGCCAACGACCCGATCCTCACCAAGGAGATCTCCAGCGAACTCGGTGGCGTCTCGCCCACCATCGTTCTGCCCGGAGAGTGGAGCCGCGCCGATATCGAGTTCCAGGCCGAACACATCGCCACCCAACGCCTGCACAACAGCGGATACAACTGTGTCGCTTCGCAGGTCGTCGTGCTGTCCTCGGAATGGAAGCAGCGCGACCAGTTCGTCGCCGCCCTGCGCGCCGCGCTGGACCGCGCGCCCGCCCGTGCGCCGTACTACCCCGGCAGCGACAAGCGAGTGTCCGACGCCACCGCCACCTACCCGTCCGCCGAGCGCCTCGGCGAGCGCGGTGGCCGCGTGCTCATCACCGACCTGAACCCCGGTGAATACGCACCGCTGCTGCAGACCGAGTATTTCGCACCGGTCATGGGCATCATCGAATTGCCCTACAGCGGAGCAGCATTCGCAGCCAAGGCGGTTCAGGCCGCGAACGAGGAATTCACCGGCACCCTCGGCATCAACATCATCGGCACCCCCGGCACCATCAAGGGACTCGGGGAGAAATTCGACACCATGCTCGCTGACCTGCGCTACGGCACCATCGCCGTCAACGCCTGGACGGCCATCGGATTCCTCACCGCAGCAGCCACCTGGGGCGCATTCCCCGGCCACACCGTCGACGACGTCCAGAGCGGAATCGGCATCGTGCACAACGCCTTACTGATCGACGGAGCCGAGCGAACAGTGGTGCGCGGGCCCTTCCGGCCGATGCCGCGCTCGCTGATCAACGGCGAACTCTCCATCTCCCCGAAGCCACCGTGGTTCGTCACCAACAAGACCGCAGCATCGACGGGCAAGCTGCTCACCGCATTCGCGGGAGCACCGTCCTGGTCCAAGCTGCCGGCAATCTTCGCCTCCGCCCTGCGCGGGTAGAACCCACCGTCGACGACCGAAGGAAAATCATGAGCTCTCAGCGCACGACGGCCGACTACATCGTGGTGGGCGCAGGTTCGGCAGGCGCGGTGGTGGCCAATCGCCTCAGCGCAGACCCACGCAACGAGGTGGTTCTCCTCGAGGCCGGCCCCGAGGACAAGAACAAGTTCGCCCACATTCCCGCTGCGTTCTCCAAACTCTTTCGCAGCGAGGTCGATTGGGACTACTTGACCGAACCGCAACCGGAACTGCGTGATCGCAGCATCTATTGGCCGCGCGGCAAGATGCTCGGCGGTTCGTCGTCGATGAACGCGATGATGTGGGTGCGCGGATTCGCCGCCGACTACGACGAGTGGGCAGCGGTGTCCGACGACTCGTGGTCTTTCCGAAACCTCGTCGGATACTTTCGTAGGATCGAGAACATCGAGGGCACAACGGCAGTCGACGCCGGCACCGACGGCCCCCTCATCGTCTCCCACCAGCGCAGCCCCCGCGATCTGACGTCGTCGTTCCTCGACGGCGTCGAAGAAGCAGGCTATCCGCTGGAAACCGCGAACCTGCCCGAGCCCAAGGGCTTCACCCGCACGATGGTCAACCAGAAGCGCGGAGCACGGTGGAGCACCGCCGATGCCTACCTGCGACCGGCGAAGAAGCGCAAGAACCTGACCATCCTCACCGAGGCACACGCCACCCGTGTGCTCTTCGAGGGCAGCGCGGCGGTGGGAGTCGAATACGCCTCCGGCGGGCAGACACACACCGTGCGCGCACGCAAAGAGGTGATCCTCTCCGGCGGAGCCATCAACACCCCGCAACTACTGATGCTCTCGGGCATCGGAGACCAGGAACAGCTGAAGTCCCACGCCATCGCCGTCCAACACCACGCGCCCGGCGTCGGGCAGAACCTCCTCGACCACCTGGCCGCCCTCGTCGGCTGGAAAACCGAAAGAGACTCCCTCTTCCACGCCGAGAAGATCCCCGAGTTGGTCAACTACCTCGCGCGCCGACGCGGGATGCTCACCTCCAACGTCGCCGAGGCGTACGGATTCATCAAGAGCCGCGAGGACCTGGCCCTGCCCGACCTCGAACTCATCTTCGGACCGGCACCGTTCTTCGACGAGGGACTCGTCGGCCAGGACTCGCACGCCGCCGTCATCGGCGCGGTACTCGTCAAACCCGAGAGCCGCGGCGAGATCACCCTCCGATCGGCCGACCCGTCGGCCAAGCCCATCGTCGAACCCCGCTACCTCAGCGACCCCGACGGACTGGACCGCAAAGCGATGATCGAAGGCCTGCGCGCCTGCGTCGCCATCTCCGAAACCCCGTCGTTGAAGGGACTGCTCGGCGACGTCGTACGCCCCAGGGTGGCGTCGAACATCTCCCCGGCGGACCTGCTCACCGAGGCCCTCGAACAGAATGCGCACACGCTGTACCACCCCGTGGGCACTGCGCGTATGGGCAACGACCCCGCCAGTGTCGTCGATCCCGAGCTGCGAGTGCGGGGCGTCGATCGCCTTCGCGTCGCCGACGCGTCGATCATGCCCAGCATCATCCGCGGACACACTCACGCGCCGTCGGTGGTGATCGGCGAACGAGCTGCGGACCTGATCCTTCGTTGATCCCGAGTGAACCTTCGGAAAAATTCCGGTTTGACAGTCCGGTTTGTCGGGTAACAGGTGGACACGCTCCCTTGCAAGGGATCGAGATGGAACCCATCCGCTCGGCAAGCAGCGCCGAATGACCCACAACGCTCGAGAGACGAGCACGGAAGGTTGACCGACATGTTCACTGTTCGTAAAGCTTTGGCCGCCACCGCAATCGGTGCACTCACCATCGTCCCGCTTGCCGCATGCTCCAGCGACGAGGCGTCCGACACCGTCGACAACGCCACCTCCTCGGCAGCGTCGGCCATGGAAACCACCGAGAGCGAGCCCGAGCCCGCAGCCGAGGTCGACAGCCTCACCGGTGTCGACACCGCAGTTGCATTGGATCCCGGCTTCACCGGCGCGCTGACCACCCTGGGCCTCACGCCCGGCGTCGTCGGAACCGCCACTCTCGCAGACGGATCCATCCGCTTCCCGATCACCGGCGGAGACGTCAAGTACTGGGAGCCCGGCACCGTCGACCCCTACGTCCAGGGCGAGATCATGCACGACGGCAGCGGCCTGTCGCTGACCGCCGGCGAGACCGTCGTCGAGCTCATCAACTTCGACATCGATCCGGGCACTTCGCTTCTCACCGGTGACGTCATGGTCAACGGCGAGGAAGCTGCCGCAGACGCAGTTCTGTTCGATCTCGACGGCCGCACCCTGCAGCCGCTCGCTACCGGACCGGACAACACCGCGATCCTGCAGGGCACCGAGGTGAAGATCTCGGAGACCGCTGCCGGACTGCTCAACAGCACCTTCAACACCGATGCTGTGACCCCGGGACTGCTCGTGGGCGTTGCGACCATCACGATCAACACCGCCTAATCACAGTCTCCTGAACGCCCGTGCGCGAGTTGTCGCCGTGAAAACGGCGGCGCTCGCGCACGAGTGTTTGCATCGCACGGTCAGGAACCTCGCATGAGAGCCTTCACGAAGATCTACGGTGGACACCCGCTACACGCGGTCGGTCTGCTGCTCTCGTTCGCGCTGGTCGGCTACGTCGTGGCACTCATGGGGCCGCAGGCTCTGTGGAACAACGACGTGTGGTGGAAATCCGTTCTCGTGTGGTTCTTCGGATCGGTACTGCTGCACGACGCCGTACTCTTCCCGCTCTACTCACTGGCCGATCGGCTGCTCACCGGCATTCCGCGACACCGCCTGGCCGTGTCGCCGGTGAACTTCGTTCGAGTTCCCGCACTCGGAGCCGCCCTGACCTTCCTGATGTTCTTTCCCGGCATTCTCTCTCAGGGCGCGCAATCGTACCGAGCCGCAACCGGTTTGACCCAGGAACCCTTTCTCGGACGTTGGCTCGCACTGACCGCCGTGTTGTTCACCGTGAGCGCAGCCGCCTACTTCACCCGATGGACCCTCGTACGGAGCCGAGCATGAGCGTCACCGCCGATACACTCTTCAACCGCGCAGCAGCCGGACTACCCTGCTGGATAGGCGATTCCGACGGCAGCAGGCAGCAGCTTCCCACCGAGCGTTGGATGGGTGGCAGCGCCTCGTCGGCCGAGGATCGCCGCGCGGATCACGCGATGCTCAGCCGCTGTACCGGCCCCACGATCGATCTCGGCTGCGGTCCGGGTCGACTCACCGAAGCGCTTGCTCGACGCGGCGTTTCGGCACTCGGTGTCGACACCTCCCGAGCCGCCGTCGATCTGACCATCGGACGCGGCGGCAACGCCGTTCTCCGCGACCTCTTCGAGCCACTGCCCGACACCGGCAACTGGTCGTGTGTCCTCCTCGCGGACGGAAACATCGGCATCGGCGGAGACCCGGTGCGTCTGCTTCGCCGGGCCGCCGACCTGCTCGCCCCCCACGGAGCCGTCATCGCCGAAGTGGATGCGCCGAGCGACACGGGAATTCGCCACCGCACCGTTCGATGGGAAACCGACACCATGGTCGGCGACTGGTTCGCCTGGTCCAGTGTCAGCGCCGACGCCACCGCAGATCTCGCCGGCGCCGCAGGCCTGCGAGTGGTGGACGTGGCACCGATCCACGGGCGCTGGTTCGCTCAGATGACGCTGGCCCCGTTCACCAATTCGTGAACAGGAGATGATTGATCGCCAACGCGCCGATCACCTGCAGCGCCAACCAGAAACGATGCGTCCGGATCGGCAACACAGCAGGCGCGATCAGCATCCACATCGCGAAGGGCAACCAGATCCTCTCGGTCTCCGCTTTGCTCAACTGACTCAGATCCGCCATGACCACTGCCGCGATCGCCGAGATCACCAACAGGTTGATCGGCTCCAGCCGAGTGAGTATCCGCGGGAACGCCGCGGGCACAGCCACACCCAACGCACAGAACAGCGCCGCGAAGTTCGCCCAGCCCCAGTACTCGAACGGCCGGTCCTTCGCGATGCCCTGGTAGTAGCGCTCCTGCACCAGCAAGTAACCGTCGTACCACCAGAATCCGTACGCGGTGAAGATCCCGGCAACGATCAGCGCACCGATCAGCGCGCCGAGGAACGGCAGAATCCTTCGCCCGGCGATCAGCACCGCGATCGCAGGCAGGCCCATCAACACCAACCCGTAGTTGAGGTAGACGCCGAAACCGAGCAACACTCCCGCACCGATCGACGCGGGCCACAGGTAGCGCTTCGTCGAGATCGCCAGCAGCGCAATTCCCCACGCGGCGACACCGGCGTAGAACGCATCGGCGGAAACGGCGATCCAGATCGCGGCCGGGGCGATGGCCACGAACGGTGCTGCCCGCCGCGCGATGTTCTCGTCGCCGAGCACCCGGAGCGTGAGTACCAGCGCCACAGCGGCACTCGTGCCGACCAGCACACAGAGTGTCGCCGCCCAGGCTCCTCCGCCGAGGCCGAGACGATCGAGCCACACGAAAGTGAGCAGTGCGCCGGGGGGATGACCCGACACATGCGTCGTCCACGAATCGGCCTGGTAGTCCAGAATGCGTTCGGAGAATCCGCGGAGCGTGGCGGGAATGTCGGTGATGCCGGGCACTTCGTGCAGGTACTCGTCCGTCGATGCCAGCCGGTTCACGAAGCCGCGCTTCCAACCGTCCACCATCGCCAGCGACATCGTCCAGGCCGCCGACGCGCCCCACACCACGAACAACAGTCGCGTCCACGACAGTCGGCGTGCGACCGTCGGCCCCCACAGCACAGTGGCGACGGCTATCAGAACGGCGACAGGAGTTCCCCATCCCACGTGAATCTCGCGGAAGCCGAACAGCGGCGCCGCATCGGCGAAGTCACGTACCTGCTGCGGAGTTCTGTTGATGATGGGGGTGACGAGTTCGTTTCCCAGGTACGGAACGACGAATGCGACCACGACGAGCACGACGGCCAACGTGCCTGCGACGGCTTCTCTCCAGTAACGGATAGTCTTTTCTCCCTGCGGACTTGAAGGCGAACACGACTTCGGACCAGCATATCGACCGACGGTGATGGAGGATGAGCAGATGGACAACGACGCGACGGGGCGGGCCGAGATAGCCGTCATCGGCGGCAGCGGCTTCTATTCGTTCTTCGGAGCCGACGCCCAGGAGGTAGTGCTCGACACCCCCTACGGCGCTCCGAGCGCCCCGATCACGTTGGGCGAGGTGGAAGGTCGGCGAGTGGCGTTTCTGCCCCGACACGGCCGCAATCACGAGTACTCACCGCACACGTTGCCGTACCGCGCCAACATGTGGGCGCTGCGGATGCTCGGGGTGAGCCGAGTGTTCGCCCCGTGCGCGGTCGGATCCCTGGTGTCCGAGTACGGCCCGGGCACCGTCGTGATTCCCGATCAACTGGTCGACCGAACGTCCGGGAGAGCACAGACCTACTTCGACGAGGGCGGGATTCACGTCGAATTCGCAGACCCGTACTGCCCGACGCTCCGGAAGTCCGCGGTCCAGGACTCGGCGATCGACGGCGGCGTCATGGTCGTCGTCGAGGGTCCTCGGTTCTCCACTCGTGCCGAGAGCCAGTGGTTCGCGCGCCAGGGTTGGACGCTGGTGAACATGACCGGCCACCCCGAGGCCGTTCTGGCTCGCGAACTCGAACTCTGCTACGCACCGATCGCATTGGTGACCGACCTCGACGCCGGCATCGAGTCCGGTCAGGGCGTCAAGGCGGTGGACGTGTTCGCCGAGTTCCAGAAGAACATCGAGCCACTCAAGGCACTGGTGCGCTCGGCCATCTCCGACGCTCCCACCGGCGACTGCCCGACCTGTCGGGTGCACACCGGCCTCACGCTGCCGATCGAGCTGCCATGACCCGGGTACTGCTCACCGGCGCAGCCGGATTCATCGGCGGCCACATTCGCGATGCGGCAGCCGCCTCCGGCCACGAGATCGTTGCCGTCGACGCCATGCTGGAATCGGCTCACGGCCCAGGAGCGCGCGCCGACGGAATCATCGATCTCGATGTGCGCGACAAGGACTCGCTCGTCGACGCATTGCGCGGGGTGGATGTCGTGTGTCACCAGGCCGCCGTCGTCGGCGCCGGCGTCGATGCCGCGGATGCCCCCGCCTACGCCAGCCACAACGACTACGGGACGGCAGTTCTGCTCGCCGCGATGTACGAGGCGGGCTGTTCGCGGCTGGTTCTCGCCTCGTCGATGGTCGTCTACGGCGAAGGGCGCTATCTCAATTCATCGGGCGAGACCGTAGTTCCGCCGCCCCGCACCCGCGCCGATCTCGATGCCGGCTTGTTCGACAATCGCGATCCGAGGTCCGGTGAGCCCCTCGATTGGCTTCTGGTGGAGGAGGATTCGTTACTCGAGCCGAGGAGCATCTACGCGGCGAGCAAACTGGCACAGGAGAACTACGCCTCCGCGTGGGCGGTATCGACGGGCGGCTCGGTGGTCGCACTGCGTTACCACAACGTCTACGGACCGAACATGCCCCGCAACACCCCGTATTCCGGTGTGGCAGCGATGTTCCGCTCGTCGCTGGAACTCGGCCGGGCCCCGACCGTGTACGAGGACGGCAAGCAGGCCCGCGATTTCGTGCACGTTCACGACGTCGCAGCGGCCAACATCGCGTCGATCGACGCAGAGACCGAGGGCTTCACCGCCCTCAACGTCTGCTCGGGACAACCGATCACCATCGGTGAGGTCGCCACCATCCTCGCCGAAGCACGCGGCGGGCCTACACCCGAGATCACCGGACGCTACCGAGCCGGCGATGTACGGCACATCGTCGCCAGTTCCCGACTGGCCGAACAGACCCTGGGATTCCGCGCGAGGATCATGCCGAGGGACGGTCTCACCGCATTCGCCGACGCACCGTTGCGCGACGCCGAGGGCACGGGACCACCCCGTGTCTGAACAGAAATCGGTGACCGTCGTCATCCCCTGCATGAACGAGGCCGAATCGCTTCCGGCAGTACTCGATTCGGTACCGGCGGGCTACTCCACGATCGTGGTGGACAACAACTCCACCGACGCCACCGCCGCCGTCGCCGCAGCCCACGGAGCCACGGTGATCTCCGAAACCGTGCCCGGCTACGGCGCAGCAGTGCATGCAGGCGTCGTGGCAGCCGACACCGACATCGTCTGCGTCCTCGACGGAGACGGCTCCATGGATCCGCGTGACCTGCCGACCCTCGTGACGGCCCTCGACCATGCGGACCTCGCCGTCGGTCGCCGTCGACCGGCGAAGGGAAGCTCGCCCCTGCACGCCAGGATCGGCAATGCCGTTCTCTCACTTCGGCTTCGCACCAAGTACAAGCTGCCCGTGCACGACCTCGGAGCCATTCGCGCGGTACGCCGTCAGGCTCTGCTCGACCTCGGCGTCACCGACCGCCGCTCGGGCTATCCACTGCAGCTGCTGGTACTGGCGGCCGAAGCCGGCTGGACCGTCGTCGAACACGACGTGGTCTACCGACCACGGACAGCCGGAACGTCGAAGGTCTCGGGATCGGTGAAGGGAACCATCGTCGCCGTGCGGGATTTCTGGAAGGTGCTCTCGTGACCGTCACCGCTCTCGTCGTCGCCAAAGCCCCCGTACCCGGGCTGGCCAAGACCCGGCTCGCCGCCACGATCGGCGACTCCGCCGCAGCCGAACTGGCGGCGGCCTCGCTGCTCGACACCCTCGACGCCGTCTCGGCCGCCGACGTCGACCGCCGTGTCGTGGCCCTCACCGGCAATCTCGCCGACGCGGCCCGCGTCGACGAACTGACCCGCGCGCTGGCGTCGTTCACGGTCGTAGCGCAGCGCGGCGACGGGCTGGGCGAACGACTGGCCAATGCCCACGCCGACGCGGCCACCACCGGTTCCGTACTGCAGATCGGCATGGACACCCCTCAGGTCACGGCGCACTTGCTGTCCGACGCGGCCGCGCAACTCGGCAACACTGACGTACTCGGATTCGCCGAGGACGGCGGCTGGTGGGCGCTCGGCCTTCGCAACCCCGAACTCGCTCGGTTCTTGCTCGACGTGCCCATGTCCGCCCCGTCGACGGGCTCCGACACACTCGATGCCTTGACCGCGGCCGGGGCGTCGATCACGATGCTCCCGGAATTGCGCGATGTCGATTTCGAGTCCGATCTCGAAGCGGTGGCGCAATTGTGCGCACCGAACAGTCGGTTCCATATTGCCGTCGAAAAAGTCGGTAATTGAAAGCGGCCTCGGTCCGTTCCGTCAGGTCTGTTTCGACCGAAATGCCGCATCGAGCCCGCAATCTCCACATCCGTTGTGGAACAGCACCTTCGATCTGCCCGAATTGCCGGACCGCAGGCGACCAATATCGAATCGCAACAAAGCCGAACCACCGTTTCACGGCTATTTCACAGACACAGGTGCTAGAAAGTGTGACATGACCGGGTTGTTGATAGGCGTAGCCGTCTGGATGGTGTTCGCGACAGTCGTCGCCACCGTCCTCGGCCGCGTCGCGCGCCGGGGTGACTCCGAGGAATTGGGGTCGACGATCGAGTGGGACGTCGAGGCTCTCGAGCACGAACTTCACCACGAGAACTGACTGCGCTCAGTCGACCCGCTCGACGATCTCGGTGAGAATACGAGCCGCTGCGGCCAGCGTCTGGCGCTGCTGCGGCGTCAATTCGTCCAATTGTTCCGCCAGCGCGATTTCCCGAGCGGCAACCTCCTGCCGTGCAGTCGCCGTGCCCGCATCGGTCAACAGAAGAACCACCTGCCTGCCGTCCGTCGGATGCGGCTCCCGGCTCATCAAACCCAACTCGACCAAGGCGTGCGACGACCTGGACACCGACGGCGGCTTGATCCGCTCACGCGCCGCCAACTCCCCCGTCGTCATCGGCCCCTCACGAAGCAACGTCGTCAGAATCGACAGCTGAGCGACGGGCAATCTGTCGCTGGAATGGCGCAGTCGGAGTCTCCGATTCAATCGCATTGCACTGACGGACAAATCCCTCGCCAGCCGGGAATCGGGCAGATCACTCACGCTGTCCAGATTACGACACCGAGGTGCATTCGCCCGATTCCCAGAAACAGCGGATCGCTCGGTTTATTCCGCCTCGAACAAACCGCTGATATGGTTCTCGTCGGTTGCCGGGGAGTGAAATCGAATTGGGGGAGATCGTCGTGCGTCGCGTGGGTTCCAGAGTCTTGACCGTTGCCACCATGGCCGTAGCCACGTCGCTGCTGGTCACCGGGCCCAACGCCCTCGCAAATCCCAATGCGGTCAATCCCATTGCCGGACTCAACGGCACGTTCGGGCTGCCGCAGCTTCAGGGTCGCGCACAAGCCGTCGCTCAGGTGACCGGTATCTCGAGTCCCAACAACACGCAGAACGTCAACATGATCGGCACCGATCTCGGCATCATGTGGGACAACGGCCGCGGCGAGGTGCTGACGGCATTCGGCGATACCGCCGGCCTCGGCATACCCAACCTGCTGCAGGGCAGCCTGTGGTCGTGGCGCAGCAACGCCATCGTACGGAGCAACGACCGCAACCTCGCCGACGGCATGAACTTCGACAGCGTCGTACTCGACCCGATCGGCCAGACCAAAGAGGTCGTCCCCAGCCCCAAGATCCCGTTCGTCGAGATCAGCCGAATCCCGACGGCAGGCGTGGCCGTCGGCGACAGTCAATACCTCAACCTGATGTCCGTGAAGAACTGGGGACCGCCGGGAACCTGGGAGACCAACTTCTCCGGCCTGGCCGTGTCGAACGACAACGGGGAGAACTGGGCAGCGCTACCGGACACCCAACGGCCCAGCGTCGGCGGCGACCGCAACTTCCAGCAGAGCGCCTACCTGAAGGACGGCGGCTACGTCTACCAGTACGGCACCCCGCCCGGCCGCTTCAACCTCGGCCACGTCGCTCGCGTCAAGGAACAGGACATCGCCCGACTCGGCGAATACGAGTACTGGACCGGCCAGGACTGGAAGAAGGGCGACCCGGCCGCGGCCGCACCCATCGTCGGCGGCGTCGGTGAACTCTCCGTCGCGTACAACGCAGCCCTCGGTCAGTACCTGATGATGACGACCGACAACGCCAACTCGATCGTCCTGCGACGCTCGCCGTCACCCGTCGGGCCATGGAGCCCACCGGAGGTTCTGGTCGACACCCGCGAGGTCAGCTCCATCTACGCGCCGTACATCCATCCCTACTCGACCGGCCGCGACCTGTACTTCCTGGCGACGGTCTACCAGAACTACAACGTGCTGCTGCTGCGCGCGACGCTGTAGGAACCGCCACTAGGCTTCCGAAGGTGGACGCCGCAGAGTGGGATCGCAAGTACGAAGGCCGAGAACTCGTCTACGGCGAGGCACCGAACGCGACGCTCGTCGAAGTCGCGACGGCGCTCGAGCGAGGTCGCGCACTGGATCTCGCGTCCGGCCAGGGTCGCAACGCGATCTGGTTGGCAACCCGCGGCTGGACCGTCGACGCCGTCGATTTCTCCGCGGTAGCGCTGACGAGGGCGAACGACGTGGCGTCTTCGGCACCAAGGTCGGTGCGCGAGCGACTGACCTGGGTTCACGCCGATGTGACGCAGTTGTCAACAGAACCGAACTATGACCTGGTTCTCATGTTCTATCTCCACTTGCCCCCGAACGAACGGCAGAAGGCCGTTTCGGTCGCCGTTTCCGCACTGAAACCTGATGGAATCCTCATGATTCTCGGACACCACTCCGCGAACATCGACTCCGGCGTCGGTGGTCCACAGGAAGCCGAGATCCTCTACACGCCAGAGGATTTGGCGTCGGACATCGGTACTGGACTGACCATCCTCACTGCCGAAAACCGCTATCGCGACGTGACCGGCGGCACAGCGATCGACGCATTGCTACTGGCGAGTAGGCCTCCCCTTGGCAGCGAACCGGATCGGGGGTAATATCCGTTAAGTTACCGACGAGTAGCTAACTTGGGCGGTACTCACGAGACCGCACCACCGACTGGAGAGCGAACGAGCAATGGGCCATTACAAGAGCAACCTCCGGGATCTCGAGTTCAACCTCTTCGAGCTTTTCGGACTCGACGAGACACTCGAAGGCGACAACTTCGGCGACATGGACGGTGAAGTAGCCCGCGACATGCTGCGCGAGGTCGTACGCCTTGCCGAGGGACCGCTGGCCGAGTCCTTCGCGGACGCCGACCGCAACCCGCCCGTCTTCGATCCCGAAACCCACAGCCTGAAGCTGCCCGACTCCTTCAAGAAGTCGTTCAAGGCGCTCTACGACGGCGAGTGGTGGCGCGTCGGCCTCGACGAGGAAGTCGGTGGCATGGCAGCACCTCGCAACCTGCTCTGGGGCATCAACGAGATGCTCCTCGGATCGCAGCCGGCCGCGTTCATGTACTCCGCAGGCCCCGGATTCGCAAACATCTTGTACCACAACGGAACCGACGAGCAGAAGGAATGGGCCAAGGTGGCCGTCGAGCGCGGCTGGGGTGCCACGATGGTCCTGACCGAGCCCGACGCCGGATCCGACGTCGGAGCAGGTCGCACCAAGGCGATCAAGCAGGACGACGGCTCGTGGCACATCGAAGGCGTCAAGCGCTTCATCACCTCGGCAGTGTCCGACGACCTCTTCGAGAACATCTTCCACCTCGTACTCGCCCGCCCCGAAGGTGCCGGACCCGGAACCAAGGGCCTGAGCCTGTTCTTCGTGCCGTCCATCCTCTTCGACTTCGAGAAGGGCGAACTGGGCGAGCGCAACGGAGCCTTCGTCACCGGCGTAGAGCACAAGATGGGCCTCAAGGCCTCCGCCACCTGTGAACTCACCTTCGGTGGCAACGGCATTCCCGCCAAGGGCTGGCTCGTCGGCGAGGTCCACAAGGGCATCGCGCAGATGTTCGACGTCATCGAGCACGCTCGAATGATGGTCGGCACCAAGGCAATCGGCACCCTCTCCACCGGCTACCTCAACGCACTCGAGTACGCCAAGGAGCGCGTCCAGGGCGCAGACCTGACGCAGATGACCGACAAGACCGCTCCCCGCGTCACCATCACCCACCACCCCGACGTGCGCCGCAGCCTCATGATGCAGAAAGCGTACTCGGAAGGCCTGCGTGCGGTGTACCTCTACACCGCCGCACACCAGGATCCGGTCACCGCCAAGCAGGTCTCGGACGCAGACGCCGACATCGCATACCGCGTCAACGACCTCCTGCTGCCCATCGTCAAGGGCGTCGGCTCCGAAATCGCCTACCAGGTACTCGCGGAATCCCTGCAGACCCTCGGCGGCTCCGGATTCCTGCAGGACTACCCCCTCGAGCAGTACATCCGCGACGCCAAGATCGACTCGCTGTACGAAGGAACCACCGCCATCCAGGCGCAGGACTTCTTCTTCCGCAAGATCGCCCGCGACCGCGGCGTAGCACTGGCTCACGTTGCCGGACAGATCAAGTCGTTCATCGACAGCGAAGCAGGAAACGGTCGACTCAAGGCCGAGCGCGCACTGCTCGCCACCGCACTCGAAGACGTGCAGGCCATCGTCACCTCGATGACCCAGCACCTCATGGGCGCACAGGACCAGCCCACCGAGCTGTACAAGGTCGGCCTGGCATCGGTGCGCTTCCTCATGGGCTTCGGAGACCTGCTCATCGGCTGGCTGCTGCTGCGTCAGTCCGAGATCGCCATCGCTGCACTCGACAACGGCGCAGAGGGCAAGGAGAAGGCGTTCTACGAGGGCAAGATCGCAGTGGCCTCGTTCTTCGCCAAGAACATCCTGCCGCAGCTCACGGCAACCCGCGCCATCCTCACCAACATCGACAACGACATCATGGAACTGGACGAAGCAGCATTCTGATTCCCTGAACTCTTCGGCGGCCGCACTCGTTCTCGAGTGCGGCCGTTGTCATATGTACGCCGGGGCGGTGGTGTCGCGGCGGGGCCCGGGTTTGCCGCAAAAGCGCGCGCATTTGATTGGGAGGCGGGGGTGCGAGCCCCAGCCGCCGCAAAAGCGCGCGCGTTTGTCAGATGCGCGGGGTTGCAAACCCCCAGCCGCCGCAAAAGCGCGCGCGTTTGTCAGATGCGCGCGAATTCTGCCGAATACTCAGGCAATTTCGAGTGCATTCGGCGAATGCGCGCGCATTTGCGGGCCGCACGAGGTACTCCGCACCGTCCCTCGTGGTGGAGGCAGGGCAGCAGCCCGCTCCACAGCTCGGGCCACGCGCGCCACCAGCTCCGCCGGATTCGCCAAATCTGCCCACGTCCAGCGCACGACGGGATAGCCGAGATCGCGCACCGCGTCCTCCCGCACCTTCTCCCTGAACACCACGTCGCCGGGGTGCTCATCCTGCCGTAGGTACTTGGTGTACTTGGCTTTACCATCGAACTCGCACACCACGACGCCATTGACCAGCCAATCGATCCGCGCCACCGTCCGCCCGTCCGGATCCAGGATCTCCACCTGCGATTCCACGTCGAATCCGTTCTCACGCAGAATGACTCGACTCTGAGACTCGCCGGGGTTTTCGCTCCGAACGTCCATGAGAGAAATGGCTCGTCGCGCCTGCGCCACACCTTTCCATCCCCGAGCACGCTGCAACTCCGACTCAAGCTCCTTCGGATCGCAGCGCTTCAGAGCTGAGTCACCTGCGATCACCGCCGACAGAAGCGGCTCGGTACGGGCAAGGTCGACAACCGTCCGCGCCAATGAGGTCACGGGAATTCCGTCGACGGTGGTGCTGGGTACCCACGGCGCACAGTGCACGATCACCGCTGCATTCGCTCGACCTCCGCCGCGGCGGCGTCGGGTGACGTGAACTTTGTCGAATCCGCCCGTGGGCAAGGGTAATTCGTGCAGTAGCGCCGCCGAACGGTGACTCACCGTGCTGCCGTCCGCAATCATCGGAAATACGGCGTCGATCAACAGCCGATGCCGCTCCTGCTCCGAAAGGCCGGCCAGCCTCGACGTCGGAACGTAGACGCCATTCACCAAACGCTCCCAGCCCCCGCGTTCATACATTGCTCGCAGCTCGTGATCGGCATTGCCATCGGCAAGAGCCTCCGAGCGTCGCACCATTCGGTCATCCCTCATCTTTCGAGTCTCGACCATGCGCGCACCGATCCGAGGACGAAAGTACCTGCCTGTGTACAACTTCGGACCTGTGGATGAATACAGGTACGGGCGTACCAGTTCGCTGTGGCGCCGGAGCCGCCAACGCGCGCGCAGTCGTCAGGTGCGCGCAGAATTGCCCCCGATCAGGCCACCAATTCGCGCGCATTCAACAAACGCGCGCGCTTTTGCGAAGACTGGGGAACCGAAGCAGGCGAACGGGAACAGGGAACACAGGAACACGGGAAACAGGGAACAGGCCGACGGTGCATCGTCACGCGGGCCGACCCGACGAAGCGTCGAAGGGCGAAACCAACGCCGGACCCCACAAATGCGCGCGCAGCCGTCAGGTGCGCGCAGAATTGCCCCCGATCGGGCCACCAATTCGCGCGCATTCAACAAACGCGCGCGCTTTTGCGAAGACTGGGGAGGCGGGGGACCTAGGGAACCGACGAAGACTGGGGAGCCTGGGGGACCTGGGGAGCCGAACAGGGAACAGCCGCTACTGCTGCAGTTTGCGGAATTTGCTGCCGTGGAACACGATTGGGTTCACTTCACTCTGGACGTCCAGGGAATGTATGCGCAGCAACACTATTGCGTGGTCGCCCGCGGGGATTTGCTGCTCGATGGTGGTGTCGAGCCATGCGGTGGCCCCCACGATGAAGGCTGCTCCCCCGTCGGTGACGGTGAGGTCGAGGCCGGCGAATCGGTCACCGGTCTTGGCTGCCAGGGTACGGACGGCGTCGTTGTGTGCCTCGCCGAGAACGCTGACGCCGATGTTGGGTGCCAACTCGAGTTTCGGCCATGTCGTCGACGTGTTCTGGATGCACACCGCGACGAGGGGCGGGTCGATGGACACCGATACGAAGCTGCTGGCCGCCAAGCCCACCAGGACGCCGTCTATCTTCGCGGCGATCGCGACCACTCCGCTCGGGAACTGCGCGTACGCCTCACGAAGCGTCTGCTGATCGAGGACGGTACGTGTGAGCGTCATGGACGAAGCTCCCTTTCGATCTTGTGATGCAACCCCGCGTGGGCACAGTTCCGACGAGCGAACACCTAGTGCAAGCAAACACCCGATCGGGCGGCAACGCTACAGTCCGAATCGACGTGATTCGAATGACCCTCTCGCGGTTGCAGCATCACTCGTCTTCTTCCGGTTCCGGAGCCGGGTCCGCCGCGGGTGCCGGGCGATCGGGCTGAACGCATCGAACGATGGGGATCGGGTCGTATTTCACCGTTCGGGTGTTCCGCGAAATTTCCCTGCCCGACGCGGCATCGCTGATCACCCTGGTGTCACTGGCGGTGAATCCTTGGCCTCCACCGGACGCGACGCAGCCTGCGCCTGCGGGCAGTGTCACCGTGTCGGGTGAGGTGAAGTTGGTTCGCGAACCGGTGATCGATTCGACGTCGACCGTCTTGGTTCCCCACAGTCGGACGGTGACGCTGGACGAATCGGCGAACGATTGGATGACCACACCGGTGTCGTTCGGGTTGGTGAACTTCAGGTCGATGGCACCTTCGAAGACCGTCGCTTCGCGCGCCTCGGGGTATCGGCTGATGTAGTAGCTGTGCTCGGTGTGGTCGGTGTCTTCCATACCGGCGAAGTAGGACGCGTTGTAGAGCGTCGTCGCGAACTGGCTGATGCCGCCGCCGACGGCGCGATCGGGTCGACCGTTGTCGATGATCCCCGACTCGACGAAGCCCTGCGCGGTACCTCGCGGACCGGTGTACTCGTTGAGAGAGAACGTTTCTTTCGGCTTCACGAGCGCACCGTTCACGATCTGCGCCGTCAGCCCGATATTGACGCCCGACGCGTACTCGAATCCGCCGGTGGTGTACTCGGCAATCACTTCTCGCACACCGAGATTCTGCGCGGCTTCGGTGGTGAGAGCGGGCGGGGCCGGCTCGTAGATCGCCTCGGTGGTGCGGGGTCCGTCAGCGGACAGCAGGGCAGGCAACTGCTCGAGGGTCTTGCGCCACTCGACCAGCTCGCCCATCTCTCCGGGGACGACGGTCGGTGCACCGCCGGAGAAGGTGAACGACGCGTCCCTCGGCGGTACCTCGGTGCGCACGAGTTGCGGCGCGAGAATGCCTGTGGCGACGTCGGTGTCGTAGATCGGGGTCAGTCCGCCCTGGCCGTCGGGGTCGAAGCGGAGAACCTCGCCCACCCGATCCGTCGGCAGCGTCGCGTCGACGTTCTCGCGACCGGCGACAATCACCGGTGCCTCCACCGCAGGTGCGGCGATGTTCTCCAGCGCCTGGTCGACGGCTTCCTGGGTCACCGTGACGGGAGTGGACTCGTACACCGCTTCCGTTGCGCCCGAGGCCCATTCGGTCTGCAGGTTGCGACGCGTCCCGTCGGCGTCGAGTATCCGACCGGCCAACGGCGCGACGGCAATCGGTGTGCTGCCGTCGAACACGACGTCGCCTTCGACGGGGTCGCGGTCGGTTTCGACCCGCAGGCCATCGACGGCAGCGGTGAGCGCTTGCTCGTCCGTGGTCGACACGACGCCGATCTCGCGGCTGCCGAAGAACGATGTCAGTCGAGTGATCGGGTTGATCGGTTGCGATCCGGCGCGGTCGAGCGTGGCGTTCCAGTCCACACCGAGACCGGCAGCGGCAGGCAGTACCTCGACCTGTCGGTCGCCGACGTCGACCGATACGGGCTGCTCGGCGCGCGCACCGAGCTCCGAGCGCAGGAGTTCTTCGGCGTCGGAGTGGCTCTTGCCGCCGACCTCGATCCCGGCGACGGTCACACCACGGGGTACTCGGTCGCTGGAGGTGATCCAATCCGCCGCATACAGCAGCGTGAGAACCGCAACCACCGCGCCGGTCCCGATCGCGATCTTCCGCCACGGCGGCACGAACCCGGACCCGTCGGCGGCCTGCGGCGCTCCGTCCTCCGGCGGAATCACCGGTGGCTGGACCGGCGACTCGGCCTGGGGAGAAACAACGGTCTGCGCAGGAGCAACGGTCTCAGCAGGAACATCGGCCTCTGCGGGAACAACGGGTTGCGCGATCGTCGGCGATTCGTCGGCTGCGGGCGGCGGTGGAGGGGCCGGGACCGCATCGGGCTTCGCGTCCCCAGCCTCAGCGGCGACGGCGGTTTCGGTGGTCTCGACATCGTCGACGGCCGGGTCTGCGACAGTGGATTCCGCGTCGTCGGACTCGGGCTCAGCGGTGTCGGCTTCCACCTCGGATGCCGGCTCGGGCTCCGTTTCCGGGATCTGCTCGGCGTCGGATGCATGTTCGGGACCGGCCGCCTCGTCGCCGATCGCACCGAAGACCTCGGTGGGAGCGTCGTACGGCGGTACGTCGGGTTTCGGTTCGGCACCATTGGGTGCGTCACCCGACCTACTGTTGCCCTCGCTCACGTTCGACCCTTCCAGGACCACCGTTGGTTGTTCGTTCCGCCCTTCTGCACGGCGTACCCCCGGCACGAGCTTACGCAAACCGAACGGTGACGCTCACTCGGAGACCATCGGCGCAGGAACGACAAAGGCTCCGCGCTGCTGCCGGGTCGGGGGTCAGGCAGCAGCACGGAGCCAACTGGAATATATGCAGGCTGTGCCACCTCGTTACAACGACTGCGAAATTGTCTCGTCAATTCATTCGGTTGAATGATCCACGGGTCGTCGAACTGTCCCCTTGCCCGACGGCTCGGGCCCAATGTCCCGTCCTGACCAGCGCGAGGGTGAGCAAGAGCCGATCTCGCGGATCGGTCAGATCGTGCCCGGTCAACTCCTCGATCCGGTGAACCCGGTAGATCACGGTGTTTCGGTGGCAGTAGAGCGCCTTGGCGGCGTTGGTGGGCGAGCCGTCCGACGCGAGCATGTGCGCCAGGGTGTCGAGCAGCGTTCCTCGATGCGGCTCCGGGTGCGTCCACAACTTTCCGAGAGCGTGGCGAACCAGCAACTCCGACGACTGGTCGTCGGCCGCCATGATCACGCGGGGCAGTCGGTCCGTCGCCAAGGCAACGCCGCTGTCCTCGGTGATGGTCTCGGCTGTCAATGCCGCAAGGCGGTACGCCGCCGCGAACGACGACAGTCCCTCCGGAGAATGCGCGACCCCCACCGGCCCGACAGCCCGAGCAGCGAGCGCGTCGACGACGGAGTTCCACGATCCGGTTCCGAGTGCGACGAGCGCGAACTGGTGGCCGTCCCTGGTGTTCCAATGCGAGACTGCACCGATCTGATCCAACGCGTCCTCGGGTGCCGGGAGCGGCGGCGACCCTTGATCGTCCAGCGGTCCGACCACACAAGCGATCTGTTGCGATGCCGAAAGGCCAAGAGTGGCACGAGCTTCCATGACGAATGCCGGATCGCCACCTCGCCCCGATCGGAGGCCGTCGAGTATCACCAGAACGTTGGCGATATCCCGCTGCTGCATTCGAGCGCTTTCCCGGCGGTATGCCTCGACGAGAGTCTCGTACTGACTGTCGAGCGCACGCCACAACTGTTGACCGGCCACCAGAAGCAGATGCTCGTCGATCCTGGTTCGACGCTGCTCGCGCTCGAGCATCAACTCCTCCCACAGCGTCCGACTCCCGAGCGTGTACGCCTTGAGCACCAACTCCATCGGAATGCCCTGGCGTGCACGCTCCCTGCCGGTACGACGCCACACCTCACGGGTGTTGTCGTTCGCGGTACGTAGCCCCGACAACGTGCGAAGGCCCTGATTGATGTGCTCACGGGTACTGCGCCTGATCTCGCCGGCGATGTCCGGAGTGGAACTGGCCAGGTAGGCGGGTTCCTGCTCGATCAGCGCCAGCGTGATGGAGTCGGCGATCGCGTCGGCCCGTGGCGTCAACGCGGCCCACGCACTCCGAATTTTCTCCTGGTCGGAGTCAGTCACCGCTCCGCGGGCAGCCGAACGCGCCGATGCGCGTCGACCATCGGGAGCACCCACCTGAACAGTTTTGCGCACTGAGCCCACATGACAGGTCGATTTGACCGTTACTGGTGCCCAGGGACCCAAACATTCTGTGCGCAGCGCCCATATCGCCCGTTGTGCGAAACGCACCATAGTGAACGCAACAGATTGTGAGGTGGATCACTTGAACTCTCTTCGAACGAAGGACCCGGTCCTCACCATGGCGGACATCGAGGTGGCCTTCGGCGGCATCGTCGCGCTGTCCGGAGTCAGTCTCGAGGTGCGACCCGGCGAAGTTCTCGGCGTCATCGGGCCCAACGGTGCGGGCAAGACGACTCTGTTCAACGTCGCGTGCGGACTCGTTCGTCCCCGATCGGGAACACTCGGACGACTCGGCGAACCGTTGACCCGGCTACGACCGCACGACCTTCCCCGGCTCGGCATGAGCCGAACTCTCCAGGGACTCGGGCTGTTCGATCGGATGACCGTGCTGGACAACGTCATGGTCGGTGCCGACCGGACAGCGCACACCGGGATCCTCGCCGGCCTCCTCGGCCTACCGTCGAGCGCCTCCGACGATGCCGCCGTCCGTTCCACCGCGATGGCCACTCTCGAACGCCTGCGCATCGACGGCTATGCGCACCGATTGCCACCGAGCCTGCCGTACGCGGTGCGCAAACGCGTTGCGCTCGCACGCGCCCTGGTGAGCGCACCGACATTGCTCCTGCTGGACGAACCCGCCTCGGGTCTGTCCAGTGACGAAATGAGCGAGCTCGGCGACGAGATCCGATCGCTCGCAACGGCACCCACCGATTCCGAACCGGAACGACCCGCAACATCGGTGATGCTCGTCGAACACCACATGGATCTCGTGATGAGTGTGTGCGACCGAATCTACGTGCTGGATTTCGGCAAGGTCATCGCACAGGGAACGCCCGATCAGATCCGCGAGGACCCTGCCGTACTGGCGGCATATCTCGGAAACGAAGTGGCACATGAAGACTGACGCAGCACACCTGAAAATCACCGATCTGACCGTTCGCTACGGCCCGGTCACCGCCCTCGACTCGGTGTCGATGACCGTCGCGGCCGGAGCTGTCACCGCCGTACTCGGCGCGAACGGAGCAGGAAAGACCACTCTGCTGCGGACCATCTCGGGATTGCTCAAACCGGTATCGGGGAGGATCGAACTCGCCGGGGCCGACATAGTCGGCGTGGCACCGGATCACATGTCCCGCAAAGGTCTTGCGCACGTTCCCGAGGGACGTGGCGTCATAGCCGAGTTGACCGTCGACGAGAATCTTCGACTCGGCGCGATGGGACGCAACCGAAGTCACGACGCCGTCACCCTCGACCGCATCTACGACATGTTTCCGCCCCTGACCGGCCGTCGAACGTCCTCCGCACACACCCTGTCCGGCGGAGAGCGGCAGATGCTCGTGATCGGCCGAGCACTGATGGCGACACCGTCGGTGCTTCTGCTCGACGAGCCCTCTCTCGGACTCGCACCCAAAGTCGCCGCACAGATATTCGAGACGTTGCGCGGGCTCGTCGACTCCGAGTCGATGACCGTCGTTCTCGTCGAACAGAACGCTCGCAGCGCGCTGTCGATCGCCGAACACGCCGTCGTCCTGGATCTGGGCAAGGTCGCGGTGGAAGGTCCCGCCGACACCTTGGCCGGGGACGACGCCCTCCGACACGCCTACCTCGGGTTCTAGAGCCGAAAGGACGCCTGCCACAGTGCAACAACTGCTCACCATCCTCATCAACGGCGTGACGACAGGCATGATCTACGCCGCGTTCGCGCTCGCCCTCGTCCTCATCTGGCGATCGACCCGAATCGTCAACTTCGCCCAGGCCCCGATGGCCATGATCACCACCTACGTCGCACTGGTCGTCATCGACGCCGGCTACTCCTACTGGATCGGATTCGCAGTCGCGCTGCTGTGCGGCCTGCTCCTGGGAGCCTTGACGGAGCGACTCGTCATCCGGTTCGTCGACAGCTCGTCGCACATCAACCCGGTCATTCTCACGCTCGGGTTGTTCATCATCATCCACGCGGTGGCCGCCATCATCTTCGGCAACCAATTCCGTTCCTTCCCCGCACCGTTCGGCCTCACCGGGCAGCGGATCGGCGACATGAACGTAGCGCTGACCGGCTACGACATCTTCAAGATCATCGCCGTCCTCGTGGTCCTGGGACTGCTGATCCTGCTCTTCCGGTTCACCGATCTGGGACTGAAGATGCGCGCGAGCGCCTTCGAGCAGGAGGTCGCGAAACTCCTCGGAGTCCGCGTGAGCCGAATGCTCACTCTCGGCTGGGCCCTGGCCGCAGTGGTCGGTTCGCTGGCGGGGCTGCTCATCGCAGGTGGCTCGCTGGTACATCCGGGCTACATGGACTCGATCGTCGTATTCGGCTTCGTCGCAGCAGTTCTCGGCGGACTGGACAGCCCGGCGGGCGCAGTGGTCGGCGGACTGTTGATGGGCATCGGTCTCAGTTTCGTCAGCGGCTATCTCGGTCAGGATCTGGTCTCCAGCGCGGCATTGGTGATCCTGATCGTCGTGCTTCTGCTGCGACCGAGCGGGCTCTTCGCCGGCTCCGCGGCCAGGAGGGTATGACATGAACGCGACTCTCACTCGCCTCACCGCAACACCGGTTCGACGCCACTTCCTGGGCGCTGTCATCGGACTCGTCGTCATCGTGCTCGCCCTCGAATCTCTGAGCACCTTCCGTCAGAGCCAACTCACGTCCGTCGCCTACCTGGCGATCGCTGCCGGCGGACTGACGGTGCTGACCGGGTTGAGCGGCCAGCTGTCCCTGGGGCACGGCGCGTTCATGGCGGTCGGTGCGTACACCGCAGCATTGATGTTGCGCGCCAACGATTCGGGATGGTCGGTACCCCTCGTCCTGCTTGCCGCCACCGTGATCTCGGCAGTGGTGGGCATCGTGGTCGGAGTGGCCGCCGCCCGACTGCACGGGCCGTACCTGGCCGGCGCGACGCTGGCGCTCGCCGTCGCCGTACCGGGCCTGGCCCTGTACTTCTCGGACTACCTCGGCGGCGAACAAGGCCTCGTCGTCCCGGCACCGAAAGTGCCGGAGCTGATCGACGACATGATGTTCTTCGTCACCGGAAACGAGCTCAGCGGAACGAAATTCGTCGCGTACGTCAGCTGGATACTGCTCGTGCTGGTGTTCTTCCTGTTGGCCAACATCTCGTCGAGCCGCATCGGTCGTCGCTGGCGGGCCGTCCGAGACGACGAGGTCGCCGCAGAGTTGTCCGGTATCGACCTGGGCCGCGCACGCATCCTCGCATTCGTGGTCAGTGCGGCCTGTGCCGGCGCGGGCGGTGCAGTGCTGGCGATGTCGGCCCGAATCGCGGCACCGAGCGGCTTCACCCTCACCCTCTCGCTGACCCTGCTCTCCGCCGTCGTCATCGGTGGACTGGGAACCCTGTCCGGCGCATTGATCGGGGCCGTTCTGCTGACCTACATCCCGCCGGTGGTGACCAACCTCGGTCTCGATCTGGGGCTGAGCAGTCTGCAATCGGCCGAACTCGCACCACTGGTGACCGGAATCTTCACCGTCCTCGTCATCCTGTTCGCCCCACTGGGTTTGGTGGGCACGTATCGCAAGTTACGTACAACCAGAAAAGGAATGAAATGAAAAAGTACGGATCGGTGGCGTTCAGAACGACCGCACTCGTCGCCGTCGTCTCGTTGGCCGCGGCGTGCGGTGCAGGTGGCCGAGACGAGGCGACGGAGTCCTCGGAAGGATCGACGGTCGGCATCACCGACACGTCGGTGAAGATCGGTGCCCACTTCCCGTTGACCGGGGTCGCGGCTCCCGGCTACAGCGAAATCCCCACGGGCGCCCAGGCTTACTTCGATTACGTCAATGCCGCGGGCGGCATCAACGGCAGGCAGATCGAGTACGTGGTTCGAGACGATTCGTACGATCCGACCACCACCACCCAGGTGGTCAACGAACTCGTCCTGCAGGACGAGGTGTTCGCCGTCGTCGGCGGACTCGGCACCGCGACCCACAGCGCTGTCATCGACTTCCTCAACGAGGAGGGTGTGCCGGACCTGTTCGTCTCCTCCGGCGCGATCATGTGGGGCAACGATCCAGAGAAGTACCCCAACACGTTCGGCTGGCAGCCCGACTACCAGGTCGAGGGCAAGATCATCGGCGACTGGGTGACCAAGAACCGGCCCGACGCCAAGGTCGGACTGTTCCTCCAGGACGACGACCTCGGCCGAGACAGTGAGGAAGCGGTTCGCCAGTATCTCGACGACCAGATCGTCGAGGTCGTGCGCTACACCTCGGGCAACACCGATGTCGCACCTCAGATCGCGGCCCTGCAAGGTGCCGGAGCCGATCTGATCCTCGGCTTCAACGTGCCCTCGTACACCGCGCTGAGCCAGCTGACCGCCATGCGGCTGAACTACGACCCCGAGTGGTTCTACAGCTCGATCGGTTCCGACGTCGACCTCGTCGGCTCACTGCTGGGCCGCTTCTCGCAGGGTGCGGTCACCGACGGCGCACAGTCGCTCGAAGGGATGATCTCGCTGGAGTACATCCCGGGCGTCGACTCTCCGGAGAACCCGTGGACCCAACTGTGGCAGAAGGTGTGGGCGGAGAACGGAACCGGTGATCCACTGACGAACTACCGGATCTACGGTCTGAGCCAGGCCTACGCCTTCGTGCAGGCACTCGAGGCGGCAGGCGAGAATCCCACCCGTGAGGGCATCGTCGCAGCCATCCAGGACGGCGGAATGGACTTCGAGGGACCGCAGCTGGCTCCGTTCCGGTACTCGGAAGACAGTCACCTCGGTATCTCCGGTGCCAGTGTCTTCCAGATCCGCGGCGGAGTGCCCGAGTACCTGACTCCGGTACTGCAGACGGACATCGACGATTCGGCTGTGGAGGAATACACCGGCGAAGAATCGACCCCGCCGGAAAGCGGCATACCCGGCTGATCACACGAGAAAGGGGCACGCGGATGCGTGCCCCTTTTTCATGTCGTGGTCGGCAGATCCGAAAACCCCTCGATTACCGGATCCGCCGACCCTGTGTCCCCCGATTCGTGAGCAGCCGAAGCTGCAGTGATCAGCGCTCGATGATCGCGGTGACGCCCTGGCCACCGGCCGCGCAGATCGAGATCAGGCCACGGCCCGAGCCCTTCTCGGCCAACATCTTCGCCAGCGAGGCCACGATGCGTCCGCCGGTCGCGGCGAACGGGTGACCCGCTGCGAGCGAGGAGCCGTTGACGTTGAGCTTGCTGCGATCGATGGAACCGAGCGCGCTGTCGAGGCCGAGCCGCTCCTTGCAGTACTCGTCGCTCTCGAAAGCCTGCAGAGTTGCGAGCACCACCGAAGCGAACGCCTCGTGGATCTCGTAGTAGTCGAAATCCTGCAGCGTCAGGCCGTTGCGCGCGAGCAGACGCGGAATCGCGTAGGTCGGAGCCATCAGCAGGCCGTCCTTGAACGATCCGTTGCCATGGACGTAATCGACTGCGGCGGTTTCGGAATCGACCAGATGCGCGAGCACCGGCAGGTTGCGCTCGGCGGCCCATTCGTCACTCGACAGCAGGGCAGCCGACGCACCGTCGGTCAGCGGCGTCGAGTTACCGGCCGTCATGGTGGCGTCGCCCAGCTTGGTTCCGAAGACCGGCTTGAGCGTCGCGAGCTTCTCCACGGTCGATCCCGGACGCAGGTTGTCGTCTCGGGTCAGGCCGAGGAACGGCGTCACCAGATCGTCGAAGAAGCCGCGGTCGTAGGCGGCAGCCATGTTCTTGTGGCTCGCTGCGGCCAGTTCGTCCTGGTCCTCGCGGCGGACGCCGAATTCCTTGGCGGTGATGGCGGCGTGGTCACCCATCGACAGGCCGGTACGCGGCTCGCCGTTGCGCGGGATCTCGATGCCGAGCATGCCGGGACGGACGTTGCCGAGAAGCTTGATGCGGTCGGTGGTGCTCTTGGCCCGGTTCAGGGAGAGCAGGAACTCGCGCAGTTCGTCGTTGACGCCGATCGGAGCGTCGGAGGTGGTGTCGACACCGCCGCCGATACCGGCATCGATGCGACCCGACGCGATGGCGTCGCCGACGGCGATGATCGACTGAAGGCCGGTGCCGCAGGCCTGCTGGATGTCGAAGGCCGGGGTGTACGGGCTCAATGCACTGCCCAGTACGACCTCGCGAGTGAGGTTGAAATCGCGTGAATGCTTGAGCACGGCACCGGCCGCGACGAGACCGAGGCGCTCGCCCTGCAGACCGAATCGCGAGACCAGCCCGTCGATGGTCGCGGTGAGCATGTCCTGGTTGGACGCCAGCGCGTACTTCTTGTCCGAGCGCGCGAAAGGAATGCGGTTGCCACCGACGATTGCGACCGGTCGTAGCTGCTTGCTTGTCACTGACGTCTCCAAACATCGTCGAAAAAGGCCCTGGTGGAGTTTCATCTTACTGGCGAGTAAGTTGGTTGTCGACACCCGGTCGTGCGCCTCGCTCCTCGAGCGAGCAGCGCTGAATGAAAGGTACGACAGTGGCAGCCTCCAAGGGAGCCCCAGATCTCTACTCAACGTTCCTCGCGTCCGCGCCGGGAGCCTTCATCGCCAAGCAGGCAGGCCTGCCGCAGCCCGAGAAGCTGCGCCGCTACAAGGCAGGCGAGCCGCCGCTGGCCGGACCGGTCCTGATCGGTGGCAGTGGCCGCCTCGTCGAGCCGCTGCGTGAGCTGCTGTCGGACTACCCGCAGTCGCAGCCGCACGACGACAAGCACGGTGGACTGGTGTTCGACGCCACAGGAATCGGCAATGTCGCCGAGCTCGAGCAGCTCTTCAAGTTCTTCCAGCCGGTCATCCGCAACCTGGCACCGTCCGCTCGCGTCGTCGTCATCGGCACGACGCCGGAGGAGACCTCGAGCGTCGACGAGCACATCGCTCAGCGCGCCCTCGAAGGCTTCACCCGCAGCGTCGGCAAAGAGGTCAAGCGCGGTGCCACGGCGCAGCTCGTCTACATCTCCCCCAAGGCGTCGACCGGCCTGTCCGGCCTCGAATCCACCCTCCGCTTCCTGCTTTCGGCCAAGTCCGCTTTCGTCGACGGCCAGGTCATCACCGTCGGAGACGCCGACTCGCAGGCACCGGCTTCGTGGGACAAGCCGCTCGCAGGCAAGGTAGCCGTCGTCACCGGAGCGGCCCGCGGCATCGGTGCCACCATCGCCGAGGTCCTCGCCCGCGACGGAGCGACCGTCATCGCAGCCGACATTCCCGCTGCCGGAGAAGCACTGTCGCAGACGGCCAACAAGGTGGGCGGCACTTCGCTCGCACTCGACGTCACCTCCCCCGACGCCGGAGAGGTCCTCTCGAAGCACCTGCTCGAGCGTCACGGCGGAGCCGACATCATCGTGCACAACGCAGGCATCACTCGCGACAAGACCCTCGCCAACATGGACGACGCCCGCTGGAACTCGGTCATCGGCGTCAATCTTGCTGCCCCGCAGCGCATCACCGACGAGCTGGTCGCATCCGGCGCACTCAAGGAGGGCGGCCGCGTCGTCGACGTCTCCTCCATCGCCGGCATCGCAGGCAACCGCGGCCAGACCAACTACGGCACCTCCAAGGCAGGCGTCATCGGCCTGGTGCATGCATCCGTACCGGTGCTGGCGAAGAAGAACATCACCATCAACGCCGTCGCCCCTGGCTTCATCGAGACCGCGATGACCGCGGCAATCCCGTTCGCCACCCGTGAGGCCGGACGCCGCATGAGCTCGCTGCTGCAGGGCGGCGAGACCGTGGACGTCGCAGAATTGGTCTCGTACTTCGCTTCTCCCGCATCGAACGCCGTCACCGGCCAGGTCGTGCGCGTGTGCGGCCAGAGCCTGCTCGGCGCATGAGCACCGTCACGCTCACCGCGCAGCCGAAGACCTCCGACATCTACACCTCGGCTGCGCTCGGCGCGCTGCCGTTCCTCGGATCCCGGTCGTCGTCGGTGCCGAACACGGTGTACGAACTCAAGGGCCTGCGGGTGGACCCCGACAACCTCGCCGGGTACTGCCGGGCGACGGGGCTGCGATTCGGCGATCAGCTCCCGGTGACCTACCCCTTCACCCTCGTCTTCCCGACGGTGATGAAACTGATGGTGTCCAAGGGCTTTCCGTTCGCGGCCATCGGTTCGGTACACGCCGAGAACGTCATCGAGCAGTTCCGTGGCATCTCCGCTTCCGAACCGCTGGACATCCGAGTGCACGCGGAGAATCTGCGCGAGCATCGCAAGGGTTTGTTGGTGGACCTGATCAGCGAGGTCAAAGTGGGACGGGAACTGGTCTGGAAGCAGACCTCGAGCTTCCTGAGCCTGCAGAAGACCTCGCTGTCCGGTGGACCCCGTGAGGCACCGCCCGCCGACGAGGTCCCGCCGCCCCCGACCCGCACCCTGCGCGTCGATCAGCGGATCATCAGCCGGTACGCGGCCATCTCCGGAGACCGAAACCCGATTCACGTATCCTCGCTCGGCGCAAAGGCATTCGGGTTCCCGAAGACCATCGCGCACGGAATGTGGAGCGCGGCAGCCGTCCTGCAGACCGTCGAGGGTCGAATTCCGGAAGCCGTGAACTACAGCATCCGCTTCGGCAAGCCGATCGTCCTGCCCGCGACGATCAACGCCTACGCCGACGCCGTCGGTACCGGCTGGGACCTGTCGCTGAAGAACCCGAAGAAGGGCTACCCGCATCTGACGGGAACGCTGCGGTAGCTGGCTCGAACTCGAAGTTATGGACGGATTTCCTAGGATTTTCGTCCATAACTTCGAGTTCGGCAGGAGCCTAGGTCGTGGCGGTCTTCTTTCCCGCCAGGCCGCGCCAGGCCAGGTTCTCCAACAGGTCCGCTGCGGCGTCGACCTCGATTTCGCCGCCCGCCACGCGGTCGGCCACGGCCTCGCCTGCCCCGACCAACGCGACGGCCATCAGCCCGAAATTCTGCGACTGCTCCGGATCCCTCGTGCTCATGGCGAGCAAACCGGCCGTCAGCTCGATCAGCCGATCCCGGCTGCTCTGCACCTGCGAGGCGAACGCCTGCTGGCCGATCGCCTGACGGTAGAGCACCATCCACGATTTCCGGTTCTCGCCGACGAATCCCAGGAAGCCGATCAGCGCTTTGCGCAGCTGCTCGCGCGGCGTCAGCGTCGGGTCTGCAGCAGGAGTCAGGGCCTCGACGAATTTGACGCCCTCGCGATGAATACACGCCGCGAACAACTCGTCCTTCGACCCGTAGTACAGATAGAGCATCGGCTTGGAGATGGCCGCCTTCTTGGCGATCGAATCCATCGACGTCTCGTGAAAACCGTTGTCGGAGAACACATCCACCGCCGCGTCGAGCATCTGCTGCTCGCGGACGGCGCGGGGCAATCTCTTGGTGCCGCCAGCCATGGACCCTCCAATACGTACGAAGTACTAGACGTTACTCCACAGTAAGGTCCAGTACCGCACAATCAGGCCCCGCACGCCCCCTTGAACCGGGCAACCGTCGCCGCAGCCTCGTCCACCTGCGCCGCGTCGAGGCGTCCCGTCGCCACCGCGTCTTCGAGATTGTCCAACACCGCGGGCACCTGATCGGTGGTGAGCCAGAGCGCCACATCTGCTCCCGCAACCAACGCCGCCTCGACCGCGTCGACGATCCCGAGCCTCGCCGTGATCGCCGCCATGCCGCTGAGGTCGTCGGTGAAGATCGGGCCGTCGAACGGTGCGGCACCGTATCCGACGCCATCGCGCAACAACGCCATCGCGGCCGGGCTGATACTCGCCGGCACACCCGGCTCGGTCAGTCCCGGCACATCGAGGTGCCCGACCATGACGCCGACGCCGGTGTTGTTCAACGCCGCGAACGGCAACAGATCCTTGGCCTTCAACTCGTCGAGCGACGGCGTCGTCACCGCGCCGGTATGTGAGTCGCCCGATCCCGAACCGTGCCCGGGAAAGTGCTTGATGACGGGCTTGACGCCCGCGTCTTCCAGACCCCGCGCGTATGCACCCGCGTACTCGATGACGACCTGCGGATCGTCGGAGAACGACCGATCGCCGATGACGGAATCATCGGGCTGAGCGCTCACATCGACCACCGGAGCGAAGTCGACGGTGACACCGAGATCCTTCAACCCCTGGCCGCGCGTCAACGCCGCCTGATAGGCCTCGTCCACCGACATCGTCTGAGCCAACACTCGCGCCGACGGTGCCTCTCCCAACAGATCCGCGACTCGCGAGACCCGTCCACCCTCCTCGTCGATGGTGATCATCGGAGCCACCGCGGAGGCGTCGAGCACCTGCGGTACTTCCCGATTTCCGAGCATCGACTCGTCGGTCCAACTCCCGACGAACAGGCCACCGACCTGCTCGGTCGACATGATCTGCACCGCGTCCGCAGTTCCCGTGACTCCGACGGTGAGCAACTGCGCCAGTCGCTGACGCTCGGTGAGGCCGTCGACGAACGTCACGCACTCGTCGACGGGTGGGAGCGGTTGCGGGACCGTCGTCTCGGCCGCAGTCGTCGTCGAGGCAGGTGGTGCCGTCTGCGTCGACGCGACCTGCGTGGACTCACTCGAGCACGAGACCAACAAGCCGACACCGACCGTCATCACCGCAGCGGACCGAACCGAAAACCGAAGTCGCATGGAATACGACGGTAGCCGAGACGGGGGGTGTTCCTTGCGCGCCCCGGGTCCGGATCAATGTGGCTTTGTTGCACTCCGACCGACTGAAACCCACATTGATCCCGAAGGGGATGGGGGTAATCTGGACGAACGCGACATGAGGAGGACCTCGAACCATGCCCGCAGACCTCATACTCATTGCCTACGACGGCTCCGACAATGCCAAACGCGCCATCGACTATGCCGGACGCTTTCTCACCACATCACGTGCGATCGTCGTCACCGCGTGGGAGCCGATGGTGCGTCAGGCCGCGCGAATGTCCGGCCTCTCCGGCGTCATGCAGCCCGAATGGGTGCCCGACGACGAGGCCGAGGACGTTGCGCTCACCGACGCGAAGGTGACCAACAGCGAAGGTGTCGCGCTGGCCGAGGCCGCGGGCCTGAAGGTGGAGGGCCAGTGCACCGAATGCACCACCGCCATCTGGAGCGCGATCGTGGAGAAGGCCGACGAGATGAACGTCGACATCATCGTCACCGGCACGAGAGGCACCACCGGTCTTCGTGCGCTGCTCCAGAGTTCGGTGGCCGAGCACGTTCTGCGACACAGCCATCGACCCGTCCTGATCGTTCCCCCCGGCAAGTAACGCGTCCACCGGCCTGTTCTGCAGGTACGGGTGATACCGTGATGCCCGCGCGAGGGTCCACCTCGCCCGCTTCCTTCCTGAGCCGACTGACTGGAGAACCGAGATGAAGTTTGCTGTCCCGGGTGTCATTGCCGCCGTCGTCGGAGCCGTACTTGGTGCGGGCGTCGTCTTCGGAGTCACCGCAGCCGCAGCCGACAACTCTCGTCCGGATATCGATCGCTCCGGAAACGCCGACTCGTCCTTGCTGAACCAGGTTGAGTACGGCAGCCGCTGACGCTGGTCGCTTTCGTGAATCGATGATCTCGGCCGAGCCGCTCGGCCGTACATGGCTTTTCGGCGTCTCGATTCTGGCGTTCCTCCTCACTTTTCTTCAGGTCCCCGGCTTCACCGTCGCCGACACCAAGTTCGACCTGGCTCAGAACCCTCTCGGATTTCTCGAACGCGCCTCCCATCAGTGGAACAGCGCAGCCCCACTCGGCCAGGTGCAGAACCAGGCCTACGGCTACTTCTTTCCGCACGGTGCGTTCTTCGCCGGCGGCGACCTGCTGTCGATCCCGCCCTGGATCACTCAGCGCATCTGGTGGGCGCTGCTGCTCATCGCCGGCTTCTGGGGAATCGTCCGACTCGCCGAAGCCCTCGGTATCGGCAGCCGCAGTTCCCGTCTGATCGCGGCGACGGCCTTTGTTCTCTCTCCGCGAGTGATCACCACCCTCGCGTCGATCTCCTCGGAGACGATGCCGATGATGCTGGCACCATGGGTGCTGATCCCGATGGTGCGGTATCTCGGCTCCGACTCCGGGAAGTACACGGTGAGACGCGCGGCCGCGCAGTCGGCGCTCGCGGTCGCGTTGATGGGCGCAGTCAATGCCGTCGCCACCGCCGCCGCCGTTCTGGTGGCCGTCATCTGGATGTCGTCGCATCGGCCGAACAAACGTTGGGTCGTCTTCGGCGCGTGGTGGTCGGGCTTTCTCGTGCTCGCGACGCTGTGGTGGATCGTTCCACTGCTGTTGCTGGGCAAGGTCTCTCCACCGTTTCTCGACTACATCGAATCGTCCGGCACCACCACGCAGTGGACGTCACTGACGGAGGTACTGCGCGGCACCGGCAGTTGGACGCCGTTCGTCTCTCCCGAGCGAGTGGCCGGTGCGGTTCTGGTGACTCAGCCGGCGGCCGTCATCGCGACGGGTCTGATCGCGGCTGCTGGAATCGCGGGCCTGGCGATGCGCTCGATGCCCGCGCGCGGGCGATTGACGATCATGTTGTTCGTCGGTCTGGTCGGCCTCGGTGCCGGGTTCGTCGGCGAGCTGGACGGTCCATTCGCGGGTGCCGTCCGGGTGTTCCTCGATTCGGCAGGCGCACCGCTACGCAACATCCACAAACTCGAGCCGGTCATTCGAATACCGTTGGTGCTGGGCCTGGCTCACCTGTTGGCCCGAGTTCCGCTGCCGGGTTCCGCGCCGCGGACGCAGTGGCGATCGGCCGTCGCGCATCCCGAGAAGCATCCGATGATGGCAGTGACCGCGCTGATCCTCGTGGCCTTGACGCTGTCCACCTCGTTGGCATGGACGGGCAAGCTCGCGCCCCGAGGAGCGTACGAGGCCGTTCCGCAGTACTGGCACGACGCCGCGGACTGGCTCACCGAGAATGCCTCGGGATCGAGCCCGGACGGTTCCGACGCGCAGCGAGCCTTGATTGTGCCCGGCGCACCGTTCGCCTTGCAGACCTGGGGATTGACCCGAGACGAACCACTGCAGGCGTTGGCCACCACGCCCTGGACCGTCCGCGACGCGGTACCGCTCACCCCGCCCGGTGCCATCCGCGCGCTGGACTCCGTGCAACGACTGTTCGCCGACGGTCGGCCGTCGGCCGGGTTGGCCGATACCCTTCTGGGACAGGGCATCAGCTACGTCGTCGTGCGCAACGACCTCGATCCCGAGGACTCCCGATCCACCCGTCCCGCATCGGTGCACCAGGTGCTCGACGGTTCGCCGGGACTCGAGAAGGTGGCCGAGTTCGGTGAGGACGTGGCTCCGGGTCAGGTCGACGGCGTCGTACTCGACGGTGATCTTCGACCGCCGTATCCGGCTGTGGAGATCTACGCGGTCGGTGATTCGGCAGGCATTCCCGCGTCCGGTCCCTACACCGTCGATCTCGATCGTGTCCCGGTGGTCCAGGGTGGTCCGGAGTCCATCCTGCGCTCGAACGAACTGCGGAACAACGGGATTCGCAATCCTGTGCCGTCGGGTCCCACTCTGCTGGCCTCGGATGCAGCGGCGGCGGGGATCGCCGTGAACTCGGTGACGGTGACCGACACCCCGATGAATCGCGAGACGGACTTCGGTCAGGTCGACAATCACAGTTCTGCACTGCGGGCCGCCGACGAGCCGCGCCGTTCGCTCAACGAGGTCTCCGATTACCCGGTGTACGGGGCCGAGACCGTGGACGCCGAGTGGGAGGGCGCGACCCTGACGGCGTCGAGCTCGGCGTCGGACGCAACGCAGATCGGCGGCAGCGCCCCGGGTAGCGGTGTCGCCGCCGCGGTGGACGGAGATCTGGCTACCAGCTGGATCAGCAACGGTATCGAACGCGCTGTGGGGCAATGGCTTCAACTGGACTTCGATACTCCGGTGCGCGGCGGGCTGCTGCGCATGCGTACCAGCCCTGGGACGATCGGCGACCCGGTGAAGTGGGTGGAGATCACCACCCCGAACGGCTCGACCGCGGCGCGCGTCGACGAGCCGGGTGAGCCGATGACGGTGTCACTGCCGGGCGGAGAAACCCCGTGGCTGCGCATCACCGCGAAGTCGACGGTCGACGGAACCCGGGGCAGCCAGTTCGGCATCAGCGAGGTGTCGGTGGACGACTACTCCGACCGAGACAACCCGACGCAGGTACCGATCGTGCACCGCGCGGTGCTGCCCGCGACTCCCGACGGGGCGAGCGTCGACGCCTGGGAACTGGGCCAGGAATTCCCCGGCCGTTCCGGATGCCTCGACACCGAGGATCGAATCCGTTGCAGCAGTGGGCTGTCCAAGTCGCCCGAGGAATTGGGCCGCTTCTCGCGCACGATCGACGTACCGATGGGCACCGCGGTCATTCCGGACCTGACGGTGCGCACGCGTCAGTCCCCCGAACTCGAAGCGCTGCTGGCGCAGCCCGGGCGGCCGTTGGCCAGCGGGGCGTCGGACGTCGCCGATCTGCACGGTTCGGCATTCGCCGCGACCGACGGTGATCCGCGCACGTCCTGGACCGCGCCGGAGAAGTCGATCACCGATCGAGCCGGCACCAACCCCACCTTGACCATCGAATTGCCTACTCCCACACTGGTGGACGGGCTCGAACTCACCCCCAGCCTCGGCGAACTTCCGGCACACCCCACCCGGGTCGCCGTCAACCTCGGCAACGGCCCGATGGTGCGCGACGTCGACACCGACGGCTCGACGACTCTCGAACTGGCACCGTTCGTGACCGACAGGATCGCGTTGTCGATCGTGGACTGGGACGGCGTCCTGGACCGAAACTCGTTGGGCTTCATCCAGTCACAGCCTCCCGGCTTCGCCGAAGTGACGCCACTGTCCGGTGGTGAACCGATCGGCGCACCGTACGACGGCGATCGCCGGATCACCGTCGACTGCTTCGACGGCCCCATCGTCTCCATCGCCGGGCAAACGGTGCGCACGTCGGTGACGGCCACCGCGGACCAGTTCCGTTCCGGCGAGCCGCTGAAGGCGTCGGTGTGCGACTCCGACACCCCGCTGAACGAGAATTTCGTCAACCCGGTATCACTGCCCGAGGGACGCCAGGACGTGGTGGTGCAGCCGGGAGCATCGTTCTTCGTCGACGGTATTCGGTTGCGCACCATGCCCATTCCCGCCGATTGGCCGACAAGCTCGGCACCGCGGGCCGCCCGGACCACCGCCTGGAGCGCCGATCACCGCGAGGTGACGCTCACCTCCGCAACGGAGGACCGTCTGCTGGTCATCCCGGAGAGCAACAACAGTGGTTGGCGCGCAACAGCTCCCGGCGGCCTCGAGCTGTCCCCGGTAGTGGTCGACGGGTGGCAGCAGGCCTGGATCGTTCCGGCGGGGGCGTCGGGGACGATCTCGTTGGATTTCACCACCGACCGCTGGTACCGGCTCGGCATCTTCGGTGGGCTTCTCCTGCTGATCCCGTTGCTGTTCGTAGCGCTGCGTCGGCCGCGAGGAGTGCGTGATGTCGGTCCGTCGCCGCGGCCGTGGCAGAGCGTTCCGGTCGCAGTCGTGGCGCTGCTGGGAGCAACGATCGTGTTGGCCGGAATCGCCGGTGTGGTGGCCGTGGCCGTGATCGGCATCGGTGCCATGCTCCTGGACCGCCGTCACGGTCGCACGGCGTCCTCACTTGTATTGGCCTGCACTGCAGGCGGACTCACGCTGCTGGCACCAGCGCTGCTCTCGCTCGGACCATGGCGATCTCCCGACGGCTACGTCGGCGGTTCCTACTGGGTGCAGCTGGCGTCCCTCATCGGAATCGTCGCGTTGGCGATCACGGCGATACGGAAGCCCTGACCGCCTTCTTGCGGGGGCCGAAGCGTCGTCGAGCAGGATCCTCCACCAGCGCGTAGCTCGCCGCTGCCACCGGAATCGACAGTGCGAGCGTCACCGGCAACACGAACCACATCCCGCCCGAGAACGGGATGATGCCGAACACCGGGAACACGACGGCAAGTACAGCCAGATGCCAGATGAACAATCCGTACGACCAGCGGCCCAGCGTCAGCATCACCGGATGCTCGAGGAAGCGATGCCGGCTCCCGTCCTCGGCGAGAATCAGCGGGGCGAGCATCGCGAAGGCCAGTATCGCGCCGAGCAGGATCTTGATCTCGAACTGCCAGGCCGCCGGACGCACCAAGCCCTGCGGACCCGCCAGAGGAGTTGCCGATAGAGCGAACGCGGCAACCGCGATGGACGCCATGACACGTCGGCGACGAGCCAACCGATGCACCCAGGTCGTCGGCCCCACCGAGATCTCGGCGAGCAGCATCCCCGCCGCGAACCACGGGAAGTAGCCGGGGAGCCAGTTGTCATGGTGGATGCCATCGGGGGTCGACACCGGAACGAAAGCCCACGACAGTGTCAGCACAGCAGCGCCCAGAATGACCGGTATACGGCGGGCGGCGGCCGCACCGCGCAGGCGCACCATCAACCAGGCGAACACCGGCAGCAGAAGATAGAAAGCGATCTCGACGGACAGCGACCACATCTGCGTCAAGCCCTGGGTCAGGGTCAGCGGCACGAACACCTGAGTGAACGACAGGTTCGCCAGCCACACGCGGTAGTCACCGCCTGCATCGGGAAGAAACAGCAGGATCAGCACCACGCCGACCCAGTAACCGGGCAGAATCCTTGCGAACCGCGAACGGAAATAGCGGCCGAGCGGCTGGGCAGTCCCATGACCGCGAGCTGCCGCCGCGTGCGGACGCCACAGCAGGAATCCGGACAGCGAGAAGAAGATCGCCACCGTCAGGTCGAATCTGCCCCACACATGACCCAAGATCGGCGAGGTCGCGCCACCGGTCTGAAAGGCCACGTGGGTGACAACGATGCCGATACACGCGACGGCACGCATTCCCTCGAGTGACGGTACGAACCCACGAAGCGGGACAACGCTTGCCGAACGGGTCTGTGTGCTCATGGTGGTCTCAAGTGTGCCGTGTCGAACCGGCGCAGACGAGACCGGTGCCACTGTCGACTGTTACTGTCACCTGCGACGTGTCGTAATAAATCGGGCATCGGGTCGGGGTGAACATGTTTCCCGCTCGCGGTGTCTTCCATGAAGCGGTCAACTAAGGAGATTCAGCATGGCGGAGCGCTCAGGGCCGAGCCGGATACTTGCCCTCGTACTCATCGGCTTGGGCGCGTTTCTGGTGGTCGCCGCCATTCTCATTCCCACTTACACCATTTCGGCACTCGAGAAGACGCCGCTGGATCTCGAGGTCACCACCGTCTCCACCGGTGAGGGCAGCGTGCTCGATGCGACCTCCCTCGCCGCCGGCCGCGCAGTCGTCGACCAGAACGTTCCCCTCGTCTCGCAGCGATTCGTCACCGTCGAGGATCCCTCCGACGCCGACATCATGACGCTGCAAGCGGGCCAGACTCTGCGTCGCAGCGACAAGCAGGCCGACACCGGACTGCTGACCGCAAGCGTCGACCGCGTCACCATCGACCGCAAGACGTCCATGCCCGTCGAGAACCCGATCGGCACCATCCAGGTTGCCGGCAACGCGCCCGCCGAAGAGGTGGCCCACACCGGTCTGCAGTACAAGTTCCCGTTCAACTCGGAGCAGAAGAGCTACCCGTACTTCGACGTCAACGCGCGTGCGACCAAGGACATCGATTTCGTCGAGGCAACCGAGATCAACGGCACGCCGGTGTACCAGTACCAGCAGACCGTCGGCCCGGTCGACCTGTCGACCGTGGTGAACCTGCCGACCAACAAGGTCACCCTGCCCGCCGACACCTGGGGTGTCGAGGGTGGAGCCGCGCCGGTGACGATGACCCGTTGGTACGAGAACACCCGCACCCTGTGGGTCGAGCCCGAGACCGGCGTCGTCGTCAAGGGCGAAGAGCAGATTCACCAGTACTACGGACGTGAAGCGGGCAACGCCGAGGTCGACGTCCTCAACGCACCGATCACGTTCGACGAGAACACCGTCGAATACCAGATCCAGCAGGCCAAGGACGGCCAGGATCAACTCTCGCTCTTCGGCCGCACCGTCCCGATCATCGCCGGAATTCTCGGTGTCATCTCGCTGATCGCCGGAGTGGTCCTGCTCCTGCGCGGCGGCGGAAACGGCGGACATCGTCAGCCGGCCCGGGCCGACAACGCGCCGCGACCGAACCCCGCAGGCGGAGCAGCACCCGCACCCGCGAGCAACCGCGACTGGACGACGGATCGCACGGAAGAGATTCCGAGGACGAACCTCAACAAGGAGTAAGTGCGCTACGCGCAGGAGTGGAGCCTGCGGAACGACCCAGATGACAGTGGCGTGGTTGAGTGCCCGTGGGGGCACGCAACCACGCCACTGGTTTATCTGGAGACGGGACCCAAACCAGTGATGCTCCCCGAATCGGTGCGGTCATGTTGGCCGGGTCTCGCAGTCGACGGTCCGTTGTCCGGTGGTGCGCGAAACGACATCCGGTCCGGGCAGCTCGACGGCGTCCGAGTCGTCATCCGACACTCACGTCGCAATCCGAATTCTCGGTCCTGGGAGTGGCACCTTCTCCGCCACCTCCAGGAATGTGGCATCCACCTACCTGTGTTCATACCGTCGTCGGCGGGCGACCTGGACGTCGACGGCTGGCACGTCTACGAATACGTGGAAGGTTCACACCCCGAACCGAAAGACCCCCGCATCGCGGACGCCTTGGCCGCGGTCCACGCCGTGACCGAGGGCTGGCCGCAGCGCCCCGGGTCGGCGAGTTCGATCGATCTTCCCGAACTCCTCGTCGGTGGCGATATCGACTTGACCGCTATGCCAACCGAATTGGCCAACCAGATAATCGATGCCTGGCGAGGGGCACGAACGCCGTCCCCCACATGTGTGGTTCACGGCGACGCACATGCGCGCAATGCGATCATCGACAAACAAGGCCGGTGTGTGTTGCTCGATTGGGACGAAGCGCGGGTGGACCAACCCCACTACGACCTTCCGGTCGGTCCCGCCGAACTCAGAGCGAACGTGGCGTGGGAGATCGCTACGTGCTGGATACCCGAACCCGATTACGCCAGGTCATTGGTGCCGGACTTCACTGGTACAGCCTCACCTTGACCATCGTCTGGTCCGCACGGTATTGCACCTCTCGGTATCGCACACAGCGACGATGGTCTACGGTGTCGGAATGCTGACAATACGCAGAAAGAATGTCTCGGCCCACTGACTACGACGGCGCACCATCGCACGGTGTGCCCGATATCGTCGCCATGGCTGGCCACATCGCCTCGTTGTACACAGACGAAATAGCGGTCTATCGAGACTTGTTGCGGCACATTGCCGCCGATCGCACGTTGTCTCATCGCGACCCCCGCTGGCCGATCGACGACCACCCGGTGGAAGGGCCCTCGCTTACCGTTCCAGGTCTGCGAATACACATGCGGCACAGCTACCAGGACGCCGGGGATCTGGGATCGTTTCCGGCAGAGGGGAATCCGCTGCTTCTACGTATCCACGTCCAAGGGTTCTCCGATGAGTACCAGGACCGCACAGCTGCACGGTCCAATCTGGTGGACTCGGTGACCGATCCAGAATCCGAGGCCTGGACGCGTGCACTCCTCGGCGAGCGGTGGGCCGATTATGCATACGAATTGGTGCGTACCCCCAACCCACCGAAGAACCCGGCGACGCTGATGAGGTTCGCACAGCGTGTGTACGTGCTGCTGCTCGATACCGACGGTCAGCCGACACTTGCGCCGGACAATTTCGCTTTCCAGCGGGTGTGGGACGGGATCGATTCGGCCCGCAAGATCATCCCGACATCACCTGCTGTGGCAGCGCACCTCAGCGCCGTGGGTCCATTTTTCGAGACCGCCGACATCCGCGACCCGAATACCGAGGCCGATGGCGCATGGCGTCTGCACATCACCGGTGATGACACAGGAAGTCTCCCGACGCCAGCGTCCACGACCGCGCAGAATCTGATTCGGAGGGTGCGGGTTCGCGGACGAGTCGACACCAAGTTTCGCCCCATCCGCGTCCACGTCGAGCAGGACCAGGCCCGCGTCTATTTTCGTTGGGCGAAGAACCCGAATACATTCGCGATAACGTTGCGGCTTCCCCAGTCGGAGGACGACTTTTCCGGCCCGCCGCTGAATACGCCTGATTCCATTGTGGCCGTCTGTCTTTCGAGTTGGCAGGAGGATCTGCGAACAGGTTTGTTGGTATGGGGACAACGCACCCGAGAAGCCGACGGTGCTATTCACATCTCGTGGCCGATCACCGAGATGAGCGGAAGTCGTCAACATCGGGTGGCAGCGGTGCCTCGCCACGACACGTCAGGCTCTTGGCTCGCCGAAACCGGCTTGAACATCGGCACCGCCCGAGAAGCACTGAAGTCCGGTGTACTCGCGTGCTGGCTGCAGGCGTACCTCGACAACCGCGAGGTGCGGCCGTTCGTAGGACACGCCGCCGCGAGGTGGGTCGACGACACCACCGCGTGTATCGATGTTCTCGAAGTGGTGCCCGGCACCCGTGGGTCGGTGGCGACGCAGCTCCTGCACTCGATCACACACACTCTCGCCAACGCCGGCGCGAGAGCAATCGAGCTGCCCTTCACAGACGAGAGCTTCGCGGAGTTCGGGTACGTGCCGAATCCGACAACTGGCCGCGGCATGTACCTCGATGTCACGACAATGCCATGACAGCTCCGCCGTGAGAGCCGATTCCATCAGCGGGATCCGAGCCTCTGCCGACCGACGCCTCCTCCCCACAGCGCCAACCCACACACCACCACCATTGTCACCGCGGCGGTGACGGCCGCGACGACGACGAACTGCGCGAGTGTCGACGCCACGAACAGCAACAGCAACACCTCGACGGCGAGGGCGAACCAGGCGACGAGAGCGAGGTGAGTACGTTCGCCCGCGATGGCCCACAGCAGTGCGCTCTGCAGCACGGCCAGGCACGCACCCTGCAGCACGAACAGCCAGACATATTCCTGCACACCGGAATACGTATCGCCCACCACCAACGGCAACAGCGGAGACGCCAGCGCACCGCCGATCACCAGAACGGTACCGAGCCCCGCGACGACGGCCAGCGCCGATCGCACCGCGGACGCAGAATGCAGCGGGTTCGCCATCCGCGGATACAGCACCACGCCAACGGCCTGCGGTAACCAGAATGCCGCCTTCGACGCAACGGCCCCGACGGCGTACAGCCCGGCTTCGTTGGAGCTGAGCAGCGTGCGCGCCAGCACCAGATCCAACGCGGACATCGCAATCAACACCAACTGCACCTGTGACGCCTGTAGCACGGCCAGAACGGTGACCTTGGTTTCCGACACCGAGTTCACCGGTACCCCGGCCGTCCATCTCGCACCGAGTGCCACCACACCGATACCCGCGGCCGTGGCCAACAGAACCGAACCGGGACCACCGCCGAGCAACAACACCAGCACCGCCGGTGCCACCTTGCCGAATCCTGCTGCGGCCAGCACGACACTGAGGGCTCCGAATCGCCCACGCCCCTGCAGCAACCCCTGCTCGGCAGCCAGCAGCACCAACACCGGCGCAGCGATGACCGCCGACACGGTCGCCGTCATCGAGACGTCCATGGCCGCGGACAGTGCGGGTGCCAGTGCCAGAGCGAGCACCCCCACCACTGCCGCACACCGGTACCCCACAGTTCGCAATTCGCGAGAACTGCGTCCGCGCACCACTTCACGCGCAACGACGGACTGCAACGCCAACGCCGGAACCGCGAGAACCAATTGCGTAGCAAGCAGACTCGCGAATTCTCCGTAGCCCTCGACGCCGAGCATCCGGCTCGCAAGTACCTGCAGCAGGTACGCCGCAACGTTCGCGAACATCGAACCGGCCGTCACCATCCCCATCCCGGCGACCGACGCACCCGCCGTGTGGTCTGCCTCGGACGAGGCGCGGAAAGACATGAGCCCACGGTATAGGGTGCCGATCATGGCGTGGTCGAGGTCGAGGTGGACACCGCCGCTCTACAGCCTGCTGCTCGCCGTGGTGATTGTCGGCCCGCTGCTCGGCCCCGGCTATCTCCTGCTGCGCGACGCCGTCAGCACTCCCCGTTCCTACTTCACCGACTCCGCCTGGGGAATCGCCGACACGGCTGCGCGGGCCGTCCCGCAGGACGCCGCGATCGCCGCGCTGTCGACGGTGTTCGACGGCGGACTCGTGGTCAAGACCATTCTGCTGCTCGCGCTGTGGCTGACCGGGTGGGGTGCGGCGGTCATGGCACGAACGGTGCTGCCGACAGCCCCACTGCCCGCGCTGCTCGTGTCGTCGACGGTGGCCGTGTGGAACCCGTACGTCGCCGAGCGACTGCTGCAGGGACACTGGAGCCTGCTCGTCGGATACGCCGCTCTGCCGTGGACGGTGGTCGCTGCACTCGCGGTCCGAGAGGGCCGTTCCTGGTGGGCACTCGGGGTCTGTCTCGCCGCTGCCGGGCTCACCCCCACCGGCGCGTTGCTCGCCGCGACCATTGCCCTGGTGGTCCTCGCCCTCCCCGGGGGTGCCCGACGCGGCCTGCGCGTGGTCGGCGCCCTCGGAATGGCGGCGGTGGCGTCGGCACCGTGGCTGGTGGCGACGGCCGTGTCCGGCAGTGGCGTCGAGCAGGCGGATCCGGCGGGTTGGGCGGCGTTCGCGGCGCGCGCCGAGCCGGGCTTGGGCACCCTCGGCAGCCTCGCCGGTCTGGGCGGAATCTGGAACTCCGATGCGGTACCCGATTCTCGCACAGGGGCTTTCGCGTTCGTGGGCACGGCGCTGCTGCTGACCGTGGTCGCGTTGGGAGTGCGCCCGCTGATCAGGCGTCGAAGAAATCCGGTGATCGTGGGACTCGCTGTCGTCGCGTTGCTTGCCATCGCAGCGCCTGCGCTGGCAGCGACGGGACCAGGGTTGGCGATGGCCCGCGCGCTGGGCGAGACGGTGCCCGGTGCCGGCCTGCTCAGGGACTCACAGAAGTGGGTCGCGCTGGCGATGCCGATCTACGCTCTGGCCGCGGCGGCCGCGTTTTCTCCCCGTCGTCGACCGAATCGGGTGCAGCCAGCCGCGCTGAGCGCGGTCCAACGCACCCGATTCGGCAGTGCCGTGGCAATAGCGGCCCTGCTGATCGCACTACCCGACCTGGGCTGGGGCGTCGGGAACTCGATGCGGCCCGTGGTGTACCCGGAGTCCTGGCAGGCGGTCGCAGCCGAAGTACAGAGCGGCGACGGCGATGTCGCGGTGCTACCGGCCGGGATGTTCCGCCTCTTTCCCTACAGCGGCAGTGCTCCCGTTCTCGATCCCGCGCCGCGCATGCTGCCACTGGATGTGTTGCAGACCGGCGAGCTCATCGTCGCGGGCGGCACGGTGCGCGGTGAGGGGGTGCGCGCGACGGAGGTCCAGAATGCGCTGCTCGCAGGCGAACCCGTGGACGTCGTCGCAGAGCTGGGTGTCGGCTGGGTACTGGTGGAGAACACCACCCCCGGCGAACTCGGCGAATCCGAGCAAACACTGAATTCACTGGCCATCGCGTACTCCGACGACCAGCTCACGCTCTACCGAGTACCCGATCCCGTGCTCACCGAAAGCCGGCCAGCGGCAGCCGTCGTCGTTGCCCACCTCGCATGGGCACTGCTACTTCTCGGCGGACTAGCGGTAGGACTGCTGAGCCGAATCCGAGTGCTGCGCACCCACCAGACCTGACGACCACGTGCCACGCGTCGTGGCGTCGAGCACCGAGTACACACCGTCGGCGCACTGCTCCCAGGAGAACTCCCCCGCGCGCACTCGCGCCTTCTCGCCCAGGCGAGTTCGGGCTTCGGCGTCCTGCAGCAGCTCCGAGACGGCAGCGGTCAGACCGGAGACGTCCCGGTCCTCTTCACCATCCGAAAGCCCGCCCACCAGCACGCCGGTGACGCCGTCGATGATGGAATCGGTGAGGCCCTTGGAACTTCGGTAGCCGACGGTCGGCACGCCGTGCTGCGCTGCCTCGACGACCGCGAGCCCCCATCCCTCCTTGCGGGAGGGCATGACGTGCACCCAGGACCGACCGAGCAGCGCGTGCTTGCGGTCCTCCTCCACGTGCCCGTGGAAGGTGACGTACTGCTCGATGCCCAGTTCGCTCACGTAATCGCGGAGGTTCTGCTCCCACCAACCGCCGCCGATGACGTCGAGGTGGATGTTCGGAATTCGGCCGCGCAGCGCAGCAACGGCGTCGAGCGCGTCCTCGATCTGCTTGTGCGGAACCAACCGGGACAGCACGGTCAGCGACGGGTGCGCGGTACGGGTGCTCTCGTCACCCTCGGGCACAGACCGGGGAATCTCGTCGGCTCCGTTGCGCACCACGGCGATGCGCTCTCGGTCGACGCCCAGTGCGACCAACTCGTCCGCGGACGGCAACGACACCGTCAGGTACTGATTGCGGCGGTGTACCCGCGGAGACACAGTCGATTCGAGCCACCAGCCGAGCTTGGCCATCATCGGCCCCGCGACCGGCCATTGCTCCCGGTGGCAGTGGTGCACCAGCAGCGTCACCGGAACGCCGAACGCAGCACGGGAGAAGAAGGGAATGCCGTTCTGGGTGTCGATCACCGCGTCGGGTGCGATGCCCTTGAGCGGGCCGAAACCCAGCCGCCCGGCCGCGATGGCGGCCAGTGCGCGGGGATACACCGACAGGCGTCCACCACCGCGACTGATGCGAATGCCGTCGACGATCTCCTCGGCGGGAGCTCCGGGGTACGACGCCGTCCTCAGCGTGACGCGGACGCCGCGTCGAGCCAGACCTGCGCCCACCTGCTCGAGGTATCGCTCGCTGCCGCCGCCCTGCGGGTGCCCGGTATCGCGCCAGCACAGCAACAGAACCTCGCGCACAGCCCGCTTCACCCAATTTCCGCATGTTCGTTTCACGACCGCCGTCGATTACCGTTGCCACACTAACCGCTAGGGTTCGTCTTCGTGACTTCCGCCGTGACACGTTTGTTCGCCTCTCGCGCGACACTGCGTCGCTCGGTGAGTCTGCTGAAGGACTTCGGACATGAGCAGAGCGCTCCCGACATCTTCTACGGCGCACTGGCCCGCGATTCCGTGGAGCTGATCGGCGATCTGTATCGGGGCCTGACCGGCACAGACATGTCCGCGGCGACCGTGTTGGACGTAGGCGGCGGGCCCGGATACTTCGCCGAGGTCTTCGGGGCCGGCTGCGCGCGCTACCTGCCCGTCGAGCCCGATGCGTCCGAGATGCATGCGGCGGGACTGCAGATACCCGGTTCGGTGCGCGGCTCCGGGATGGCACTGCCGTTCCGCGACAACAGTGTCGACATCTGCTTCTCGTCGAACGTCGCCGAGCACGTCCGCGAACCGTGGACCATGGCCGAGGAGATGCTGCGGGTCACCAGGCCCGGCGGGTTGACGGTGCTCTCGTACACCATCTGGTTCGGTCCGTTCGGCGGCCACGAGACCCGACCCTGGCATTACCTCGGCGGCGAGTACGCGGCCCGCCGCTACGCCCGTACCACCGGTCACGAACCGAAGAATCGATTCGGCGAATCCCTGTTCGACATCAGCGCCGCAGACGGATTGCGTTGGGCACGAAGCACTCCCAACGCCACGCTGCTGGCCGCATTCCCCCGCTACCATCCCCGCTGGGCATGGTGGATGATGCGAGTTCCAGTACTACGAGAATTCCTCGGCAGCAACCTCGTCCTCGTTCTGAAACCGAACACCTAGCCTGGAACGATGACGGCACTCGCACTCGACATCGGCGGCACCAAGATGACGGCGGCACTCGTCGGCGACGACGGGCGGCCGGAGAATCCGGTCACGGTGCCGACTCCCGAGTCCGATGTCTGGGACGCCTGTGCCGAACTGCTTCGGAACACGGCCGAACCCGCCACTGTCACCCGGATCGGCGTCGCCTGCTCCGGTCCGGTGAATCTCGAGACCGGGTCGGTCGCTCCGATCAACATCGACGAGTGGAAGAACGGCTTCGGGCTGCGCGATCACCTCGCCGAACTCTTCCCCGAAGCCGACATCCGCCTCGCGATGGACGGCAGCGCAGCGGCACTGGGTGAGCACCGCTTCGGTGCCGCCGTAGGAGTTCCGGACGTGCTGAGTCTGGTGGTGTCGACCGGCATCGGCGGTGGGTTGGTGCTGGGCGGGAAGATCGTCGCCGGTGCCAGCGGCAACGCCGGGCACATCGGACACATCGTCGTCCCCGGTTCCACGACGCCCTGCGCGTGTGGCGGAATCGGATGCGTGGAAACCGTCTCGAGTGGTCCGTCGGCGGTGCGGTGGGCGCGCGAGCTGGGGTGGACCGGCAGCACCGGAACCGAATTGGCAGCCGATGCGGCCGCCGGGGAGCCGGTCGCCATCACCTCGTTGCAGCGCGCCGGAGTGGCACTGGGTCAGGCGATCGCGTCGGCCGTCGCCCTGGTGGACGTACGGATGGTGGTGATCGGTGGTGGCTTCGCCCAGGCCGGCCCGCCGCTGTGGAATCCGATTCAGGAGTCGATCGCGCTACATGCGCGTCTGAAATTCCTCGATGGCCTGCAGGTGGTCCCGGCCGCATTGGGTGGACTCGGAACGCTGGCCGGGGCAGCCGCGCTCACCGTCTGAACGGGGCATACCCACACAGCCAGAACGGGGCCCACCCCTCGGTGAGCCCCGTTCTGTGTCGTGAATACTACGCGCCCAGGCGCTGCTTGAGGGCGTCGAATTCGTCCTGAATTCCGGTGGGCAGCTTCTCGCCGACGAAGTCGAACCACTCCTGGATCAGCGGGATTTCGGCCTTCCATTCGTCGGTGTTCACCGCGAGTGCCTCGGCGACGTCGTCGACGGTCGTGTCGAGGCCGTCGATATCGAGTGCCTCGGCGGTGGGGACCACACCGATCGGTGTCTCGACGCCTGCGGCCTTGTGCTCGATGCGCTCGACGATCCACTTGAGCACACGCGAGTTCTCACCGAATCCGGGCCACAGGAAGCGCTTGTCGTCGCCGCGGCGGAACCAGTTGACGTAGAACACCTTCGGCAGCTTCGACTCGTCGGCGTTCTTGCCCAGGTCGATCCAGTGCTGGAAGTAGTCGCCCACGTTGTAGCCGAGGAACGGCAACATGGCCATCGGATCGCGTCGGACGGTTCCGACGGTGCCCTCGGCAGCAGCGGTCTGCTCGGAGCCGACGGTGGCTCCCATGAACACGCCGTGCTGCCAGTCGCGAGCCTCGGTCACCAGCGGAACGGTGGTCTTACGACGTCCACCGAACAGGATTGCCGAGATCGGCACGCCCTGCGGGTCGTCCCACTCGGGAGCCATCGACGGGCACTGGGCCATCGGCACGCAGTAGCGCGAGTTCGGGTGCGCGGCATCGGTTCCGGACTCGGGGGTCCAGTCGTTGCCCTTCCAGTCGATCAGGTGGTCGGGCTTGCCTTCGAGGCCCTCCCACCACACGTCGCCGTCGTCGGTCATGCCGACGTTGGTGAACACCGAGTTGCCCTGGTCGATGGTCTTCATCGCGTTGGGGTTCGAGTCCCAGTTGGTTCCCGGCGCAACGCCGAAGAAGCCGTATTCCGGGTTGACGGCATAGAGACGACCGTCCTCACCGAAGCGCATCCACGCGATGTCGTCACCGATGGTCTCGGCGCGCCAGCCCGGGATGGTGGGCTGAATCATCGCGAGGTTGGTCTTGCCGCACGCGGACGGGAACGCCGCGGCGATGTAGTACGCCTTGTCCTCGGGAGAGATCAGCTTGAGGATCAGCATGTGCTCGGCGAGCCAGCCCTCGTCGTGGGCCATCGCCGATGCGATACGCAGCGAGTAGCACTTCTTGCCCAGCAGAGCGTTGCCGCCGTAGCCGGATCCGTAGCTCCAGATCTCGCGATCCTCGGGGAAGTGCGTGATGTATTTGGTGTCGTTGCACGGCCACGGCACATCGGCCTGGCCCTCGGCGAGCGGAGCGCCGAGCGAGTGCAGCGCCTTGACGTAGAAGCCATCGTCGCCGATCTTGTCGAGCGCAGCCTGGCCCATGCGGGTCATCACGCGCATCGACACGACCACGTACTCGGAGTCGGTGAGCTCGACGCCCAGCTTGGGGTCGGCCGCGTCGAGCGGGCCCATGCAGAACGGCACCACGTACATGGTGCGTCCACGCATGCAACCGCGGTAGAGATCGGTCATCAGCGTCCGCATCTCGGACGGTTCCATCCAGTTGTTGGTGGGACCGGCGTCGATCTCTTCCTTGGAACAGATGTAGGTGCGTGACTCCACGCGAGCGACGTCCGACGGATCGGAGTTGCCGAGGAACGAGTTGGGCTTCTTCTCCTCGTTGAGACGAGTGAAGGTGCCGGCCTCGACCAGCTTGCCGGTCAGGCGCTCCCATTCGGCGTCGGATCCGTCAGCGAACACCACGGAGTCCGGTTCTGTCAGTTCGGCTACCTGAGCAACCCAGGCAAGCAGTTCTTTGTGTCGAGTCGGCACATTGTCGGTGCCGCTCAAACCGGGAATGGTCGCTGAGGTCATCTAACTCTCCTGGGGTTAGCCGGAACCGGGAAGAATCCGCACGGTCGCTGTGGGCGACTACGCGCGAATGAATCTCGGTTTTCCCCTCTCGGCGGGGCGCTGCTCGGCCGTTCGAGCTGCAGTACACCATGTTACCGCGTACAGCAAGCCAAGGACCGAGCGCCGGATGTCCTGTTCATCAGGTTAACGCCGAGCGACGTGAATCCAGAAACAGGGTGTTGTCCGATTGGTCACAAGACCGATTCAGATAGGGAAAGTTCCGTGCAAGAAGGCCCCCACCAGCGGCGATGCCAGGCCTGTACACACGCGCTAGAGCTCGCCCGATTCGGTCATTTCACCCCGGCCGATACCGTTCGCTTCTCGAAAAATCTCCCAGGTTCGGTATTGCCCGTCACGTCCGAAGGCCGTGAACTTGTCTGTCACACCGTCCCCGTCGACGTCGGTCGCCACCGTCATCCCGGCGTCGGTATGCCGCACGGTGGTCTCGTAGTGGCCGTCGCCGTCGAGATCGAACAGGTCCGTCGAGACCGTGGGCGCGCCCGGATCGTCGACCTCGTGGGGCTCGACCTGCTCGGTGAGGAAATCCCCTGCTGCGAAGCCATCCACCGCGATCATCGACGCTCCTCACTCGACCAACCAACCTGACGAACCGACACTGCACCTACTGACTCCGACGCACCGGCTCGTCGAACGGTTCCCCGTGCGTGGAAGAAAGAGGGACCGATCCACGAAATCGCTCGAGGCCCCGCTCCAGCGCAGACAGATCGCGATCGCAGGCAGACAACAGCGCCGATCGGTGGTCGGCGAGCCGGCGCAGCTCGGCGTCCACCTCGGCCAGTGCGACGTCGATGCGGGCCACTGCGTGCCGGTCCGCACTCGCGACAGCGGCCGCGAGCATCGACTCGGCGTCGAGAATCCGCGAGAGCAACCGCTGCTCCACCGACGATTTCACCCGAGCCACCGTTTCCTGCGTCCAACCGCGCAGGTGGGCGCGGTCGGCCACCAACGACCTCGAGCGCGTGATCCACCAGGCGAGCGCACCACCGAGGACGAGAGTGATCACGGTGTTGGCAACCGCCCAGGCCGGCACCAGCGCCATCGGCGAGACCACCAGCCGCCCGAGTCCCACCCCCGCCGACGCGCCGACCACGATCATGACGACATCCTCGACGCCCCGGCGCCGGGACGGCTCCCCGATATCGAGCGGGGCGTCCGCGACCGACTCCGCCTGCCGCGGCGTGAGCCCGAGCTCGGTCTCCACCGCCCGCAATCGGGCCGTGAGCGCCGCGTCGGCTCGATTCCGAGCACCGCGCGCAGACTCGGCGACGTGCGCTGGAAGGTGAGTGAGTTCGGCACGCCCGGCTCCGTCGATCGTGCGCTTGACCTCGGCGGTCAGAGCTCGAAAGTCTTCGGCGGCGGTATGGACGGACTCCACGCGTACTCGTTGAATTCGATTGTGCAGCAGCGCCCGTCGATCACCACCGAGATTGTCCCGTTCGCCGACGAGCTCGGCTCGCCGCGCACGGAGTTCGGCCGTATCACTACCGCCGGTCACCGCGCGCGCTCTCGCCACGATCGACGCTCTGGCTCCGGATGCGCAGTCCTGCACTGCCGCAGCATATTTACGCTCGGTTCCGAGAGCCGCGGTCTGCAGCAGCACAACGCCGAGCCGGTCCGCCACTGCTCCGAGACCCGACTCCGCGGACATCGCAGCGTCACCGCTCTCCCGGCCCATCCGCGCCAACCGAACCGAAATCGGATGGAACGTGCACTCCACCGCCCGTGGGACGCACTCGGCAACGACATCGGTGTCGGCAGAAACCACCTCACGCCAGTGCCGATGCACGTCGATCTTGTTCACCACGAACACGACCGGTGTGGATTCGAGGGCTGCTCGCCACTGCTCGACCTCGACGCGACCCACCGGGGCCGACGCGTCGACGACGATCATCACGACCGCCGCATCGGCCACCGAATCCGTGAATTCGATGGCGGAACCGACGAGCCGGGACAGCTCACGGCGCAGTTCGGACTTGCCCGACCCTGCAGTACCGGTGAGGTGAACCCCGGCAGGTCGACTGACCCTGGCGCGCTCGATCTCGTCCAGGGCACTGGAATCCCAGCGTCGTAGAACACTTTTCATGTCCTCCGACAGCGGGATCACCGGCGCAGCATTCGTACGTGGCCTCGGCACAGTGCGAGTGCGGCGCGACGTACGTCGGGATCGACGGCTGCGGCCGCCCGCCTCTTCCACAGCACCGCCTGCTCCGACGCGACCTGCTCCGAACCGGTCTCGATCGGCACTCCCAGACGTAGAGCTGCACAGCGCATTTCGGCAGCCACCGCCTCGTCCGAGGCCAGGTACGACTCGACAGCGGCACGAACACGCCGATGACCGGCGGAGATCTGTTGCATGCTGCGATGCAGCTCTGCGTCCCGAGCCGCTGCGGCCGCCGACACGGCCGTGGAGACCGCGGCGATCAGGGCATCGGCCCCGGTGGCGTCGGCCAGCATGCGCACCGCATCGCCGTCGGACACGGCGGGTCGCTGCCGCAGTACGTCGACCAGCAGGGCGAGACCACGCAGTTCGATGCATTCGATCAGAGCTTCTCTGCGACGCGTCGACACCTCGATGTCGACGGCGCGAAACCGATCGACGGTCATCAGATCGGTCGGGCGCAGATCGGCCGCCGCAACGGCTCGTACGTCGGCCATGTCCAGAGGCGCGCCGGCTCGGCCCACTCCCCGCATGCCCGCCGCGGTCGCTCCCATCACCGGCAACACCGTCCGCCCCAGCTGCTGTGAGGCCGCTACTGCGTCTGCTGCGGGATCGTCGAGTGTGTCCGCCTTCGTCAGCACGACGACGGTCCCGTCCAGAACACCCCTCGGCCTCGAACTCAGCAATGCGATGTCGACCGGCGACACCGCTCCCGCGATCACGTGGACGAGCACTTCGCCCTTGCTGTTGTCCGTCCTGCTCTCGCGCCATCGGACATCGAGGCCGTCGGCGTCGAGCGGCACCGACTCGAGAACGGCGAGAACAGCGGATTTCCCGACGCCGGCGCGGCCGGTCACCCGTGCGGTCAGCGGCAGCAGGCGATCGTGGACGGTATTTTCGACGGCCTCGCGTGCGTCGGTCGACGCGACCCGGTCACGCAACAGGCCCAGACCGGCCTCGGCGACATCCATGATCGATTCCCCCCAGAACGATCCCGCCGCCACTTTCCGGACGCGACGCACAGCCCCCTGCTGCGGCACCGATTCTGGCACATGCGGGCGCTCGCGAGCCGATCGAAACGAATTGCATCGTTGTAATTAGTCGGGTGCGTCCCACCGCTGATCAGCGGTTGGACGGCAAGTCTCAACTTCAACTCGAGACCCACCTGTCACACGCCCCGTCGATGCGCGACAATGGACCGGTGAACGAGCCCCAGGACACCTCTGTCGACACCGAGGAGAACGCCGTGCAGACCCAGGAACGGGGCTCACGACTCTACCCACGCGTGACGAGTTTCCGCTCTCGGCGCGGAGCGCTGACCGAGGCGCAGCAGACCACCTGGGACAGCCTGTGGCCGCGCATCGGCCGCGACGTCGCCGACGAGCAGATCGACATCGACGCCTGGTTCGGGCGCAGCGGCCCGGCGATTCTCGAGATCGGCTCGGGTACCGGTACGGCCACCACGGCGATGGCCTCGGCCGAGCCGCACGTCAACCTCATGGCCGTCGAGGTCTACCGCCCCGGCCTGGCGCAGACACTGCAGCAGATCGAACGAGAAGGCATCGAGAACGTTCGATTGCTGCGCGGTGACGCGATGGACGTGCTCGAGAACATGCTGTCCTCGCAGTCGCTGACCGGCGTCCGCGTCTTCTTCCCCGACCCATGGCCCAAGGTTCGGCACCACAAGCGTCGGCTGCTGCAGGGGCCGACTTTCGCGATGATCGCGGATCGGTTGAAGCCCGGTGGCGTTCTGCACGTGGCAACCGATCATGCCGAATACGCTGAGTGGATTGCCGAGGCCGGGAACGCCGAGCCCGGTCTGACCGTTCTCGATTGGGAATCGCCCATGACACACGAGCGACCGGTGACCAAGTTCGAGGGCAAAGCACAGCTGGTCGGTAGCTCGGTGACGGAATTGATCTGGGGAAAGAAGACAGCATGAGCGTCAGTACGGACATGCCCGACACCGTGGTCGACCCCTCAGAACTCGGTGCCATCGGTGAAACGCGCCACAGCAAACGCGTCCTGCTGGTCTGGGATGCCCCGAACCTGGACATGGGACTGGGCGCAATTCTGGGTGGCCGACCCACCGCCGCCTACCGTCCGCGCTTCGATGCCCTGGGCCGATGGCTGCTCAGCCGCACCGCCGAACTCTCCGCCTCGGGCACCGCGACGCTCGAACCCGAGGCCACGGTGTTCACCAACATCGCCCCCGGCAGCGCAGATGTGGTCCGACCCTGGGTCGAAGCATTGCGTAACGTGGGATTCGCGGTGTTCGCCAAGCCCAAGGTCGACGAAGACAGTGACGTCGACGCAGACATGCTCGACCACATCGACTTCCGCAACCGTGACGGCGGCCTTGCCGGTGTCATGGTCGCGTCCGCCGACGGTCAAGCGTTCAAGGGGCCGCTGGAGGCCATCGCAGCGACCGGAGTGCCCGTACAGGTACTGGGATTCCGGGAGCACGCAAGCTGGGCTGTCACGTCGGACATCCTGGAATTCCTCGACCTCGAGGACATCCCGGGCGTCTTCCGTGAGCCACTGCCTCGGGTGAGTCTCGATTCGCTCCCCGACGAGGGCGCGTGGCTGCAGCCCTTCCGACCGCTGTCCGCCCTGCTCGTCGGGCGCCAAGGAGTTTCTTAAGTGTTCGCCAGATGGGGAGACATCGTCTACCGGCTGCGGTACACCGTTATCGGTGTCATGGTGGCCGGACTGCTGGGCTTCGCCGCCTACGGTCTCGATCTCAACAGCCATCTCAGTCAGAGCGGTTGGGACGATCCGACGTCGGAATCGGCTGAGGCTGCCCGTCTGGCAGACACGACCTTCGGTCGCGACAAGCAGGGCGACGTCATCGTCCTCTACACCGCCCCCGAGGGCTCGACCATCGATGATCCGGCGTTCCAGTCGGCGATCACCGACAACTTGAACTCTCTGGTTGCCGACCATCCGGACCAGATAGAGAAGATCAACGGCACGTACTTTCCCGGGACGGGCGCGCCCAACCTCGCTGCACTCGGCACCACCGACAAACAGCACGCCATCGCCAGCATCGCCATCGCCGGAGCCAACGACACCGAACTGACCAACAACTTCCAGGCCGTAAAGGACGTCTTCTACATCGACGGCGTGGACGTGCAGGTGACAGGCCTGCAGGCCGTCGCGGGGGCATTGCAGTCGACGATGGCCGGCGACATCCAGCGCATGGAGATCCTCGCCATCCCTGCCGTGGCAGTACTGCTGTTCTTCATCTTCGGCGGCGTCGTGGCCGCCGCTCTTCCGCTGATCATCGGTGGCCTGACGGTCGTCGGTGCCAACGGCATCGTGAAGGTGTTCACCAACTTCACCGAGGTCAACTCGTTCGTCGCGCCCGTGGTCTCGCTCGTCGGCCTCGGCTTGGCGATCGACTACGGATTGTTCATCGTCTCGAGATTCCGAGAAGAACTCGGCGACGGCTACTCGACGCCACAGGCCGTGCGCCGGACCGTCATGACGGCCGGTCGCACCGTGGTGTTCTCGGCGACGATGATCGTCGCGTCCCTCGGTGGTCTGTTGCTGTTCCCGCAGGGCTTCCTCAAATCGGTCGCCTACGGTTCGATCGCCACCGTCGCGCTCGCCGCCCTGACGGCCATCACGATCCTGCCCGCGATGCTCGCCATTCTCGGCCCTCGCGTCGACGCGCTCGGTCTGAAGTTCATGCGCAAGACCAAGTCGAGCGAGGAGATCGAGAACGGCATGTGGGGCCGCCTCACCCGCTGGGTGATGCGCAACCCCGTCAAGGTCACCGTGCCCATCGTGCTCGGCCTGGTGCTCCTGACGCTGCCCGTCGGCAACATCAAGTTCGGCGGTATCAACGAGACCTATCTGCCTCCGGACAACGTGACCCGCGAGGCACAGGCCGAGTTCGATTCGCTCTTCCCCGGCCAGCGCACAGAGCCGATCAAGCTGGTGATCAGCAACGCACAGGGGCCCAACCTCGCAGCGATCACCAACCAGGCCAACAATGCGCCGGGATTGATCGAGCAGTTCACTCCCAACGGGGCCAGCAAGGACGGCATCATCGTCTTCAAGGCCGGACTGGTCGATCGCAACGACTCCAAGCCCGCCATCGACTTCCTGCGCAGTATCGACGTGCCAGAGGGAGCGTCGGTTCTCGTCGGCGGTACGCCTGCCATCGAGCAGGACTCCATCAGTGCACTCATCGACAAGCTGCCGTTGATGGCCGTGCTCGTGGTGTTCATCGTGACGCTGTTGATGTTCCTGACGTTCGGATCGTTGGTGTTGCCGATCAAGGCGGTGCTCATGACCGTCCTGGGCCTCGGTGCCACCATGGGCATATTGACGTGGATATTCATCGACGGCAACGGGGCGGGGCTGATGAATTTCACCCCTGGTCCGATCATGGCTCCGGTGCTGGTGCTGATCATCTCGATTGTGTTCGGCTTGTCCACGGACTACGAGGTGTTCCTGCTCTCCCGGATGGTCGAAGCACGCGAAAAGGGTGCCAGCACAAGCGAAGCCATCCGCATCGGAACCTCGCATACCGGACGCATCATCACCGCCGCGGCCCTGATCCTCATCGTCGTCACCGGAGCGTTCGCGTTCTCCGACCTGGTGATGATGAAGTACATCGCCTACGGCATGATCGCCGCCCTCATCATCGACGCCACCCTCATCCGCATGTTCCTCGTGCCCGCCACGATGAAACTGCTCGGCGACGACTGCTGGTGGGCCCCGCAGTGGATGAAGCGAATCCAGCAGAAACTCGGACTCGGCGAGACCATCCTCGAGGACGAGCTTCTCCCCATGGAAGACGTGCCCGAGCTCGCGCTCGCAGGCGGTGCACCGTCGAGTACCGTCGCGCCGCCGATGCGCCCGGCACCGCGCCGCAACGAGCCGCTCACCGAGCCCATTCCGGTGGTCGCACCGCATGGTGGGGGTCCCATTCGGGCGACCCACGCCGCGAAGGAAGAATCCCGACGCAGTGTGACGGGACGTCCGGCAACCCCACCGGAGCCGACCCGTGCGGCACCGACCACACCTCCGGCACCGGCTGCGCGCCCGACTCCTCCCCAGGGCCAGACTCCTACCCAGGCCCAGGCTGCTCCGCAGGACCGACCCGCTGCTCGGCCCGCCCCGAGCCGGCCGGTGGCACCGCGCCCGACCGTCGAGCCGGAGCCGACCCAGGCAGCAGAGATCGTCCGGCCCGCACCGCCGGTCAACCCGGTGGCTGCTCCCCCGTCGGCGGAGCCGCCTCGTGCACCGAGCGCACCGCGTCCGACCGTCGAGCCGCCGAGCCGAACCCGTGCTGCTCGCGCACCTCGCGCGGAGGAACCGGATTCGCGTTCCATCGAGAGCTGGCTCGCCGACCTGCGAGCACCCAGCGCATCACCGCCCCCGAGCACACCGCGCAACGGCTCGACCGCGAACGGCTCGAACCACAACGGTACGAACCACAACGGTTCGACCGCGAACGGCTCGGACCACAGCGGTGACGACGAGAACAGCTCGCCGCAGAACGGTTCCGAACGCAACGGGCACAGCGGCGTCGAGTCCGAACGCAACGGCACCGAGCCGAACGGCACCGAACGCAACGGCAGCAACGGGTCCGCGTCGAGCGAGACACCGTCCGAGAAGCCGTCGGGCCGTCGGGCCGCACCGACCACCGAGGGCGGCGACAGCGGTCGTCATCGCGGCGGGGAGAACGGACACGTTCTCAGCGTCAGTGAACTACTCGCGCGCGAGCGCAACCGTTCACGCTGACCCCGATGTGATTGGGGCGAAACAACTCCCGAGAACTCCTGACCCCACCCCCGCACCGCGTCAATGAACCACTGCACCGTCGAGACGCATGCAGTGGTCCATTGACGCAGCAGGGGGATCAGCGGGAAACTGCCGCACTTTCTCGGTCCGCGAACACCTTGGCGTATCGGGTACCGGCGATCAAGAGCAGCAATCCCACGGCGATGAAGGCGATGACTCGGAAGAGTCCGTCCAGAGCGACGAGGTCGAACAGAAACAGTTTCGCGATGGCTGCGGCGGTCAAGGACAGTCCGGCCAGCAGGGCCAGATGAGCGTGCGTGACGCTGCGCAGCCCGAAGGCCAGTAGTGCGAAGGCTGCGATCATCCACTCGATGGTTGCCGCGGTGTGGCCTGCGGTGAATCCTGTTGTTTCGCCGCCGATTCCGATGCCGAGGGTCACCGTTGCCGTCGTCAAGCCGTACAGGGCAAGTACGCCGGAGACGATGCCGAGGGTCTGCAGTCCGTCGTCGACCAGTTTCAGTTCGGCCAGCACGTAGACGAAAGCGAGTGCCGTTGCAGCGAGCAGGATTCCACCGAGAGAGATACCGACACTGCCGACGGCTAGATCGGAGTCGAGCAGCGCCTGCGGCGGGCTGACCGAGACGAACATCAACGTACCGATCACGCCGAATCCGCTGCCGATCGAGTATGCGAGAGTCGAGCGGGTGCTGTGGGCCACCGCGATCAGAGCCGAGGCGACTGCGAACATCACGACCGGGCGAATCTCGAGGGTCGTCGACTCGACTGCGGCCTGCAGCGTCGCCAGGGCTCCGACCACCGCGACGGTGATGCGAGCGTGCCCCGGCAACCAGTTCACCAGAATCACGATCGCCAGAGCCGCAGCAGCAAGAACCAACTGGAGGGCGACGGTGGCCCCGCGATCGAAAACGTCGGCGGAGACCAGCACGGGCAGAGACGTGAGAGCGATCATCACGGTGGCGACCACATCGGAGACGTTGCGGCGCAACAACTCCAATGACGTGCCGATGCCGAGGAGGGCTACCGCCACGACGACCAGGAACAGCCGGAGGTCGCCGGTGGATCCGGACAGATCGGCACTCGCGATGGCAGCCAGTACCGCGCCGACGAGCGGTACGGTCCGAACGGCCTGCAGAAGTTGCCAATTCCGACCGATCTGCGCCGGGAAACTCGAGACGTAGGTGGCGACGAGGAACGCGATCAAGGTCAGGGTCAGGCCGTCGGTCAGCACCGGTCCGCACACTGCGACACCGGCGAGGATCAGCACCGCCATCGGCTGCGACTTCCACTGCACTGCGAGTGCCGTTCCGGCTGCGGCAATTCCGAATGCGGTGATCAGACCGAGCACGGGATCGAGCCAGCCGTACAGGACGGATGTCGCGAGTACATCGAGATACAGGCCCGCGATGCCGGTGGCGGCGAGGGCGATCCCGCCGACGCGTCCACCCGAGCGACCGAAGACACGGACGCCCGCACCGATCAGCGCGAGTGAGAACACTGCGCCCGCCGCGACCCTCAGCGGAGGGCCGAACCACCCGGCCTGGGCGGCGAGAACGAGCAGCATCACGACACCGACGAGAGTGACGCCTGCGCCGGCGACAGCCAGCAGGCGGCTGATGACACCGTCACGCTGCCACCACGGTTCCCGCGGTGGAGCCGGGGGCCTGGGTGCGACGACCGGTCCCCTCGGCGGCGTGGGGTAGGGCGGGGCAGGCTGGGGCCGAACCATCTGCTGTCCCATCGGCTGACGGACAGCTTGGCCGAACGGCTGACCGTAGGGCTGCGGGGGCAACGACGGTGGCGCCACCGGCGGCGGAACGGCAGGGGCTGGAGCAGGGGCCTGACGAGGAGCGGCACCCGCGGCACCGAGTTGCGACTGCAGTGTCTGCAGATCGACGGCCACCTGGCGCATGTGGTCGCCCAGGGAATCGAAGCGGCTGGACAGTCGCGCGACGAGTTGCGGATCCAGCCCGGAGTTCTGGGAAGAAGTCATGGGTTCGATCCTGCGACCGTCGCGGCCGAAAAGCGTGAGTAGTGCTACTCGGATTCCTCGAGTAGAAGCGCCTCTCTAGCCGAACATGCGGCGGAACGAGCTACCGAACGGATGCTTGGCGGTCACCGAGCCCAGGCGGACCTTGCCCGAGACCACGAGGTGCAGTGGCCCGTACGGCGGGCCGGTGCGGACCTTGTTGGTGGCGCTGCCCGCCACCGTGTCGACACCGTTGAGATCGACGGTCGCCTCGGTCGGCACGATCAGGGTCACGGTGCTGCAGTAGTCGTCGACGTGTATTTCGACCACCTGGGTGGACATGACTGCCTGGGTGAAGTCGAGTGTCACCGTGGACATGCGGGTGGCGAGGCGCAGGTTCGACGGCACGTTCCACGGGCCCTTGCGGGTGATGGTGGACATGGTGCCGCGCAGTGTGTCCGACGCGCCGCTGCCGTGCCCCCAGTGCTCCTGAACGACGCGGCGCGGGGTCGGTTGCGGGGTGGGCGCGGCGAAGGATCTCGGTGCCGGGCGATGTTCCTCGGCGATCTGCATCCCGGGCAGGTCGGCGAGAACAGAGTTCAGTTCACCGCGGGTCTTCGACGCCAATGCGGTGTCCATTCGCTCGGTGAACTCACCGAGCGAGAGCATGCCCTGGCCCACGGCGCGCTGCAGCAGCTCTCCGACGTGCTCGCGTTCGGCATCGGACACTCGTAGATCCCTTGCCTCCATGTGATCAGGGTAGCGAAGATCTCACGCTGCGCGACCGCCCAGGACGGAGAGCATTCCGGACACCGACGCGGGCCATCCGAACTGTTCGGCGCGCAACCTGGCGGCGATGCGGCGGCCGTCGACCGGCAGTTCGAGTACTCGTTCTATCTCGGCGGCGAATCCGTCTGCGGTGTTCTCGGAGGATCCACCGCAGTGCGGGGTGACGATCTGCGCCAGCGCCGAGGTCTCGGAGACGACGACGGGCGTACCTGCGGCGAGCGATTCCAACGCGGCGAGCCCGAATGTCTCGTGCGGTCCCGGCGCGAGAGCGATGTCCGCGGAAGCCAGCAGGGCCGCGACGGCCGCTCTGCCGTCGACGAACCCGAGGAATTCGACGGGTAGACCGCGGGCGCGTCGTTCGAGGCCGGCTCGGCGGGGGCCGTCGCCGGCGATGACGAGCCGTGCCCGCATTCCCGAATCACAGAGTGCAGCAAGCGAATCGATGCTTCTCTCGACGTGTTTCTCCACCGACAGTCGGCCGCAGTGCACGAGCAGCCGGTCGGCGCTGCCCAGCCATGCGGACCGTTCGCCGGCAATGCGGCGACGCGGATGGAAGAGGTCGAGATCCACACCGAGCGGTACCCGTTGCACGTTCCGAACGCCGATGCGCTCGAACTCCTGTTGCGCGAACTCGGTGGTGCACACGACGGCGTCGTACTGTTCGGCGGTACGCCGGTTGGCCAGATCGGCCAACGGACGGGCGCAGCGCATCGGCATCGTCTGGGCGAGCAGTCGGTCCAGGCGTTCGTGGGAGATCATCACGCTCCGTACGTCTCGACGCGCTGCCCAGCCGCCCATGCCGCGCAGCGTCAGACGGTCCGATACCTCGATCACGTCGGGCCGCAGTCCGGCTGCCACCGAGGACACCCGGCGCGGGTCGGCCACTCGATACCCACCGGTGAGCGGGATCTGCGGTGCAGGCACCTCGATGCGCACCACTCCCGACGGCAGAAGCGTCTCGCTCCGTCGATCTCCCGGCACGATCAGAATCACCTCGTGGCCGCTCGCGACGTATCCCGAACCGAGCTGGTCGACGGCCGTCCGCAATCCCCCGGACCTCGGTCCGTAGAAGTTGGCGAGCTGGACGATGCGCACTCGACCAGTCTTCCCAGCGACAAGTCCGCCCGACGGCGCGGCGATGGATGGTGACCGAACCTTCGCGGAATTTCTGTGTGGGGATCGCTACCAACGGGTAGGTGGAACAGATGCGAGTGACACTGCAATCCACCGGCAACGCCCCCGCCGCCGAGGTCTGGGAGCGCTACATGGAACCGACGGCCTGGAGAACCTGGGCACCGCAGATCATCGGCGTCGAGTACCGCGGCGAGCGCCTGAACGCCGACACCACCGGCCGAGTACTGGGGCCGTTGGGCGTGCCGATCGACTTCCGGGTGCATTCGGTCGACGAGCAGTCGTGGACGTGGGCGTGGTCGGCGTGGTTCCAGAACCAGGCCATAGGGGTCGACCTGACGCACGGCATAGTCTCACGGCCCAACGGGACCAGGGCCTGGCTGACGATCGACGGCCCTCTGCCGCTGGTTCTGCCGTACGTGCCGGTCGCCAAATTCGCGCTCGGCAGGTTGTGCGCCCAGTAGCTACTCGGACCGTGTGACGGTCTTCTCGTCCGACTTGTCGGCGACGTCGGTCGGCTCGGGCGTCGGTAGCGAGGAATCCTCACCCGATCCGTCCAGATGGCCGTCGAACTCGTCGATCGCCTCGTCACGCTCGTCGCCGGTCTGATCGAGATCGGCGTCGACACCCTTCGAGTGCTTCGCCGGGTCGACGGTGGTGTCCACTGATTTTTCGTTGTCGGTCATGGGATGCAGAGTGCCCCTGAGCTACCGACGCAAACCCTCACAGCCCTTTTTCGATGACGTATCGGGTCAGTTCGACGCGGTTGGCCAGTTGCAATTTTCGCAGGGTCGCCTGGACGTGATTTTCGACGGTGCGATGGCTCAGCGTCAGTCGGGTCGCAATCTGCTTGGCGCTCAGACCCTTTGCGACCAGGCGTAGCACTTCGGTTTCGCGGTCGGTCAGCGTCGGACGGGTGTCGGATTCCGGTTGCGGCGACGACGACATCCGCCGGAACTCTCCGAGCACCAGGCCCGCGAGGCCGGGAGTGAACACCGCCTGCCCGGCCGACGTGGCGCGGACCGCGTCGAACAGTTCCTCGGCCGATGCACTCTTGACCAGGTAACCCGTCGCTCCCGCCTTGATGGCGTCGAGCACGTCGTTGCGTTCCGCGGACGCCGAGAGCACCAGAATCCTCGTCTGCGGCGACGCCTCCAGGACGGCGACGGTGGCGTCGGCTCCGTTGCCGTCGGGCAGATGCATGTCCATCAGCACGACGTCGGGAGTGGTGGCTCGGGCGCGGCGGCCGGCAGCGGCGACACCGTCTGCCGTGGCGACAACCCTGAATCCCGCGGCCTCGAGATCTCGGGCGACGCCGTCGCGCCACATCGGGTGATCGTCGACGACCATCACCGCGATATCGGCATTCGTGTCCTCGGTCATCGAAGTCCCTTCGTTCGAGGAATGCGGATCTCCCATTCGGTTCCTTCGCCCTCCTCGGTGTCGAGTATCGCAGTACCACCGAGAGATTCGACGCGGCCGAGTATCGACTTCGAGACGCCCATCCTGCCCTCCGCTTCGGCGGCGGCGAGCCGTCCGGCCGGGATTCCGCGGCCGTCGTCGCGGATACTGACGATCAATTCCCCGTCGACGTCCTCGAGCAGCACGTAGGCCTTCGCATCGGCTCCGGCGTGCAGCTCGACGTTGGACAGTGCGGTCGCCACGACAGCGCCGAGTTCGTCGGCGACGTCGGAGTCGACGAGCACCGGATCGGCCGGAGTCGAGACAGCCACGGAGGTACCCGCCTGGGTTCGCAGCAGCGCCCTGACGTCGACGATCGAATCGGTGTGATCGCCACGCTGGGCCGCCTGTTCGGAGATCAGCACCCGCAGAGCGACCTCCTGCTCACCGGCCAGCTCGGCGAGTTCGGCTGCCGGCCCGCCTATTTCGAGCCCACGCCGTCGCACCAGGGCCAGTACCTGCAGCACTCCGTCGTGCACCTGCCGCGCCAGCCGTTCACGCTCTTCGGTGATCGCAGCCGACCGTGCTGCCCGACGCAGTTCTTCGTGGGCGCGCCGGGCGGTGTTCGACGCCATCCCCAGCGCCAGTCCGGCCGAGAGCAGCACCGGGGCGGTGGCGTCGGACCAGAGGTCGGAGTCGAAGCGGTCGCGGACGAGTGCGCTGACCACCGACATCGCCACTCCCGACGCGATGCCGCCCTTGGGGCCCAACAGGATTGCGGCGGAGATGACCGCATTGGTCGCCCACAGAGTGGTCGGCAATGTTTGCCGGGTGCTGTACCAGTCGTAGTCGGCCACCAGCCGTGTCGACGCCATCAGGGCGACGACGATCACCTGATCGGCGAGCACCACCTGCCAGCGCGGAAGCGAGGCGCGCGCGAGCATCAGAGCCGACGCCCCCGACCACACGGCCATCGACGCCACCAGCATCCAGCTCAACCGCGGATTGGTGTAATTGTCGACGGTGGCCACCTGGTAGCCGACGGCGTAGACGAGGGTGACCAGTCGAAAGACCTGGGAGGCACGCCACAGCGGGGTGTCGGGATCGGACGAGGTGAGCGTGGTCCTGGCCCGATCAGCCGTCTGCATCGGTCTTCTCGTTCGGAGTCTTCAACTCTCCCTTGAGGAGTCGCTCCGGCTCGTCGCTACCGGGAGGAGTGTGCGGGTCGCTCGGCTCGGCGGAGTACAGCGGGTCGGGCACCTCGAGTTCCTCGTAGACCTCGTCCGGGTCGGCGGCCAGCAGCGACCGCACAGCGGTGTTGAGGACGGCGACGATCGGTACGGCCAGCAGGCCTCCGACGATGCCCGCGAGCAGAATGCCGACGGTGATTGACAGGACCACCGCCAACGGGTGCAGTCGCACGGCGCGGCCGAGCAGGAGTGGTTGCAGCACATGGCCTTCGAGCTGCATGACGGCCACCACGATGCCGAGGGTGATGACCGCGGTGATCAGGCCCTTGGTGACGAGTGCGATGAACACCGCGACGAATCCGGTCAGCACCGCACCGATGATCGGGATGAACGCGCCGATGAACACCAACGAGGCCAACGGAAGAGCGAGTGGCACACCGAGAATGGCCAGCCCGGCACCGATGCCGATGGCATCGGCGGCTGCGACGGCAACCGTCGCCCGGACGTATCCCACCAGAGACCCGAAGCCCTGGATGCCCGCGGTGCGGATTCTGCTGCGGGCCGCGGTCGGGGCCAGCCGGGTGACGAACTGCCAGATCTGATCTCCGCCGTACAGGAAGAAGATGAGGACGAAGAGCGTGAGCAACGCGCCGGTGAGTATCTCGCCGATCACCGCCGCAGTGGTCAGCGCTCCGCTGGTGACGGCCTCCTGATTGTCCTGAACGACCTTCACGAGGCTGTCCGTGGCCTGCCTGATCTGATCCTCGCTGATGTGCAGCGGGCCGTTGCTGAGCCATTCCTCGATGCCGTTGATGGACTGGGTGAACTGATCACCCACCTGCGGTAGGCCCTCGATGAACTGCTCGACGATGAAGGTCATGATGCCGGCGACGACACCGAGACTGGCGATGATGACGACGATCACCGCGACGGCGCGTGGCACTCCGCGTCGGTGCATCCAATCGACGACCGGAACGAGCATCGCCGACGCCAGGAGTGCAAGACCGAGCGGAATGACGACGGTGCTGAGTTTGGCCACCACCAGGCAGAACGTGATGAATCCGGCAAACAGGACAAGCAGTCGCCACGTCCATTCCGCGCCGACCCGCACCAGCGGATGCACCGAATCCGCAGCCGAACCGGGGCCCGGGGACGCCCCCGTACCTTGCGCCCGCAACTCGTCGGTGCTCACCCGCTAAATTTAACCCGTGCTGGCATCTTTCCGAGCGGTCTCGCTCACCCTGAAGAGTCGCTGGCCGCTCTATATGCTCTCGATGCTCATCGCCAACGTCTTCGGTGCGGTGCTCGTGTTCGCCTTCGTGCGATACGGCCTGCCCATCCCCGAATCGCAATCGATCGTCGCCGACCGCGTCCGCAACGTGTACATCTTCGGGGCGTACCTACTGGTGGCCTTGGTCGTCAGCCTGATCTACGCGTACTTCCTCCTGCGTTCGGTGATCCGGTGGCAGCTCCGCGGTGGCCCACCCACCCGCAAGGAGCAGATGACGACGCTGCACGCGCCGTTGCGTCAGGCCATCGTGCACCTCATTCTCTGGATCATCGGCGGCATCATCTTCGTGCTGTTGACCATCGCGGAGATGCCGTCGTTGTCCATCGCCGTCATCGTCACCGTCGGTATGGCGGCCACCGTGACGTTCGGATTCACCTACATGCTCGGCGAGCGCATCCTGCGACCGGTCGCGGCACTGGCGTTGAGCGAGGGCAGATTCGACCGCACGATGACCCCCGGCGTCGGTACTCGCATGGCGATGACCTGGGGCCTGGGCACCTTGATGCCCGTCATCGGCATCATTCTGCTGTGCGCCACGCAGCTGACCACCGATCTGGTGTTCTCCCCCAACGCGCTCGCCGTGGCCATCATCCTGCTCAGCGTGCTGGCCATCGTGCAGGCATTCGTACTCTCGATGCTCACCGCGAGCCAGATCTCCGACCCGATCAGTCAGCTGCGCAGCGCCATCGAGCGAGTTCAGCGCGGCGAGACCGATGTCGAGGTCGACGTGTTCGACGGTTCCGAGATCGGACGCCTACAGGTGGGCTTCAACCGAATGATGGAGGAATCGGCCGAACGACGCGTCCTGCGAGAGTTGTTCGGCCAGCACGTCGGTGAGGACGTGGCGCGTCGGGCATTGCAGTTCGGAACCGAGCTCGGCGGCGAGACACGATTCGTCGCAGTGCTGTTCGTCGACATGGTCGGCTCCACCGCCACCGCCTCCGAGCGCCCACCGAGCGAGGTCGTGGTGTTGCTCAACGAGTTCTTCCGGGTGGTCGTCGACGTCGTCGGGCGTCATCACGGGTTCGTCAACAAATTCATGGGCGACGCGGCCCTCGCAATCTTTGGTGCCCCACTGGATCGTCCCGACGCGCCGACCGCCGCGCTCGCCGCCGCGCGTGAACTGCGATTCGCGTTGGACGAGATCACCGGCCTCGACATCGGCATCGGCGTATCGGCAGGATTGGCCGTCGCAGGCAACATCGGTGCGTCGGAGCGCTTCGAATACACGGTCATCGGAGACCCGGTCAACGAGGCGTCCAGGCTCACCGAGCTGGCAAAACTGCGTCCCGGACGCGTCCTGGCGTCGACCTCGGCCCTGTACTTCGCTGACGACGAGGAACAGGAACAGTGGGAGCTGGGAGACCAGGTACAACTGCGTGGTCGACGACGTGCCACCCATCTGGCCTGGCCGGTGGAGTATCCCGACTCCTCTTCCAGCGACGGTTAGTCTGACAGGGTGCCCGACCCCAGCTCCACCAGCGGACCCGCAGTACGGCGTCCGCGCAACCGACTCCGGTGGGTCAAGTGGATCGCCGGAATCGCTCTGGTGGCCCTGCTGGTGGGCGAGGCGATCTACCTCTGGCCGCGGCTGCACGAATCCTGGACCGCCGTCCGCGAAATCCACTGGGGTTGGCTGGCGGCCTGCGTCTTCGCCCAGGCCGTGTCGCTGAGTGCATTCGGCCGAGTGCAGAAGCAACTGCTCGACGCAGGCGGCGTGAAGGTCCGCCAACGCAAGTCCGTGTCCGTCATCTACGGCAGCACCGCAATGGCGCTCACCCTCCCCGCAGGCCAGGTGTTCTCCACCGCGTTCACCTACCGCGAGACACGCCGCTGGGGTGCGAGCCCGGTCGTCGCGTCCTGGCAACTGGCCATCTCGGGCGTGATCGCCGCTGCAGGTCTTGCCGTCCTCGGCGTGGCAGGCGGACTGGTGGTCGGAAGTTCGTTCAACACCTTCACCCTGGTTCTGCCGATCGCCGGTGTCGTCGCGATCGTCGTCGCCGTCCGCTACATCTCGAACCATCCGCAGTCGATCAAGAACATCGCACGCTGGGGACTGCGTCGATACAACGCGTTCCGCAACCACGAGCTCGACGCCGGTGCCGAGGGCATCGACAAGATCATCGGTCAGATCCAGTCCGTCCAGCTCGGCAAACGCGACGGCGCGCTCACTCTGTCGTGGTCCGCCGTGCATCGACTCGGCGACGTCGCATGCCTGGCGTTCGCCTGCTTCGCCGTCGGCGCAGATCCCCGGTTGTCGGGATTGCTGATCGCATTCGCCGCGGGCAAGGCCGTGGGATCGGTTCCGCTCGCACCCGGCGGCCTGGTGGTGGTCGACGCGACCCTCATCGCGTTCCTCACCAGCGCTGCCTCGATCAGCGCATCGCAAGCCGTGGCCTCCGCCCTGGTGTATCGCGGCGTCAGTTTCATCCTCGTCGCCATCGTCGGGTGGATCGTGTTCCTCGTGCTGTTCCGGGGGCATCAGCACGCCGATCTGGAATTCGACATCGCGCTCGAGCAGCAGGAGACCGCCGAGCTGCGGCGCACCGAGGGCATCCGCGACACCAAGGGCGATCCGGAAACCGCCTAGCCACTCCCCACACGGTATGGCGTCCGTCACTTTCTGTTCACCCGGAATATATACGGACCCCGGTCCGCTTGTGTACTATGAGTTTGAACCTTCAACCCAACTAGGAGTCCTCATGACCACCGCCATCGCACTTCCCGAGCTCACCGCAGGCACCTGGGCCATCGACGCAACCCACTCCACCGTCGGATTCACCGTCCGCCACCTTGTCGTCAGCAAGGTCCGTGGCCGCTTCCAGAACTTCAGCGGCACCATTACCGTCGACGCCGACGGCACCCCGTCCGTCGACGCCGAGATCGACGTCGCGTCCATCACCACCGACAACGCGCAGCGCGACGGCCACCTCAAGACCGCCGACTTCTTCGAGGTCGAGAAGTTCCCCACCGCGACGTTCAAGTCCACCTCGGTCAAGGCCGACGGCGGAGACTTCGTCGTCACCGGCGACTTCACCCTCCACGGCGTCACCAACTCCATCGACCTGAAGCTCGAGTTCAACGGCGTGAACGCCGGCATGGGCAACGGACCGGTCGCCGGCTTCGAGGCCAGCACCGTCATCAACCGCAAGGACTTCGGCATCAGCATCGACATGCCCCTCGAGGGTGGCGGCGCTGTCGTCGGCGACAAGATCACGCTGAACCTCGAAATCGAAGCGGGCCTGCAGGCGTAATCCCGCCCCGCATCACCCCTCCCCCGCCGGATCAATGCGACTTCGTTGCAGTCCAACTGACTGAAACCCACATTGATCCGCCCTGGGTGGACCCGCGAAAGGCCCGCATCGCAATCGTCGGTGCGGGTCTTTCGCCGTCGGTGTCTACAGTGGTGCGCGTGAAGTTTCGTTCTCCTGTAGTTGCCGGCATCCTCGATCTGGCCATGGTCCTGCTGTTCGCCGCGATCGGTCGGCGCAGTCACGCCGAGGCCACCGCACTGTCCGGCCTGTTCCACACCGCCTGGCCGTTCGTTCTCGGTGCCGCCATCGGCTGGGTCGTCGCGTTTGCGCTGTACCGCAACAAGTTCGACGCTTTTCTCATCGTTCCGACGGGCATCGTCGTGTGGGTGATGACGGTTGTCGTGGGCATGGTGCTGCGTGCACTGACCGGGCAGGGAACAGCCGGGTCGTTCATCGTCGTGGCAACGCTGGCCACGGCAGTTCTGCTACTGGGTTGGCGTGCACTGGCGAAATTCGTGCCGAGCGTTCGTTGACTCCGAGTTCGTCGGGAACAGCCTCGACGCGATAGGATGATCCACGGTGCGCCGGGAAGTCTGGTCGGCAACAACTCTGTGCTGCGTACCCACTGCCTGATATTCGGTCGGTTCGCAGCTCGACGAAGCTACCGAAAGGCGTTCTCTCCGTGACAGATTCATCAACCCCGAAAACGCGATTGCCGCTGTTCTCCCGGGGCTCCTGGTCCGAGGCAGATCGCGTCGCACAGATCCTCCGCAAGGAGACCGTCGGTGGCGCACTGCTCCTCGTCGCCACCCTCATCGCCTTGGTCTGGGCCAACTCACCGTGGTCCGCTGCCTACGACTCGTTGATGAGCACCCGCGTCGGTCCGTCGGCGCTGCATCTCGATCTGACGCTCTCGACATGGGCCGCCGACGGACTGTTGGCCATCTTCTTCTTCGTCGTCGGACTCGAACTGAAGCGAGAATTCGTCGCGGGCGATCTCCGCGATCCCGCACGTGCCGCACTACCGGTGGCCGCGGCGATCGGCGGAATGGCAGTTCCGGCAGTCATTTTCGTGCTGATCAACCTCGGCACCGGAGACGGCGCCCTGCTCGGTTGGGCAATCCCCACCGCGACCGACATCGCGTTCGCCGTTGCCGTGCTCGCCGTGATCAGCACCCACCTGCCGACCGCACTGCGTACCTTCCTACTGACGTTGGCTGTGGTCGACGACCTCCTGGCCGTCAGTGTCATCGCCATCTTCTACACCGACGACATCAACTTCATCGCGCTCGGCCTGACACTGATTCCGCTCGCCCTGTTCGCGGTGGCCGTACAGATGCGCGTCCGCTCGTGGTGGATTCTCATCCCGCTGGCGGTCGTGACCTGGGTACTCATGCACGAGTCCGGCGTTCACGCCACCGTCGCGGGCGTGCTGCTCGGCTTCGCTGTCCCGGTGATGCGCAGCAAGGCCAACGGTGGCCCCGAAGCAGGCCCCGGCCTCGCCGAGCACTTCGAGCACAAGATCCGGCCGATCTCGGCGGGCATCGCGGTTCCCCTGTTCGCATTCTGTGCGGCCGGTGTGACCGTAGGCGGATTCTCCGGACTGGCCAGCGCGCTGACCGATCCGATCGCCATCGGCATCATCGCCGGCCTCGTCATCGGTAAGGCCATCGGCATCTTCGGCACCACCTACCTCGTATCCCGTTTCACCCGGGCGACGTTGGACGCCGGACTGAAATGGCTCGACGTCCTGGGCGTCTCGATGCTCGCGGGTATCGGATTCACCGTCTCGCTGCTGATCGGCGACCTTGCCTTCGGCGAAGGAACCGAGCGCGACGACCACGTCAAGGTCGGCGTCCTCACCGGCTCGATCATCGCGGCATCGTTGGCCGCCATCATCCTGCGCAGCCGCAACAAGGCCTACCGCGACATCCACACCGAAGAGACCCGCGACGACGACCACGACGGCATCCCGGACGTGTATCAAAAGTAGCGAGCGCTGGAATCCGGACTGCTGCGGTGACACGATGAGTCCGTGAGCGAGACCGTACGCGAACTGTTGACCCGGCATATCGACGCTGGACTGATGCCGGGGGCAACAGCGCTCCTGGGTGGCCCCGATGCGGAACCCGTCGCGGTCGGGTCATCGGCGGTCGGCGGTCCACCGATGGCGGTCGACGCACTGGTCCGGATTCAGTCGATGACCAAGATCGTCACCGGTGTGGCCGCCCTGCGGCTCGTGGAGGCGGGCCGGCTGACGCTCGACGACGACGTCGTGCCCTGGCTTCACGAACTCGCCGGTCGCCCCGTGCTCACCCGCCCCGACGCTGCACTCGACGACACCGTTCCGCAGGACCGGCCGATCACGTTGCGGCACTTGCTCACCAACACCAGTGGGTACGGAATTCAGACGGGAGACACCCCGCTGGCCCGGGCGATGAGAGCCAACGACACGGAAGCCGGCCCCGCGCCGTCTCCGCTCGGCGCGGACGAGTGGTTGGCCCGCATGGCGGATCTTCCGCTGGCTTTTCAGCCCGGTTCCGGGTGGCGCTACCACCACGGCTTCGCGATCCTCGGCATCCTCGTCTCTCGTATCGTCGGCCGGTCTCTGCAGGATCACCTCCGCGACGACCTGTTCGGGCCACTCGACATGCCCGACACCGGACTGTGGGTACCCACCGACCGATGCCATCGCCTGACGGCGGCCTACCGGTACGAGGACGGGTCGTTGATCGAGACCGAACCCGCCGCGGGCGGACCCTATGCGGGACCGCCCCCAGTCGACGTGAGTCACGGTGAGCTGGTGTCGACCGTGACCGATTTTCATCGCTTTCTCCGTGCTGTCCCGACGTCCGTGTCGACCGAGCACCTGGAGCTGATGACACACGACCAGGTGCCCGCGTCGATCAAGACCGACGGGAGTTTCTACCCGGGCTTCTGGCCGGGTACGGGGTGGGGATTCGGCGTCTCGGTCGTCACCGAAGGAGAGCACCTCGGCCGTTACGGATGGTCCGGCGGGCAGGGCACCGACTTCTTCGTCGACCCGGACGGGACGGTCGGCATCCTGCTGACGCAGACCGAATTGTGCGAGGCCACCTTCGCGCTGCTGTCGGAGTTCCAGGAACTGCGCTGACAGGATCGACGCCGAGTCGGGTGCAGCACCTACAGTTGTCGCCGTGATCGACAATCGGTTCCTGGCATGACGAATCCGCCATCGCTCAGCCGTCGACTCGGGCTGTTCGACGCCATCGCCATCGGTGTCGGTTCGATGGTCGGAGCCGGGGTGTTCGCCGCGTTCGCCCCCGCATCGGCCGTCGCGGGCACGGGTCTGCTGATCGGTCTCGGCATCGCCGCGGTCGTCGCGTTCTGCAACGCAACATCGTCGGCGCAGCTCGCCGCGCAGTATCCGACATCGGGCGGAACGTACATCTACGGCCGAGTGCGGCTCGGCGAGTGGCCCGGCTTCCTGGCGGGGTGGAGCTTCGTCATAGGCAAGACCGCCAGTTCCGCAGCCATGGCGCTGGTGTTCGCGGCCTACGTCGCACCTGCCGGGTACACGAAAGTCGTTGCTGTTCTGGCCATCGTTGCGTTGACGGCAGTGAACTACTTCGGGATCACCCGTACGGCCGTGCTGACGAAGATTCTGGTCGCCGCCGTGCTCACCGTGCTCGTCGTGGGTGTCGTCCTGGGACTGACGGGCTCGATCGAGCCGAACGTCGCCGGGCTCGGCTCGTTCACCGACAGTGGATGGTACGGAATTCTGCAGTCGGCCGGTCTGTTGTTCTTCGCCTTCGCCGGCTACGCGCGCATCGCCACCCTGGGTGAAGAGGTCGTCCGGCCCGAGCGCACCATTCCGCGCGCCATCGTCTCCGCCCTGGGTATCGCACTACTGGTCTATGCGGTGATTGCACTTACCCTGTTGTCGGTACTGGGCCCCGACTCACTCGCGTCGTCGTCGGCTCCTCTGGTCGATCTGGTTGTGGCATCGGGACATTCGTGGGCGTCACCGCTGATGCGCATCGGCGCAGCGCTGGCCGCGCTGGGTGCCCTCCTCGCGCTGATCGCAGGCATCGGCCGCACGTCGCTGGCAATGGCCCGCCACGACGACCTGCCGTCGTACTTGACCGCGGTGCATCCGCGCTATTCGGTTCCGCATCGTGCCGAAATCACTCTGGCAGTGATCGTCTGCGTCCTCGTTCTCGTCGTCGATCTGCGGAACGCCATCAGCTTCTCGTCGTTCGGGGTGTTGCTGTACTACCTGGTCGCGAACCTGAGCGCTTATACCCAGGACCCCGAGAACCGGCGGTACCCGAAGGTTCTGCAGATCGTCGGCAGTATCGGATGCGTCGTCCTGATTGCCACGCTGCCCGCCACCTCCATCGCCGTCGGAACCGTCGTGGTCGTGCTCGGTGTCGCCTACCGGCTGATCCGCGTTCGGCGACTGTTCACTTGACGGCTGGTTCGATGAACGTCAATATAGACGCATGTCGAACCAAGACCGGTCGTTCGTCGACGGCGAGTGCTGCTCGCCGCTGATCCACGAACCCCTGACCGAGGATTGGGCCGGAGATCTGGCCCGGATGTTCAAGGCACTGGGAGATCCAGTCCGCCTGCGTCTGCTCAGCCTCGTTGCCAGCCATGCAGGCGGCGAAGCGTGTGTCTGCGATATCTCCCCCACATTCGACTTGTCGCAGCCCACCATCTCCCATCACCTCAAGGTGTTGCGCGAGGCGGGGCTGCTCGACTGCGAACGACGCGGCACCTGGGTCTACTACTCGGTCGTTCCCGCTGCGCTGCAGCAACTGTCGGCAGTGCTGAACGCTGCAGAGTCAACGGAGGTCATGGTATGAGTACGACGACCGATACTGCCGTAGTCGGCAAGCTCTCCACCCTCGACCGGTTCCTGCCCGTATGGATCGGTGTGGCCATGGTCGTCGGCCTGATCCTCGGACGCATGATCCCCGGGCTGAACGACGCATTGTCGTCCATCTCCATCGACGGCGTGTCGCTCCCGATCGCCATCGGCCTGCTGATCATGATGTACCCGGTGCTGGCCAAGGTGCGCTACGACCGCCTCGACACCGTCACCGGAGACAAGCGCCTGCTGATCGGGTCGCTGGTCCTCAACTGGATCCTCGGCCCGGCCCTGATGTTCGCTCTCGCATGGCTTTTCCTGCCGGATCTGCCCGAGTACCGCACCGGGCTCATCATCGTCGGACTCGCGCGCTGCATCGCGATGGTCATCATCTGGAACGACCTCGCCTGCGGCGACCGAGAGGCCGCCGCGGTTCTGGTGGCGATCAACTCGGTGTTCCAGGTCTTCATGTTCGCGATCCTCGGATGGTTCTACCTCTCCGTCCTTCCCGGCTGGCTCGGGTTGGAACAGACGACCATCGAAGCCTCGCCCTGGCAGATCGCGAAATCGGTGCTCATCTTCCTCGGAATCCCGCTGATTGCGGGATTCGCCTCGCGCTTCTTCGGTGAACGCGCCAAGGGCCGCGAGTGGTACGAGGAGAAGTTCATCCCCAGGATCGCCCCGTGGGCGCTCTACGGCCTGCTGTTCACCATCGTCATTCTCTTTGCGCTGCAGGGTGATCAGATCACGTCGCAGCCGTTCGACGTGGTGCGTATCGCGCTGCCTCTGCTGGTGTACTTCGCGGTGATGTGGGGCGGCGGCTACGCCCTCGGTGCCGCGATGGGTCTGGGCTACGAGCGCACCACCACCCTCGCGTTCACCGCTGCAGGCAACAATTTCGAGCTCGCCATCGCCGTCGCGATCGCGACCTACGGCGCGACATCCGGGCAGGCACTCGCCGGAGTCGTCGGGCCACTCATCGAGGTGCCGGTACTGGTCGGCCTCGTCTACGTCTCGCTCGCACTGCGTAAACGCTTCGCCCCCAGTACGTCCGCGACCACAGTGACAAAGGAGTCCTGATGTCCGACACACCCAGTGTTCTGTTCGTCTGCGTCCACAACGCCGGTCGATCTCAGATGGCCGCCGGATTTCTGTCCCACCTCGCCGGCGATACCGTCGAAGTGCGGTCTGCCGGTAGCGCACCCGCAGAGACCATCAATTCCGCGGCGGTCGAGGCCATGGCCGAGGTCGGCATCGACATCTCGTCGCAGTCTCCGAAGATCCTCACTCCCGAGGCCGTCGAGACATCCGACGTCGTCATCACCATGGGTTGCGGCGACGCCTGCCCGGTGTTCCCCGGAGTGAGTTACCGCGATTGGGCACTGGCCGATCCGGCAGGCAAAGGCGTCGAGGCGGTGCGGCCGATTCGCGACGAGATCAGAGGCCGAATCGAGGACCTGATCGCCGAACTGGTTCCAGCGAAGCAGGGTTCGGCGTCATGACGACACCCAGCGTGTTGTTCGTCTGCGTCAAGAACGGCGGCAAGTCTCAGATGGCCGCCGGTCTGATGCGCAAGGCGGCGGGCGATTCGGTGGAGGTGCACTCGGCCGGAACGAAACCGGGTGGCGCCGTCAACGCGCTGTCGGCCGAGTCTCTTCTCGAAGTCGGCGTCGACCTGTCGGGCGAAGCACCCAAGCCGATCGATCCCGATCTGCTCGCCCGTATGGACTACGTCGTCACCCTCGGTGGCGAGGCACACGTGGAACCAGTGGACGGTCCGACGTTCGAGAACTGGAACACCGACGAGCCGTCCGAGCGCGGTATCGACGGCATCGAACGCATGCGTCTGGTCCGCGACGATATTGCCGCTCGCGTCGAGGAACTCGCATCTCGCATGCGCGGCACCGACGCTTGACTCGAATGAAGTACGACGTGGTGGTGATCGGCGGCGGTCAGGCAGGACTGGCCGCCGGCTACTACCTGCGGCGAGCCGGGCTCGATTTCGTCGTTCTCGACGACCAGACGCATGCCGGAGGGTCCTGGCAGGACTACTGGCCGTCGCTGCACCTGTTCTCACCGGCGGAGTACTCGAGACTTCCCGGCTGGCCGATGCCACCGTGGCACAACGGTTTCCCACCCGCGTCTCATGTGGTCGACTACTTGCGAGCGTACGAGAAGAAGTACGAACTGCCGGTGCACCGGCCCGTCCGGGTGACGGCCGTGCATCGGGTCCCGGGCGGCTACCGAGTCGACACCGATGGTGAGTCGTACACCGCCACAGCAGTCGTAAACGCGACGGGAACATGGTCTCGGCCCTTCTGGCCGAGCTACCCGGGCATGCGTGAATTCGGTGGGACCCAACTGCATGCCGCCGACTACCGCACACCGGATCGATTCGTGGGCAAGCGAGTAGGAATCGTCGGGGGCGGAAACTCGGCTGCTCAGATACTTGCCGAGATCTCCACCGTCGCCGACACCTACTGGTACACCAGCCGCGAGCCGAAATTCCTGCCCGACGACGTCGATGGGCGCGTGCTGTTCGATGTCGCCAGCGACCGGGCCCGAGCGCTGGCAGCGGGTGACACCGATACCGGCGGGGTCGCAGGCTTGGGCGACATCGTGATGGTCCCGCCGGTGAAGGAGGCCAGGGATCGCGGAGTCCTGCAGGCCCGGCCGATGTTCACGGCGATCACAACCGACGGCGTGACGGACGGGCACACGACGGAGAAACTGGATGCGATCGTCTGGTGCACCGGCTTTCGGCCCGCACTGCGGCATCTGCAGCCGCTGCACCTGCACACCGACGGACCTCGGATCACGTTGGAAGACAATCACATTCACGGCGAGTCGACCCTGATGTTCCTGGGGTACGGCGACTGGACCGGACCGGCATCGGCAACGCTCATCGGCGTCGGCCGTACTGCACGCGCAGCAGTGAACACTCTCGCTCGACGAGGAAAGGTAGATCAGTCATGAACGAATACCCCGTAGTAGTGATCGGCGCAGGACCCATCGGTCTCGCCGCCGCAGCACATCTCACCGAAACCGGCTCTGCCGTGGTCGTTCTCGAACGCGGACCGTCCGCGGGCGCGGCAGTGTCCGAATGGAACCACGTGCGGTTGTTCTCCCCGTGGTCCGAGGTCGTGGATCCCGCTGCCGCACGGTTGCTCGAGCCGACCGGCTGGACTGCACCGGACGGCGACACCTACGCCACCGGGCGCGAATGGGTGGAGCGGTACCTCGCGCCCCTCGCCGCTGTCCTCGGTGACGCTGTTCGAGTCGACTCCGAAGTGGTCGGTGTAGCCCGCCGCGGACGCGACCGCGTCGTCGACGCCGGCCGCGACACCGAGCCGCTGTCCGTGCACATCCGACACTCCGACGGCAGCGAGGAACGTGTTCTCGCCCGCGCGGTCGTCGACGCGTCGGGCACCTGGGGATCGCCCAATCCACTGGGTAGCGAAGGGCTTGCGGCCATCGGCGAGAAGTTCTCCGCCGACAGAATCGACTACCGGGTCCCCGATCTGACCGATCCGGCGATTCGCGCCCAGTTCGCGGGCAAGCACACGGTCATCGCAGGCAGCGGCCACTCCGCCCTGACCGCCATCATCACCTTCGCCGAACTCGCTGCAGAAGAACCGGGAACGACGCTCACCTGGGCCGTGCGCCGAGGCGTCACCGCAGACGTGTTCGGCGGCGGCGAAGCCGACGAACTCGCCGCCCGCGGCGCGCTGGGGCAACGCGCCAAGAAAGCCGTCGACGACGGCTTCCTCACCGTGCAATCCGGATTCCGCACCGAAACCGTTGCGGTCGAGGGTGATCGGATGACCCTCGTCGGCGATACCGGCGCTCGCATCGGAAATGTCGATCGCGTGGTCGCGCTCACCGGCTTCCGGCCGGATCTGTCGTGGCTGTCCGAGGTTCGCCTCGATCTCGATCCCACCCTGCAGGCACCCAAGTTCGTCGCCGAATTGGTGGACCCCAACATGCATTCGTGCGGATCGGTGTCACCGCACGGAGTCGAAGAACTCACCCAACCCGAGCCCGGCTTCTACCTGGTGGGGATGAAGAGCTACGGCCGCGCGCCGACGTTCCTCGCGATGACCGGATACGAGCAGGTTCGCAGCATTGCAGCCGAACTCGCCGGCGACCACGAGGGCGCACGGAAGGTCGAGCTGACGCTGCCCGACACCGGCGTCTGCGGCGGCGCGGGCCTGTTCGACGAGCCCGACGCCCCGTCGAGCGGCGGTTGCTGCGGTGCCCCTGCTGCGCCGGAGTTGATCACTCTCGGCGCACCGTCGCGTGACTGACTCTGCGGCAGTGGATTCGGCGTTGCCCCTGGAAATTTCGCACCCGGGGCGACGCCGAATCCTGTCGGTTCTGTGCGTCACGGAGATCACCAGTTGGGGAATTCTGTACTACGCCTTCCCCGTTCTGTCGCCTGCGATCTCCGCGGATACCGGATGGTCGACGACGTCGATCGTGGCCGCGTTCTCGATCAGCCAGTTCGTTGCAGCATTGGTCGGAGTTCCCGTCGGTCGCATCCTGGACCGCCGCGGACCGCGCTGGGTGATGAGCGCAGGGTCGATTCTCGCGATACCCGCGCTGGTTCTCATCGCGACGTCCCCGACACTTCCGCTGTTCTTTCTCGGATGGTTCGTGGCCGGTATCGCCATGGGGGCGGTGCTGTATCCCCCTGCCTTCGCGGCACTGACACGGTGGTGGGGCACCGACCGCGTCCGAGCCCTGATGATCCTCACTCTGGCCGCGGGACTGGCCAGTACGGTCTTCGCTCCGCTGACCGCGATCCTGTCGAGCCACTCCGATTGGCGTCGAACGTATCTCGTACTCGCAGTCGTCCTACTGGTCGTCACCGTTCCCGCGCACTCGATCGGGTTGCGCGGACAGTGGCCGTCGACGGGTGAGTCCGCGCACGCGCGAGCAGTACCTACTGCTGCACAGACCGTCCGTAGTCGTCCGTTCGTCATGCTCACCGCAGCCATGAGCGTCACCGGCTTCGTCGCGTTCGCCGGAATCTTCAATCTGGTTCCGCTGCTGATCGAACACGGTGCCGATACCGCCCTCGCGGCAACGGCTCTCGGTCTCGGCGGAGCCGGGCAGGTGCTCGGCCGCATCGGTTACCTTCCGTTGCAACGCTTCGCCGGTACCCGAACCAGGACCGTAGGGATCATCGCCGCAACTGCCCTGTCGACCATCCTGCTCGGCGTCGCCAGCTCGGTCGTGGCGCTGATTGCCGTCGCGATCGGTGCCGGACTCGCGCGCGGACTGTTCACACTCGTCCAGGCCACCGCCATCACCGATCGCTGGGGTCCGAGCCAGTACGGGCATCTGAGCGGCATCATGTCTGCGCCGATCGTCATCGCGATGGCCTCGGCCCCCTGGGCCGGTGCCGTGCTCGCCGAATGGACCGGAAGCTACTCGGGTGCGTACGTGATTCTCGGCTTGCTGGCGCTGACCGCCGTCGGGCTGGCTGCGCTGAGCATGCCGACCACCGTCCGTCAGCCGAAGGCCTGATACCCCAGCCACCCGGCGAGACCGAGCCCCAGAATCCCGACGCCGACGCGCAGGATGATCGGCGAGATCACCTTGACCGTCGGTGGCCCGCAGGCACCGCCGACGAAACATCCGATGGCCAGCGCAAGCGCCGCCCACCAGTGCACCTGACCGAAGAACGAAAAGATGATCGCCGCAATCAGATTGGCGATGCCCAGGAAGAAGCTCTTCAGAACGCTTGCGCGCCAGAAGGTATCCGAAGTGCAGATCAACGCCAACGCCAGGAAGATGACGCCTGCCCCGGCCCCGAAGTAGCCGCCGTAGATCGCCACGGCGAACAGGGCCAGCGGATAGAGCGTCGGAAACTCTCTGCCGCCGGACAGCTTTCGAATACTCGGCTGCAGCAGGAGCGCAATGGCTGCCATCGCCACCAGGAACGGTACGACCACCTCGAACGAACCGTCCGGCGTATTGAGCAACAGAACTGCACCGGTGGTACCGCCGAGAGCCGAGTAGATCGCGTACCGAACCAGCTGCTTTCCGTCCTTGGCGAGCTCGGCCGAGGAACTCGCCGTCGCCCCGACACCGGCCGCGACCAATGCGACCGTGTTCGTCACGTTCGCAGACACCGCAGGCAGACCCACCGCAAGCAACGCAGGGTAGGAGACCAGCGATGCGAGCCCGGTGACGAACCCGATGAGCCCGGCGAAGAACCCGGCCACCACCAGGAGTCCGAAATCGAGCACAGTCACCGAATAAAACTACCGTGCCTAACGATCGACCCACATCCCTGGTCATTTCGCAGGCTCCACTCCTGCCCTACTCGACGGGGTTCGCCATCTCCTGCAGCAACCGGCTCGTCATGCGCACTGCCTGATCCCCGCCGTCCGCGTCCTCGATGTAGACCGCAAACGCGACATCACCACTGGTGGCGAGCACGAAGCGATCGTCGCCACTTTCCCCGGCGAATCCCTGCACCCCGTCGAACGTGTCGAGACCGCTACTGCGTGACGAGTCGGCAAGGATGTCGCGCAACCGATTTGCCGCATCCGACCCGAGTGCCTGGGACTCACGATTGGCGACCGCGGTCTGGCCGGCGACGATCGTCGGAGTCGGAGCGCTGCCCCGTGAGATCGCGGCCGCCATCTGTGCGAGACCGAACGGAGTCACCGTCGCCTCGTCACCGGAGGCGGTCGACACGGCCCTGATGCCGTCGATCGCGCTGCGACTGTCGGCGGGAGTTCCGGTGTAGGCGTCGAGGCCGGGCATCGAGTAGCTGATACCGAGACCCAGTGCCGCAGCTGCATCCTCGGCGCTGTCGTCACCGCGATCGGACTGTGCCGCCGCGACCAACTCCGACGCGGTGCCGGCCGGGTAGGAGCCCCCGAACACCACGTCGCCCTGCTCGTTCGCGTAACTGTTCTGTGCCGCAGCGAGAATCGCACCGGTCGAGGTGGACAGAGCGACGATCGACGCCGACGACCCCGCCATGACCACCGCATTCTCGGCGGCGAGTTGAACACGCGGATCGAGCGTTGCGTGCAGGTCAGGACCACCAGGACCCTGGAAACCGACACGGCGCTCACCGACTCCGTCGACGGTGTAGGTGTCGACGGCCCAGCCTGCGGTGGCGTCGCGTCCTTCCTGCCATGCGCTTCGCAACGAGTCGAGCACGGGTGAGGTGATCCGACGGTCGTCGACGATCAGCTTGGGTTGCGGAGAAACCACCACACCCGGCACGGCGCGCAGGTCGTCTTCGAGGACGGCGAAATCGTCGTCACGCAGGGTCACTGCGGTGATCGGTGCACCGCCGGACGAGTTCAACTCGGCCAGCATCGATTCGGAGGTGATGAGCGGTGCGACGACATCGATGACGTCTGCGAGTTGCGCGGTGGACGCCGCCGGATCGCTCGTCTGCGCAGGGTCGAGGGAGATGGCGTTGATGGTTCGCTCGCTCATCAGCACGTTGCTCGCGGCGTCGAAGATCAGCGGCGGGGCAGCGTCGGTCCGGGTGTATCGAACCGATCCGCCCGAGGTGAGGTCCGGAACGAGAGTGGCCGGGTCCCACGCGATGCGCCAACCGACGCTGAGCTTCTTGGTCGAGCCCTGAGCGCTGTACTTCCAGTCCTTGCCCTCACCGAAATTCCACGCCGACGCGAGAGTGAAGTAGCCACTCTCTTCGGAGAGGTCCATGTACTGGGTCAGGTCGAAATCCCCGGTGGACGTGCCGTCGGCCGACAAGCCGTCGAACATCTGGTTCAGCGCGGCCGTCGCGGCGTTCGGATAAGTCGTCATCGCGGCAGCGGCAGCGACGTCTCGGTTGTCCAGGGCGTCGACGAATTTGGAGACCAGCACCTCGGCCTCGCTCGGTGGGCGATCGACCATCCAGAACGCTGCCGAGACCGTCAACGTCGCCGATGCCGCAACGGCGACGAAGTAGCGACCGCGGACCTTGCGCGGGCCACGACGGGCACGACTCATAGAACTCATGAGTCACAATATTCACTGTAGTCACACGAGTAACAAGCACGGGATTCATACGAGCCGGTCACGATTGGGATACGCCGTGGTCGGTTCCGGACCTGGACTAGCGCAGAAAACGACCCGCAGCCTCGATGGCCGGGGTCGAACTGCCTGCGTCGTTCACGAACACCGCGAACGCGAGATCACCGGAGATACCGACGAACCAGCCGTGCGCTCCCTCGTTGTTCGCACCGAATTCGGCGGTGCCGGTCTTGCCGAGCAACCCGGGGATGTCGTTCAGCGCCGTGGCCGTGCCGCCGGTGATCGTCTCGCGCATCATGGCTTTGATCTGCTCGGTGACCTGGGGGTTCACCGCTGCCGGCTGCATGTTTCCCACTCCCGGCCCACTGGGGACCACCGTCGGTGGGAGCAATCCGTTGTTCGCGATCGACGACGCGACCAGCGCCATTCCGAACGGCGACGCGGTCACCTGCCCCTGGCCGATGGCGGATTCGACCCGCTGCGCCGGGGTGTCGGCGGACGGCACCGAACCGGTGACGGTCGTCAGACCGGGGGTGACGTAGTCGACGCCGAGGCCGTACTGCGCTGCCGCGTCGGTCAGCCCGTTCGGTGGGAGTGCCACGCCCAGGCGGCCCATCGTCGTGTTGCAGGACCTGGCGAAAGCGGTGTGCAGCGGCACGTTGCCGAGATCGAAGTTGTCGTCGTTCGGGATCTGCCGACCCTCGATGTTCTCGGTCGCCGGGCACGGCAGCACGGTATCGGGGGTGACTGCACCGGACTGCAGTGCAGCCGAGGTGGTCACCGTCTTGAAGGTCGACCCCGGCGGGTACAGACCGGTGAGGGCGATCGGACCCTCGGCGTCCGCGGCGGCGTTCTGCGCCACGGCGAGAACCGCACCCGTCGACGGCCGAAGCGCCACGATGGCCGCCTGCTGCGGCAGCGACGAGAGAGCATTCTCGGCTTTGAGCTGCAGTGCCGAATCCAGGGTGGTCGCGATGTCGTCTCCCGTTGCGGCGTCGCGGCCGGCAAGCGGGGTGATGGAGCCGTCCGCGGCAACGGCCTGCACAGCCCATCCACGATTGGCGGCCTGCTCCTGCTCCCACAGCGTCGTCAGGTCGTTGAGGACCGGCGAAACGAGATTCCGGTCGGTGGCGAGCAGCCGCGTCTGCGGAGCCAGGGTGACCCCGGGGACGGCCGCGAGCTGAGCACCGATGGGGTCGATATCGGACTGACGAAGGGTGACGATCGTCGCTGAGTTACCTTGCGCGCCGGCAACAGTCGCTGCCACCGATTCGGCCGTGACACCCGGAACAACGGAGCCGACGAGATTCGCGACCGCTGCCGGATCGGCCGTCGCATCGGCGTTGACGAGGTTCACCACCTGCTGCGACATCAACTCGACGCCGTTGCCGTCGAAGATGCGCGGTGCGACGAGCGCATCGGTGGGAGTGAAACGCACCGACGAGTCGGCGGTCAGGCCCGGAACCAACATCGCCGGATCCCAGGTGATCTTCCAGCCCTGCTCGGTCTCGGCCGCTGTCGCAGAGGTGGTGTAGTTCCACTCCTTCGGTTCGCCGTCGGGTTCGGCGGTGCCGTCGGTGGTCGTCGAGAAGCGCCAGCCGGCATTCAACGTGAACGTGCCCGCATCCTCGTTGGCGTCGACGGCCTCGAAATCGGGAGTGGCCGTCACTGTTCCGCCGGCCGACAACCCGTCGTACAGCTCGGTGAGCGCTGCCGTCGCGCCTGCCGGGTCGGTGGTCAACGCGGCGGCCTGATCGATGTTCGAGCTGTTCACCGCCTCCGCGAACTGCTCGGCGACAGTCTGCGGCTGATCCGGCCCACTCTGCCCGCAGGCGGCGAGAACCAGTGCCAGGACGGACACGATCGCGGCCAGAGTCGTCGGTCTTCTCGAAGTGCGCACGAGGTCGATCATGCCCCAGCGCATCCGCGAAACACCGATGGCACGATCTCGAAATGAGGTGTAATTATGTAATCAGTCTTACAACACCCACCGAGGAGTCCCCATGAAACCCAACGGACGCTCGTTCGGTCGCCCCGGCGGCTGGCAGCACGCAGACATTCCGGATGCCACCGATGCAGCCGATTGGTTCGGTGGCCGACTCCCGGACACCTGGTTCGACGGTGCCGCCTCGGTCGAGGTCGACCGAGAGGAAATCGTCGTCGTCGGAACATTGCCCGTGGAGCAGGACAGTTCATCCGCAGCCACCGAGGGCCGCATCGCGCGATTCCGTGAAACCACCCGGGGCGACCGCATGCAGATCGCTGACGAGGCGGAGAAGCGATACGGCCGCAAGGTCGCGTGGGGTGTTCGGACCGGATCCGAGGTGGTCCTGTTCACCCACCTCGCCGTCCCGGTCATGACACGCCTGCGTCAGCCCGAGCGTCGCGTCCTGGACACTCTCGTCGACGCCGGCGTCGCCCGCTCCCGGGCCGACGCTCTGGCCTGGGCCGTGAAACTCGTCGGCGAGCACACCCAGGAGTGGCTCGACGAACTGCGGGGCGCCATGACGACGGTCGACGAACTACGCAAGAGGGGCCCGTCGGTCTAATTCGCTTGCGTGCCCTTCGGGTTCGGGGCTAAGGTGGTCTTCGCCTTGTCGCCCACAGATTCGGAGAGGCCATTGCTCTTCCAAAGGTTCTAGACGCCTGCAGATCCATCGCACGCACACCTTTGGAGCATCCATGCCTCATTCATCCTCCCTCTCTGTCTCGAATCTGACGTTTGCCTGGCCCGACGGGGACTCCGTGTTCGACGCCATGTCGGCCGTCTTCCCAAGCGGCACAACAGGTCTGATCGGTTCCAACGGTGCCGGCAAGTCGACCCTGCTGAGATTGTTCGTCGGGGAGTTGACGCCGCAGCGCGGTTCGATCTCGATTCCCGGCGTGTTGGGCCATCTACGCCAGGACGTCACACTTGACCCCGATCTATCCGTGGATCGGGTGCTGGCCATCGAGTCGGTGCGAAAAGCATTGCATCGCATAGAATCCGGCTCCTCCACCGAGGACGACTTCGCAATCGTCGGATCGGCGTGGGACGTCGAGGAACGCGCTCTGGCACTGCTGAACAAACTCGGCCTCGGCAGCATCGTCGGCTCTGTGGGCGACCTGGATCGCCGCGTCGGCACCCTGTCGGGCGGCGAGACGACGCTGCTGGCACTCACCGCACAATTGCTCGCCCAACCCGACGTACTGCTACTGGACGAGCCGACCAACAATCTCGATCAGGTTGCGCGAGAACGGTTGTACACGGCAGTCGACGGCTACCCGGGTGTGCTGATCGTGTGCACTCACGACCTCGAGTTGCTCGAACGCGTGGAGACCATCGCCGAGGTGCGAGCAGAGCGCAGCGGAGTGTCGCGGCTGCGCATGTTCGGCGGCAACTACCAGCACTACCGCTCGGTCGTCGACGCGGAACAGCAGGCGGCACGGGCAACGATCCGCGATGCGAAGAACGATGTCCGCAAGCAGGAACGCGAATTGATCGACACCCGAATCAAACTCGACCGACGCCTGCGCTTCGGCAAGAAGATGGAAGAACAGAAGCGCGTGCCGCCGATCCTCGCGGGCCGACGCAAGCGGGCGGCCCAGGAATCGGCAGGCAAACTCCACGGAACCCACAGCGACCGCGTCGACGACGCCCGATCGTCCCTGTCGGCCGCCGAGGATCTCCTGCGCGACGACCGCGAAATACGCGTCGACCTCCCGGCGACGAAAGTCCACGCGGGACAGGTGGTTCTTGCGCACGAGGACCTGCGCATCGTGGGCCCTGAGCGCATCGCACTGATCGGACCGAACGGCAGCGGCAAGACCACGCTGCTGCGGGCCCTGGACGCCACCGGGGCAGAGGTGCCGTGGAAGTATCTGCCGCAGCGACTCGACGTCTTCGACGAATCCCGCACCGTCGCCGAGAACATTGCCGACGTCGCTCCGCACGCCACGGCCGAACAGATCCGCGGCCAACTCGCCCGCTTCCTGTTCCGCGGATCCGACGCCGACGCCGTCGTCGCCACCCTCTCCGGTGGCGAACGACTGCGGGCCGCACTGGCCCGAATACTGCTGGCCGAGCCTGCTCCGAAACTACTGATCCTCGACGAGCCAACCAACAACCTCGACATCACCAGTCGACAGCACCTCATCGACGCGCTCGACACATTCGAAGGTGCACTGATCATCGCCAGCCACGATCGACCGTTCCTCGACGCCATCGGACCCACCCACACCGTCGACCTCACCCCGACCGGGACTGTCTGAATAACGGTTGATCCGGTCCTTGGTTCGACACGCCGAGCTCAGCTTGGTGGGAAGGATCGACGA